>JBBSJO010000020.1:0-35616 GCA_038257185.1 Rhodobacterales bacterium | reverse complement strand
GGCCAGATCGGCGTCGCGGTTCAGGACCAGATCGCCCGTGGGCATCTCGGCCCGGTTCAGCACCACCTTCGTGCCGCGACGGTAGTGCGCGGAGGCCTTGGGCGCAGAACTGACCACCATGTCGCAACCGATTACGGCATCCGCGGACCCCTGGTCAATGCGCACCTGATGCACGTCGGCGGGGCGCGCGGCGAGGCGGACGTAGCCCAGCACGGTGCCGAACTTCTGCGCGAAGCCGGTGAAGTCGAGCACGCTTGACCCCTTGCCTTCCAGATGCGCGGCCATGGTGATCAGCGCGCCCACCGTTACGACGCCCGTGCCGCCGACGCCCGTGACCAGCAGATCGTAGGGCTTCTCGAGCGAGGGCAGCTTGGGATCAGGCAAAGCACCGGCCAAAGCTTCCGCGTCCAGCCCCGCGCCGGTTTTCTTGCGCCGGGTGCCGCCTTCGACGGTCACGAAGGACGGGCAGAAACCGTTGAGGCAGGAATAATCCTTGTTACAGGTCGATTGGTTGATCTGCCGCTTGGTGCCGAACTCGGTCTTCTTCGGCTCGACGCTAAGGCAATTGCTTTCGAGGCTGCAATCCCCGCAGCCCTCGCAGACCAGATCGTTGATCATCACGAACTTCCTGGGGTCGTCCATCAGTCCGCGCTTGCGCTTGCGCCGCTTCTCGGTGGCGCAGGTCTGTTCGTAGATCAGGACGGTGACGCCGGGGATCTCGCGCAATTCGCGCTGCACGGTGTCGAGGTCGCGCCGGTGGTCGAAGGAGGTCTCGGACGGAAAATCGCCCTTCGCGAACTTTTCTGGCGTGTCGGAGACGACGGCGATCCGCCTGATGCCCTCCGCCCGCGCCGCCTGCGCGATGCCGTGAACGGAAACCGGGCCGTCCACCGGCTGCCCGCCGGTCATGGCGACGGCGTCGTTGTAGAGGATCTTGTACGTGATATTGGCCTTCGCAGCGACCGCCTGCCGGATCGCGAGGCTGCCCGAGTGGTACCAAGTCCCCTCGCCGAGGTTCTGGAAAACGTGCTTGCCGCCGTTGAACAGAGAGGTCGCGATCCACGGCACGCCCTCGCCGCCCATTTGCGCAAAGCCCGCCGTCTCGCGGTCCATCCAGCTGGCCATGACGTGGCAGCCGATTCCGGAATTGGCGGTGGAGCCCTCGGGCACCTTCGTCGAGGTGTTGTGCGGGCAGCCCGAGCAGAAATAGGGCGTGCGGGTCGCGCCCGGCACGTTCAGCAGGACGGGCGGCGTGTCGGTCAGGGCGCGGGCCTTTTCGACCAGTTTCTCATCCGGAAAGAATGCGTCCAGTCGGGCGGCGATGATCGGCACCAGCAGGAGAGGCGACAGCTCCCCGGTCCAGGGCACCAGCGCGTTCAGCTTCTCGTCGTGCTTGCCGACCATGCGGGCAGGTTTGGAACCGGGCCAGTCGTAGAAGGCCTCCTTGAACTGGCTCTCGATGATGCCGCGCTTTTCCTCGATCACGAGGACCTCGCGCTTGCCATTCACGAAATCCAGCGCGTCGCGGCGCGCGAGTGGCCAGACCATCCCGACCTTGTAGATGTCGATGCCGAGCGCGCGGCACTTGTCCTCGGTCAGGCCCAGAAGGCGCAGCGCCTCCATCGTGTCGAGGTGGCCCTTGCCGGTCGTCACGATGCCGTAGTTTGCATCCTTGATCTCATAGATATGCCGGTCGATCGGGTTCGCCTCGACAAAGGCCTGCACGGCCTGCAGCTTGTCGTGGATGCGGTTCTCGATGAGGGGCGAGGGCAGATCGCCGAGGCGCACGTGCAACCCGCCCTGTGGCGCGGTGTAGTCCGGTTGCGCGAAGGTTCGGTCTGGCGACAGATCGACAGACGCGCCGGATTCGACCGTTTCCGAGATCGCCTTGAACCCGACCCATGTCCCGGAGAAACGCGACAATGCAAAGCCGTACTCTCCGAAGGTCTGGTACTCGGCCACGGAGGCCGGGTTCAGCGTGGGCATGAACCAGGCCATGAAAGCCACATCCGACTGATGCGGCATGGAGGACGAGACACAGCCGTGGTCGTCGCCCGCCACCACCAGCACGCCGCCCTTGGGCGCGGAGCCATAGGCGTTGCCGTGCTTGAGCGCGTCGCCGGAGCGATCCACGCCCGGCCCCTTGCCGTACCACATCGAGAACACGCCCTCGACCTCGGCATGCGGGTCCAGATGCGCCTGCTGCGCGCCAAGAACGGCGGTCGCGCCGAGATCCTCGTTGACGGCGGGCAGGAACTTCACCCGCGCCCCCTCCAGGCGCTTGGCGACACGCCACATCTCCTGATCCAGCCCGCCCAGCGGGGAGCCGCGATAGCCTGAGACAAACCCGGCGGTGTTCAGCCCTGCGTCCCGGTCCCGCCGCGCCTGATCGAGCATGATGCGCACCAAAGCCTGCGTGCCGGTCATGAAGACGCGGCCCTTTGGCTGGGCGTAGCGGTCTTCGAGCTTGTAGGTGTCGAAGGAATGATCGGACTGGGTCATGGCGGCCTCCTGATGACCAAGATAGCGCAGAAAAAATGGAAATCCGCGTCTAATTTGGTTTGCGATTCCATCTTCTGAGGTTAGATTACTCGAAATATTACAAATCTGTGGAAATTCTGACCGATGGATGCCACCGACCACAAGCTCCTGGTCCTGCTGCAACAGGACTCGCGCATGCCCAATGCGCAGCTGGCCGAGCGGGTGAACATTTCGGCCTCCGCCTGCTGGCGGCGCGTCAGGGCATTGGAGGAGGCAGGCGTGATCACCCGCTATGCGGCCATCGTCAGCCCCGCCGCGATGGGTCTGGGGTTCGAGGCCATCGTGCAGGTCCATCTGACGCGCCACGACGCCCCCGCGCTGCAACGCTTCATCAAGGCGGTGCAGGCGCGCGAAGAGGTGATGGAATGCTATGCCACCACCGGGCAGTCGGACTATCACCTGCGGGTGCTGTGCCGGGACATCGAGGCCTACAACACCTTTCTGGAGCAGTTCCTGTTCCTGCAACCCGCCGTGAATTCCGCCCAGACCAATGTGGTGCTGCGGCGGATCAAGGTGGATGCCGCCCTGCACGCCTGAAACCGTGGCGTGTAAACACGGATTGCAATGATCGGGTGCATGGGGCAGGTTTGCAGGCAGTATAAAAATAATCGTCTGGGAGGACTCCATGAAACACAGCATTTTCAAGGCCATGATCGCGACTGCGATGCTCGGCGCGGGCTCTGCGGTATCGGCGGCGGAGTGCATCGCCCCCGCCAACCCCGGCGGCGGCTGGGACTTCACCTGCCGCCAGATTGGCAAGATCATGTTTGACATCGGTGCCGTGGACCAGCCCGTTCAGGTCACCAACATGGCAGGTGCCGGTGGCGGTCTCGCGTTCAGCTACGTGGTGAACGAACAGAACGACAATGCCGACCTCATCGTCGCGGCGTCATCGGCCACCACCACCCGGCTGGCACAGAATGCCTATGCCGGAGCGACTGCCGATCAGGTGCGCTTTGTCGGGGCGATCGGTGCCGATCCCGGCGTGATCGTCGTGGCCAACGACAGCCCGATCCAGAATCTCGACGACATGGTCAACATGATCAAGGAAGACCCGTCTTCCGTGGCCTTCGCAGGTGGCTCTGCCGTGGGGGGGTTCGATCACATGAAACCCCTGATGATCCTTGAAAAGGCAGGCTTCACCGACATCCGCAAGATCAAGTACATCGGTGTCGACGGTGGTGCCGATGCGATCACCCAGACCGTCGGCGGTTTCACGCAGGCGATGACCGGCGACATGTCCGAGATCGTGGGATTCGTGAAATCCGGCGAAGTTCGTGTGATCGCGGTGCTGACGGACGAGCGGGTGCCGGGCTTCGACGATATCCCGACCGCCAAGGAGCAGGGTTACGACGTGGTCGCGCCAAACTGGCGTGGACTCTACGTACCCAAGGGCATCTCGGACGAGGAATTCAACGGCTGGGCCGACAAGCTCAAGCAGGTTGCCGAAAGCGATGAATGGAAAGCGTCGATGGAGGCCAACGGTCTCGCCCCCTTCACGCTCGTCGGTGACGACTTCCAGGGCTGGGTCGATGGCGTGATCGCCGACATCCAGACCATGTCGAAAGAGCTCGGAGTGATCCAGTAATGGCCTCAGACCGTCTTTTCGGTCTGGTCATGTTGTTCATCGCGCTGGCTTACGGGGCCAGCGCGACCCAAATTCAGACCAGCTTTCTCGCCGACCCGGTCGGCCCGCGCGCCTTTCCCCTTCTGATCGCGGGCGTGGCGGCGCTGTCCTCCCTGTTTCTCATCATCCGACCGGACCCGAACCCCGACTGGCCCGCCGCGCGGACGTTTGTGTCGCTGGCCGTCGCCGTCATGGTGTTGGTCTGCTATGCCTATGCGCTCAAACCCTTTGGATTCCTGATCACCACGGCAATCACCGCAGGCATCCTCAGCTACCAGATTTCCCCGCGCCCGCTGCCTGCGGTGCTGGCGGGCGTCGGCCTTTCGGTGGGGCTGTTTCTCCTCTTCAGATACGCATTGGGGCTCAGCCTCGTCGGTGTCCCGAAAGGCTGGTTCTAGACCATGGAACTTCTCGCCAATCTCTCGCTCGGCTTCAGTGTCGCGCTGTCGCCCTTCACCCTGATGCTCGCCGTGATCGGCTGTTTCCTCGGCACCATAATTGGCGCGCTGCCGGGGCTCGGGCCATCGAACGGCGTGGCGATCCTGATCCCGCTCACCTTCACGATGGGCCTCGACGCCACTTCCGCGCTGGTGCTGATGACCGCTGTCTATTACGGCGCGATGTACGGCGGGCGGATCTCGTCGATCCTGCTCAACATTCCGGGCGATGAACCTGCGCTGATGACCACGCTCGATGGCTACCCGATGGCAAAGCAGGGCCGTGCAGGCGATGCGCTGGTGCTGTCCGGCGTGGCCTCCTTCGTCGGTGCCTTCCTTGCCACCTTGGGCCTGATGCTGCTGGCACCGCTCTTGGCCCGCGTTGCCTACCTCTTTGGCCCTGCCGAATACTTCGCGCTCTACCTGCTCGCCTTCTGCACCCTTGGCGGCATGGCCTCCAACAATCAGGCGAAGTCCGCCATTGCCTCCTGCATCGGTCTCGGCATCGCCATGATCGGCGTGGACAACAACTCCGGCATGCCGCGCCTGACAGGCGGCAACATGCACCTGATGGACGGCGTCGATTTCCTCGTCGCCATCGTGGGCCTTTTCGCCATCGCCGAGGTGTTCTTCTTCATCGAGAGCCACGGCAAGGGCTCGTCCATCGGCGTCAAGCTCGACAAGGTGAGCATCCCCTGGAAAGACATCAACGACACCAAGTGGACGATGCTGCGGTCCTCCGTCGTGGGGTTCATCGCGGGTATCCTGCCGGGTGCAGGTGCGTCGCTGGGCAGTTTCATGACCTACATGATGGAGAAATCCATCGCCGGGCCAAAGGGCGGTTTCGGTCAGGGCGCGCCCAAGGGCGTGGCCGCACCGGAGGCGGGCAACAATGCCGCCGCCGGAGGCGCGCTGGTGCCGATGCTGACGCTGGGCGTGCCGGGGTCGGGCACCACGGCGGTGCTGCTGGCGCTCTTGATGACGCTCAACATCACGCCGGGGCCGACGCTGTTTACCGACCGGCCCGAGGTCGTCTGGGGTCTCATCGCCTCGCTCCTGATCGCCAACGTGGTGCTGCTGCTGATGAACGTGCCGATGGTGAAGGTCTTCGTGAAGATCCTCATGGTGCCCGCATGGGTGCTGCTGCCGGGGGTCACGATGATCAGCTTCGTGGGGATCTATTCGCTGTCCGGCAGCTATTTCGACCTGCTGCTGATGGTGGGTTTCGGGGTCCTTGGCTACGTCCTGCGCAAGCTCGACATTCCTACCGTGCCGGTGATCCTCGGCATCCTGCTGGGCGGCAGCATGGAGAACGCCCTGCGCCGCGCGATGGTGCTGTCGGACGGAGACACGATGTTCCTGTTCTCCTCGCCGATCTCCATCGGGTTGTGGCTGTTTGCCATCGTCGGATTTGTCGCCCCGATGTTCCTGCGGGGCGTGCTGAAGAAACCCCAGGCCGTGACGGACTAGCGCCATGGTCCGCGTGCTGATCCCCTCGGGCGCACTGGGGCTGAACTACGACAAGGCGGCGCTGGCGCGGGGAGTCGCGGCGCGCCCCGACATCATCGCGGTCGATGGCGGATCGACCGACAGCGGCCCCTCCTATCTGGGGCGCGGGGTGTCGAAATACGCCCGCGCCTCGACCAAGCTGGAATGGGCGGGGCTGATGGAGGCGCGGGCCGAGGCAGGCTGCCCGCTGGTGATCGGGACCGCAGGCACCTGCGGGGCGGATGCGGCGGTGGACTGGATGACCGGCATCACCCGCGAGATCGCCGCCGAACAGGGAAGGCCGGTGAAAATCGCCGTGCTGCGGAGCCAGCAGCAGCTCGAGGCCATAGCGCGGGCGCTGGACGCAGGCCGTATCGCGCCCCTGCCCAATGCCCCCGAGATTACCCGCGACAGCTTTGCCGATTGCACCAATATCGTCGCACTGGCGGGCGCGGAGCAGATCGCAGCCGCCCTCGACACCGGGGCCGATATCGTCATCGCGGGCCGCACCACCGACACCGCCATCATCGCGGCGCTGCCCTTGCAACGGGGCTGCCATGCGGGCGGGGCCTGGCACGGGGCAAAGATCGGCGAATGCGGGGCGCTTTGCGCCACCAATCCCCAGTCCGGGGTGATCATGGTCGATTTCGACGCGGAGGGATTCACCGTCTCCCTCCTCGCCGAGGGGTCACGCGCAACGCCACACACCGTTTCAGCGCATATGCTCTATGAGAACTCGGACCCTTTCATCCTCCATGAGCCGGGCGGTCACCTCGATGTGACCGAGGCGCGCTACAAGGCAGTGGACGATGCCCGCGTCCGGGTGACGGGCTCGAAGTGGGTGCCGTCGGACCGATACACCGTGAAGCTGGAAGGCGCGCGGCCTGCCGGGTTCCAGACCGTCCTGATGGCGATCCTGCGGGACGCCCGCTATGTCGCGCAGGCTGCCGAATGGGCCGCGGACATCGAGGCGAAGTGCAGCGCCAAGGTCTGCGAGCGGTTGGGGCTCTCGCCCGACGCGTTCAGCATCGAGTTGCGCCTGATGGGCCATTCCGCGAGCTTCGGGTCTCTCGAAATCCGCCGTTCCAGCGCCGCCGAGATCGGCGTTGTGGGGATCGTCACCGCCCCCACCGATGCGCTGAGCATGGAGATCGGCAAGCTGCTGAAACCCTATATGCTGCACCATCCGCTGACCCGCGACGAGGAACAGCCGACCTTCGCCTTCCTCTTCTCCCCCGCCGAGATGCCACGCGGCCAGACCTATGAATTCGCGCTGAACCACGTGCTGACGCTGGACGATCCGATGGACGCCTTCACGCTGGAAGTGTTTGAGGCATGACACCGCTGGGCGATCTGGTCGACAAGGTCCGTTCCAAGAACGCAGGGCCGTTCTGGCTGACCATCGACATCTTCTGCGGGTCGGACGCGGCCTACCGCGAGGTGCAGGCGCGGCTGAAGACCGAAGCCGTGGCGCAGATGCTCGGCGCGAACCAACAGGAGATCAAGCGCTTCGACATTGCAGACCTGCATGTGATCAAGATCAGCCTGCCGCGCCCGCAGGTGCAGGGCAGCCTGAGGGACCGCGACATGCATGGCGCGTCCTGGGCCGCGTTGCTGGCCGATCTCGAAATCTGAGGAGTGCCCTTCCGGCAACGTTTCAGCGCTCCAAATTCCCAGTTGCGCGATGGCCTTCAAGCTGTCTTTGATAGCCCCGAAACGAAAGGATCCCCGATGACCCTTGAACTCTGGCTGACATTCGTCGCCGCCTCGACCGCCCTGCTGCTGATCCTTGGACCAACTGTCCTGCTGGTGCTGTCCTACGCGCTGTCCAAGGGCCGCTCCGTCGCACTGGCCTCCGCCGCCGGGGTGGCTCTGGGCGATCTCGTGGCCATGACGGCATCACTGCTCGGGCTTGGCGCGCTGGTGCTGGCCTCCGCTACGCTTTTCACCGCGCTCAAGTGGGTCGGGGCGGTTTATCTCGTCTGGCTTGGCATCAGGCTGATCCGCTCGGCCCCCTCTCAGGGTCTCGCCGTTCCCGCGCAGGCCGATATCGGCGCTGCCGGCGTTTTCGGCCACGCCGCTGCCGTGACGGCGTTGAACCCCAAGTCCATCGCCTTCTTCATCGCCTTCGTACCGCAGTTCCTGACCGCCGACGCGCCCCTCGCGCCGCAATTCGCAATCCTGATCGCCACTTTCGTCAGTCTCGCCACCCTCAATACCCTCGCCTACGCGCTGCTCGCCGACCGGTTGCGCAGCGTCATCGCCCGGCCCTCAGCCCTCACCTGGATCACCCGCGCGGGCGGCGGGGCATTGATCGGGATGGGCGCGCTGACTGCCACCCTGCGCAGGGGCACCGCATGAAACAGATTCGCGACTACATCCGCACCATCGTGGATTTCCCCCATGAAGGGATCATGTTCCGCGATGTCACCACCCTCTTTGCCGATGCGCGGGGGTTCCGCATGGCCATCGACCAGATGCTGCACCCCTATGCGGGCATCGACATCGACAAGGTCGTGGGACTGGAGGCGCGCGGCTTCATCCTTGGTGGCGCCATCGCGCACCAGCTGAGCGTGGGCTTCGTGCCGATCCGCAAGAAGGGCAAGCTGCCGGGGCGCACCATCAGTCAGGAGTACACGCTGGAATACGGCGAGGCGATCGTTGAGATCCACGACGACGCGATCCAGCCCGGCGAGCGGGTGCTGGTGGTCGACGACCTGCTCGCCACGGGCGGCACGGCGCAAGCGGGCATCAAGCTGATCGAACGGCTGGGCGGCGAGATCGTGTCGACCGCCTTCATCATCGACCTGCCGGAACTCGGGGGCCGCGCAAAGCTGGAGGCGATGGGCATGGAGGTGCACGCGCTCTGCGCTTTCGACGGGGCTTAGGTGCCGAGATCCATCCCCCTAAGCAATAAGGGCCTCTGCCCCTTTTCTTTCCGCGAAACGGCTAATTCGCCCGCAGGACTGCGCCCGGGTTCATGATGCCCAGCGGGTCCAGCGCCGCCTTGATCGCCCGCATCGCCGACAGCTTTGCAGGGTCGCCATAACGCTCCAGATCGTCGACCTTGAGCCGCCCGATCCCGTGTTCCGCGCTGACCGATCCGCCCAGTTCGTCGACAAGGTCATGCACCATCACCTTGATCCGGCCCCGCTCGTTCTCGTGGTCCGCCCGCGACCGCCCCGCCGAGGGGAAGATGTTGTAGTGCAGGTTGCCGTCGCCCACGTGACCGAAGCAGTTGATGCGGAAATCGCCCACGGTCGCGATCGTTTCGCCTGCGCGGGTGATGAATTCCGCGATGGCACCCAGTGGGACCGAGATATCGTGACTCGACACCGATCCCACCAACCGGTTCGCCTCCGGGATCATCTCGCGGATGCGCCAGAAGTCGTCTGATTGCTGTTGGCTTTGGGCGATGAACCCATCTGGCACCAGCCCTGCTTCCACCGCTGATTCAAAGAGCGTCTCGAGTGACTTGGCCGGGTCCAGATCGCCGCTCAGTCCAAGCTCGATCAGGACACACCATTCCGGGGGCGTCGCAAAGGGGTGCCGCACCTCCGGCAGTTTCTCGGCGAGGAAGTCCAGGCCCTGGCGGTGGATCAGCTCAAAGGCGCTGATCATCTCGCCCAATTGCGCCCGCGCCATCGCCAGCAGCGACAGCGCAGCGGCGGGGCTTTCGACCACCAGCAGCGCGGTGCCGGTGCGCGCGGGGCGCGCAAAGAGCTTCAGCGCGGCGGTGGTGATCACACCCAGCGTTCCTTCCGCACCGATCAGCAGGTGGCGCAGGTCGTAGCCGGTGTTGTTCTTCCTCAGCCGCGTCAGGCCGTGCCAGATCTGCCCGTCGGGCAGCACCGCCTCCAAACCCAGACAGAGGTCGCGCGCATTGCCGTAGCGCAGCACACCCGTTCCACCCGCATTGGTCGCGAGGTTCCCGCCGATCCGCGCGGAACCCTGCGCAGCCAGTGACAGGGGAAAGAGCCGGTCCGCCTCCGCCGCTGCCGCCTGCACGTCGGCGAGGATCACGCCCGCCTCGGCCACCAGCGCGTTCTCTTCGGGATAGACCGCGCGGATCCTGTTCATCCGCTCCAGCGACAGGATCAGCGGCGCGAGGCCGTCCGGGGCCACCTGCCCCCCGACCAATCCGGTGCCACCGCCGTAGGGCAGGACGCCGACACGCGCATCGCCGGCGTGACGGATCAGGGTGGCAACCTCCTCCGCGCTGCGCGGCAGGGCCAGAAGCGCATCCTGTCCCGTGTAGAGCCCGCGCGGTTCCTCCAGATATCGTGCCTCTATGGGGCGCAGGATGTCGGGACCGAGGGCGGCGGTGAGACGGGCCGCAAAGGCGGAGTCGGCGGGGTTCAGCATCATGCTGCATTGATCACGCCGCAGGGCGCCGGATGCAAGCGGCTATCGGTCGACATCGAGGTAGGCAGGCCGCAGCACCATGATCGTGGGTCGCGACGGCAGCCGGTCGATCGAGACGTCGAGCGCCGGGCCGCCGACCTCCACCACACTGAATGCGTCCGCCATGCCGGTCAGGAAATCGTCCAGGGCGGAGGTGGAGAACCAGTGCATCGGGATCACGATGGAGGACTTCAGCCGCTTGAGGATCGAGATCATCGTCGGCTGGTCGAGGGTGTAGCCGCCATCCACCGGGGCCATAACCACGTCGAGCCGCCCCAGGGCGGCGTATTGATTGGCGTCGGGTTCATGGTGCAGGTGCCCCAGATGGCCGATGCAGAGGCCCGCCATCTCGAAGACGAAGATCGAATTGCCCTTGGGCTCCACCCCGCCATAGGCCGAGCGGATGTCGGTGGAGACGTTGCGGATCAGCACCTCGCCCAGATCGAGGCTGTGGTCTATCCCTTCGCCGAAGGGGCCCCAGCCTTCCAGCGTGTGGCCGATGCCGGGGTCGGGAAAGCCGGTCCAGTGGCTGTCGTGGGCGTGGTTCATGGTGATCACGTCGGGGATCATCGGCAGGGTACCGGTGAAGCCTGTATAGTCCGTGACCATATTCAACCCGCCATGGCTGCGGATCAGGAAGGAGGCATGGGCGATGTAGTGCAGGTGCACCGTTTCCCGCGCGACCTCCGGCAGGCTGGCCAGCGTGACGTAGGAGGCGCCCGGCGTGGATTCGGCCAGCGCGATGCAATGGCTGGGCGTCCGCTCCTGCGCCGCGAGAGCAGCAGGAGTGAGCATCAGGGCCGTCAGGGCAAGGCGGAAGAACATGGGCAGACCTCCTGTCTTGAAATGTAGACCAGGTGGTGCGGATTTCGATGGGTTTTCTGCAGGGGGCTTACCCCGCCTCGGTCTTGCCGCGCCGATCCCCGCGCAGTGACGCGTAAAGCACATGTGTCCGCCAGCGCCCGTCGATCTGAAGGTAGCTTTGCGCCACGCCCTCGTACTTGAAGCCGCTCTGTTCGAGCAGCCCACGCGAGGCGGCGTTTTCCGGCAGGCAGGCGGCCTCGATCCGGGAGATGTCGAGCCGGGTGAAGGCCTGATGCGAAACCGCCTCGATCGCCTCCCGCATGTAGCCCTGACGGGCAAAGGGTTCGCCCGTCCAATAGCCCAGCGTGCCCGCCTGCGCAGGCCCGCGCCTGATATTGTCGAGCGTGATGGCCCCCAGAAGCGACTGATCCTCGCGGCGGATCAGGAACAGCGGCAGCGCCGTGCCCGCCGCGACGGACCGCCGCGCCCAGTAGACCCGGTTGGTGAATGCCTTGCGCGAAAGGTGATCGTTGGCCCAAGTTGGTTCCCAGGGCTTCAGGAACTTTTCGCTGTTCACTCGCAGCGCCGTCCAGGCGCGAAAGTCGGAGTGGACCGGGGGGCGCAGCGTCAGCCGGTCCGTCTCCACCTTGAACTTGCGTTTGATCAGCAGCATCAGGCGGCGCGACGCTCCTGCAGAGCCGCGAGCGTCGGTGCCGCTTCGACCGGGCCGTAGAGGGCCAATGCCGCCGGGGCCTCCGCGGCGATGGTCCGCGCGAATTCGCGCACATCGCCGGTGGTCACCGAATCGATCTGGGCGATGGTTTCATCCAGCCCCGGAATCCGGTCCCAGATCTGCATCAGCCGCGCCAACCGTTCCGCGCGGTTGGAGGGGCTTTCCAGCCCCATCAGCAGGCCCGCCTTCATCTGCGCCCGCGCCCGCGCCACTTCCGCCGGGGACATATCGTCGGCGGCGCGTTTCATCTCGTCGATGGTGATCCCGGCAAGTTCGGGCAGTTGTTCGGCGGAGGTGCCCGCGTAGATCGTCATCATGCCGGTATCGGCATAGGCGCCGGCCTGCGCGAAGATGGCGTAGCACAACCCCCGGTTCTCGCGGATTTCCTGAAACAGGCGCGAAGACATGCCGCCGCCGAGCGCGGAGGCATAGATCTGCGCCACGTAGATATCCTCGGCCCGGTAACCCGGCGATTCGATCCCCAACGCGAAATGCGCTTGTTCCAGCGTCTTGACCTGCCGGATCTCGCCGCCCCGGAACCGAGCCGCGTCCACGTCAAAGAGCGGTTTGGCGGGCATATCACCGAACAGTGTTTCAGCGAGTTTCACGATCTCGTCATGGTTGACTGCCCCTGCCGCCGACAGGATCATCTGTTCGGGGCCGTAGTGATCGGCGATGAAGTCTCGCAGGTCGGTGCGGTTGAAGGCGGACACCCGCTCCGCCGGGCCAAGGATCGAACGCCCGATGGGCTGATCAGGGTAGGCTTGTTCCTGCAACCAGTCGAAGATCACATCGTCTGGCGTATCGAGCGCCTGACCGATTTCCTGCAGGATCACCCCGCGCTCCACTTCGATCTCGTTTTCGTCGAGGATCGGGTTGCGCAGGATGTCGGCGATCACATCCAGCCCGAGAGCCACGTCGTTTTCCAGCACGCGCACGTAATAGGCCGTGACCTCGCGGCTGGTATAGGCGTTGATATAGCCGCCCACATCCTCGATGGCCTCGGCGATCTGCAGGGAGGTGCGCCGGGCGGTGCCCTTGAAGGCCATATGTTCGAGGAAGTGCGCGATGCCGTTCTGCTGGGTCGCCTCGTGGCGACCGCCCGCATTGACCCAGATGCCGATGGAAGCGGAGGCCAGGCCTGGCATGTGTTCGGTGACGATGCGAAAGCCGTTGTCGAGACGGTGCTGATTCAGGCTCATGCGAGGGCCTCCAGAATATGGGTCTTGAGCGCATCGAGGTCGTTGGCCACACGGGTCATGCGTTCGGGGCGCTCGAACAGGTCGGCCATGCGGGGCGGCAATGCCGGGCGGATGCCGGTCGCGGCCTCGACGGCGTCGGGGAACTTGGCGGGGTGCGCGGTGGCGAGGGTTATCATCGGGGTCTCCGCATCGCGTTGCTCTTCAGCCACTTTCACGCCGACTGCCGAGTGGGGGCAGAGCAGTTCGCCTGTGGTTTCTAGCGTGCGCCTGATGGTAGCGGTGGTTTCCTCCTCCGAAGCGCGACCGGAGCGGTAGGTGTCCTGCAAGGCCTGCATCGCGCCCTGGGAGACGTCGAAACCGCCCTCCGCCAGTTCGGCCATCAGTTGCGCCACCGCCCTGCCATCGCGCTCATAGGCGTCAAAAAGCGCGCGTTCGAAGTTGGAGGAGACCTGAATGTCCATCGAGGGGCTGATCGAAGGATGCGTCGGCCCCTTGCGATAGCCCTGCCCCTTCAGGCAGCGGTCAAGAATGTCGTTCTGGTTCGTGGCGACCACGAGGTCCGCGATGGGAAGGCCCATCCGCTTCGCGATGTAGCCTGCGAAGATGTCGCCGAAGTTGCCCGTGGGTACGGTAAAACTCACCTCGCGCCCCGGCGCGCCAAGGGAGACGGCAGAGGTGAAGTAATAGACTATTTGCGCCAGCACGCGGCCCCAGTTGATGGAATTGACACCCGCCAGCTTCACGCCGTCGCGAAACGCGAAGTCGTTGAACATATCCTTGAGGCGCGCCTGACAGTCGTCGAAGTCGCCATCGACGGCGAGCGCGCGGACGTTGGATTCGCTGGGCGTGGTCATCTGGCGGCGCTGTACCTCTGACACGCGGCCATGAGGGTAGAGGATGAAGACATCGACGTTATCCAACCCCCGGAAGGCCTCGATCGCGGCGGACCCGGTATCGCCGGAAGTCGCGCCGACGATGGTGACGCGGTCGCCCTTGCGCCCCAATGCCTTCTGGAACATCTGGCCGATCAGCTGCATGGCAAAGTCCTTGAAGGCCAGTGTCGGCCCGTGGAACAGCTCCAGCAGGAAATGGTTGGGAGCGAGCTGCACCATCGGCGCGCGGGCGGTATGGCCGAAGCCCGCGTAGGCGTTGGCGATCAGCTCGCGGAATTCGGCGTCGGTGAAGGTGTCACCGATGAAGGGGCGCATGACGGTGAAGGCGACCTCTTCGTAGGATTGCCCGGCCATCGCAGCGATCTCGGCCTCGCTCAGCGTGGGGATCGTTTCCGGCACGTAGAGGCCTCCGTCACGGGCGAGGCCGGTCAGCATCGCCTCTTCGAAGGTCAGTACGGGAGCGGTGCCGCGGGTGGAGATATAGCGCATGGGTCAGCTTTCGGATGTCGCCCGGAGGGGCACGTTAGAGAGGTGTCGCGCGGCGGCGCAGAAGGAATGTCAGGGACATTGCCAGCCAGATCGCGGCAAGAGAGAACCAAGTGATGGCGTATTGCAAGTGGTCGTTGGGGATGCGCGCCGTGTCGACGGGTAGCGGTGTGATCAGGGTGCTGGGCGGCTCCATGCTGCGCACCACCAGCAGGGTGGGTTCGGTGTTCAAAGCGGCGGCCATGGCGAGCACGTCGCGGGCAAACCAGATGTTTGCGTTCAGATCGGGGGCAGGCGTGAAACTGTCGGTTTCCTGCGGCCATTGCAGGTTGCCCGTCGCGGTCACGGGCCCGGTCGGCATGTCTGGGCTGGAAATCCGCTCCTTGTCCTCCGCCAGTGCAAATCCAAGGTCGGCGAGGATCGTCCGGCCGTTGCCGAGCGACATCGGGACGATCACGCGATACCCCGCACCGATTTCCTTCTGGGAGACCAGCACATGCAGCGCGTCGCCGAGCAACGTGCCCTGCACCGTCACCGGCAGATACGCGTCGCGCGCGGGATCGAGCGTATCGGGAAGCGGCACCGGGTCTGCCGCGATCCGGGATTCGATATTGACGATCACGCCTTCCTTCCATGCCAGCCGCTGGACTTGCCAGACGCCGAGCGCCACCAGAACGGCAGCGCCGCCAAGGCCGATGATCAGAAGAAACAGGGTCCGGCGCATTATCTCTCGCGTGGGCTCAAAGGAAAACGCGCGAAGCGGACTTCGCGCGTTTGTCGGGTTCTAGGCAATGCGGGCGCGGATGCAAGCCCGCAAAATCAGGAGGGCACGCCCCATATGTAGACGGCGAAGAACAGGAACAGCCAGACCACGTCGACGAAGTGCCAGTACCAGGCCGCCGTCTCGAAACCCACATGCTGTTCGGGGGTGAAGTCGCCCCGCATCGCGCGGAACATGCAGACGGTGAGGAAGATCGTGCCGATAACGACGTGGAAACCGTGGAAGCCGGTGGCCATGAAGAAGGCGGAATAGAAGGCGTTGCCGCCGAATTCCCAGTCATGGTGCAGCAGCAGTTCGCCGTATTCGTAAGCCTGCAGCCCCGTGAAGGCGATGCCCAGCACGATGGCGATGGCAAGACCCGCGACGAGGTCCTTGCGGTTGTTCTCGTGGACCAGAGCGTGGTGGGCCCAGGTAACGGCGCATCCCGACAGCAGCAGGATGAGCGTGTTCATCAGCGGCAGTTCGAAGGCGTTGACCGGGTCGATGACGGGTGCTGCGTATTCGGAGCCGAAGTACTCGTTCATCGGATAAAGGGCCTGCTTGAAGAAGGTCCAGAACCAGGCAACGAAGAACATCACTTCGGACATGATGAACAAGATGAAGCCGTAGCGCAGGCCGATGCGGACGACGCCGGTATGATCGCCCACGTGGCTTTCGATCACCATTTCGCGCCACCAGCCGAACATCACATAGAGCACGCCGACAAGGCCCCCCAGAAAGAGGAACGGTGTGACCTCGTGGATCCAGAGCACTGCGCCAATCAGCATGGCGACGCCGGCAACGGCCCCCAGCAGCGGCCAGCTGGACGGGGTCAGGATATGGTAGTCGTGGTTCTTTGCATGGGCCATGTCGCGGCGTCCCTCAGCTTGGTCAATTCAGGTCTGTAGCTTTGTCCTGGCTCAGGGCGGCGTAGCCCTCCGGCAGGTCGATCTGGTAGAATGTATAGGACAGGGTAATGGAATGCACAAACTTCCCGTCACGATCCTCGACGATTGCGGGATCGACGTAGAAGCTCACGGGCATCATCACCCGCTCACCAGGTGCGAGCACCTGTTCGGTGAAGCAGAAACACTCGATCTTTTCGAAGAACGCGCCTGCGCTGTAGGGAGTGACGTTGTATGACGCCTGCCCCGCGATCGGCTTGTTCGTGGGGTTGTAGGCCTCGTAAAAAGCGAGCCCGGTTTCCCCGATCTTCAGCTCCATCTCGCGGACGACGGGTTTGAACGTCCAGGGCATGTCGGCGTTCAGCGATCCGTCGAAGCGCACCTTGATGGTCTGGTCGAGCGTTGTAGCAGAGGCGCTGTCCACCTGCCCCGGCACACCGCCGAAGCCGGTGACGCGGCAGAACCAGTTGTAAAAGGGAACCGAGGCCCAGGCGAGACCACCCATCAGCAGCACGAGCGACACGGTCTGCACGACGGTCTTCTGCGGGCCGGTGAGCGCCATCAGTTGCCGACCTGCGTTGCGGGGGCCGGTGCGGCACCGTTCACCTGGGAGAAATCGGTGCGGGTGATCTTTACGAAGGTAAGCACCATGACCAGTATCACGAAGGCGCCCAGCATCAGGCCGACGCCCATGTTGCGGCCCTTGCGGCGGGTATGGATCTCATGCTCGACACGGATGCTCATCAGAAGATCCCCAGTGTAATCGTGCTGGAAAGGCCGAGCCCGCGCAGGGTGGCCTCGATCAGGATCGCGCCGAAATGGAGGAAGAGATAGTAGAGCGACAGGCGGAAGAACTTGCGCTCGACCAGATAGTTGTCGGCCTCGGCATCCTTCTCGTCCCGTTGCCAGATGCGGATGGCACCGAGCATGAAGAAGGCGTTCAACACCAGGGTCACGGCCAAGTAGGCCCAGCCGCCGATGGCGGTGAAGGCCGTGCCGATGGAGACGAGCGCCAACAGGACGGTATAGGCTAGGATATGACGCCGCGTGGCGGGGCGGCCGTGGGTCACGGTCAGCATCGGCACGCCCGCGTCGTCGTAGTCCGAGCGCATGAAGAGCGCCAGCGCCCAGAAATGCGGGGGGGTCCAGATGAAGATCAGGGCGAACATCAGCCAGGCCTCGACCGAGAAACTGCCCGTGGCGACGATCCATCCGATGACGGGGGGGAAGGCCCCGGCGGCACCGCCGATGACGATGTTCTGCGGGGTGCTGCGCTTGAGCCACATGGAATAGATGACGGCATAGAACAGGATGGTGAAGGCCAGCATCCCCGCCGCGAGCAGGTTGGCCGCCAGCCCCAGCATCATCACCGAGAGGCCGGACAGGGCGACGCCCAGCGCCAGCGCCTCACCGGGCTGAACGCGACCGGAGGGGATCGGGCGTTTGGAGGTGCGACGCATCACCGCGTCGATGTCCGCATCCCACCACATGTTGAGCGCGCCCGAGGCCCCTGCCCCGATGGCGATGAAGAGGATGGAGGCAAAGCCGATGACCGGATGCACGGAGACCGGGGCCGCGAGCATCCCGACAAGCGCGGTGAATACGACCAGCGACATCACGCGAGGTTTGAGCAGGGCGAAATAGTCGCCCAGCTGCGCCTCGTGTTCCATGGCAGGTGTATTGGTGATGTCGGTCATCCCGCACTTTCGCTCTGTAACATGGGTGGACGATGCGTCCACCTTACAAGACCTTCGCAAGCGGGCCGCGCGGCCCGCCTTCCGTTTCTCAAGCGCCCGGGGCCTGGTGGACGGACGTCCACCTTACGGGGCCAGTGGCGCGGTTACTTCGATGCCACAGTCAGAGGCTGCGGGACGGCCGCGTATTCCTCTTTTGCCTTGCCCAGCCATTCGGCATAGGCCGCTTCGGAGACAACTTTGACCGTGATCGGCATATAGGCATGGGCCTGGCCGCATAGTTCCGAGCACTGACCGAAATAGACACCCTCGCGCTCCGGCGTGAACCACAGTTCTGCCAAGCGGCCCGGCACCGCGTCCTGCTTCACCCCGAAGGCGGGGATCGTCCAGGCGTGGATCACGTCAGCGCCTGTGACCTGCACCACTACGGTCTTGCCCACGGGCAGCACCACGGCCGTATCGGTCGCCAGCAGGAACTCGTTGCGGCTGTAGCCTGCGGCCTCCAGCTTGGCGACCATGGCGTCGCTCAGCACGTTGGCGGTGGCACCGGCGGCCTCGTCCTCGGACGACAGGGTGGCAGGGGCACCGATCATATAGGTGTCGAAGTTGAAGCCCTCGTCCACGTATTCATGGTTCCAGTACCACTGGTTGCCAGTTGCCTTGATGGTGATGTCGGCAACGGGGATTTCCTGCTGGCGGAACAGGATCGGCAGCGAATAGGCCCCGATCAGGACCAGGATCACGATGGGGATGATGGTCCAGGCGATCTCCACCGGGGTATTGTGGGTGAAGGAAGCTGCGGTCGGGTTGCGCTTCTTGCTGTAGCGGAAGACCACCCAGAGGATCAGGCCTGTCACAAAGAGGGTGATCAGCGTGATGATGATCAGAATCAGGTGGTCGAGGTCATGGATGTCCTGCGCGACGCGGGTCACCGCGGGCTGGAAACCCATCTCGCCGTCGACCGGACGACCGACGATCTCAAGGCCGTCAATCTTCAGGGCATCCTGTGCCATCGCCGGCAGGGCGGCAAATCCGGTCATCAGACCGCTGAGGGAGAGAAGTTTTTTCATGTGTCGTCCTGATCTGGTGACCAACGTGGTGCGATTCGGCAGCCGATGGCGCAGCACGCCTGTCCCGCCGTTGTATTCCGTAGTGCTTACAATCATATTCCAACGACAAGATAAAGCCACCCGGTTGCGTCATTCAGACGCTATCCGCGATTTTGTGACGAAGAACGAGGATTTCCCGCGATGAGCAGCACCGCCTTTGCCCCCTTCGATGCCGACCTGGACCGAGATACCGCCCTCACGCTCCTGCGGGAGGCGGTCGCGGGGGCCGACGACGGCGAATTGTTCCTGGAACGGCGCCGGTCCGAGGCGCTGGTCTTCGACGACGGGCGGATCAAGACCGCAAGCTACGACGCCTCCGAGGGATTCGGCCTGCGGGCCGTTCGGGGAGAGGTGGCGGGATATGCCCATTCCACCGAGATGACCGAAGCCGCCCTGCGCCGCGCGGTGGAGACGGCGCGTCTGGCGGTAGGCGATGGCGGCGGCACCTGGGCGGATGCGCCAGAAGGCACCAACAAGCGCCTCTATACCGATGCGGACCCCATCGCGGGGGCCGCCTTCGCCGTGAAGGTGGAGACCCTGCGCGAGATCGACGCCTTCACGCGCAGTCTGGACGCCCGCGTCGTTCAGGTCAGCGCCACCATCGCCGCGAGCCTTCAGGAGATCGAGATCCTGCGCCCGGAGGGCACATCGGTACGCGATGTACGGCCGATGACTCGGGTCAACATATCAGTGATCGTGGAGCAGGACGGGCGGCGCGAAAGCGGCTCTGCGGGCGGCGGCGGGCGCGTCGGGCTTGACGGCGCCCTTGCCCCTGCGGACTGGCAGGCCAAGGCACGCGAGGCACTGCGCATCGCTTGCGTTAACCTGGAGGCGGTTCCTGCACCGGCAGGCGTGATGGACGTGGTACTGGGCCCCGGCTGGCCCGGCATCCTGTTGCACGAGGCCATCGGGCACGGTCTGGAGGGCGACTTCAACCGCAAGGGATCGAGCGCCTTCGCCGGGCTGATGGGCCAGCAGATCGCATCCAGAGGCGTGACGGTGCTGGACGACGGCACGATCCCGGACCGGCGCGGCTCCATCAGCGTGGATGACGAAGGCACGCCTTCGGCCCGCAACGTGCTGATCGAGGACGGCGTGCTCACGGGCTACATGCAGGACCGCCAGAACGCGCGGCTGATGGGGGTCCGGAGCACCGGCAACGGACGGCGGCAGTCCTATGCCCATATCCCCATGCCCCGTATGACAAATACCTACATGCTGGGCGGCGACACGGCACCGGGCGACATCGTGGCTGGGCTGAAGGACGGCATCTATGCCGTGGGATTCGGCGGCGGGCAGGTCGATATCACCAATGGCAAGTTCGTGTTCTCCTGCACCGAGGCCTACCGTGTGCAGAACGGCATCGTGGGCGCCCCGGTGAAAGGGGCCACGCTGATCGGCGACGGGGCCACGGCACTCAAGCAGATCCGGGCCATCGGCAACGATCCCGCACTCGATCCCGGCATGGGCAACTGCGGCAAGGCGGGACAATGGGTGCCGGTGGGCGTCGGGCAGCCCACGCTGATGATCGGCGGGCTGACTGTCGGGGGTGCCGCTACCTGACAGGGTTAGCGGAGCCGGCGCCATTTAGGGGAAATGGGCTGGGATTGATTCAGCATTTGTTAACCGTGCGGTTCTATACCTGATTCTGCAACAGGCGGAGATACGGCGTGACTGACAAGGACCACAATCCTTCTTCCACTCACCCCCCAATCCCACCCACCCCGGAAGATGAACAGTTCGCGCGTCTTCGCCTGTTGCGCTCACGCCGGGTCGGCGTTTCCACGTATAAACGACTGCTGACTGAACACGGCACTGCGCAGAACGCGCTGGCCGCGCTGCCTGAGGTAGCGCGCGCCGCGGGCGTTGCGGGATACGAGGTCTGCCCCGAAGGCGTCGTCTGGGCCGAACTCAAGGCGGCACGCGCTGCCGGAGCCCAGCTTTTGCTGCAGGGCGATGCGCCCTACCCCGATTTGCTGAACGATCTGGACGATGCCCCGCCCTTTCTGTGGGTGATCGGCGATCCCGCCTTGCTGATGCGGCCGATGATCTCTCTCGTGGGGGCACGCAACGCCTCCTCTCTCGGCACCCGGATGGCCCGCGCGCTGTCGAAAGAACTGGGCGCTGCGGGGTATGTCGTGGTGTCCGGACTGGCGCGCGGCGTCGATGCAGCGGCGCACCTTGCGGCGCTGGAAACCGGGACGGTGGCGGTTCAGGCCGGCGGCGTCGACGTGATCTATCCGGCGGAGAATGCCGAGCTGGCGCATGACATCGCGGCCAAGGGCCTGCGTGTGTCGGAACAACCGATGGGCCTGCAACCGATGGCGCGGCATTTCCCCAGCCGCAACAGGATCATTTCCGGCCTGAGCCGCGCCACCATCGTGGTGGAGGCGGCTGCAAGGTCCGGCAGCCTGATCACTGCCCGCGATGCGCTGGATCAGGGCCGGGACGTGATGGCGGTGCCCGGTCACCCGATGGATGCACGCGCGGCGGGCTGCAACATTCTGATCCGCGACGGCGCGACGCTGGTGCGAAACGGCGATGACGTGCTGGAGGCGTTGGGCCCGGCGGCCAAACTCCCTTCGGAGGCTGAAAAGACACCGCCGCCCCCGGAGGAGGCGCAGGTGCGGCCTCTGGGCAAGATCGCATCGCTGCATCTTCGGATCCTGTCGCGTCTTGGCCCCTCACCAGTGGCCGAAGACCAACTGATCCGCGACCTTCAGGCCCCGGCGGCACTGGTTGCCCCGGCTCTGGTCGACCTGGAACTGGACGGCCAGATCGCGCGCCGCCCCGGCGGGCTGCTGACGCGGCTGGTTTAGGCACGGCACCTCGGACGGGCGCTGTTCAGGCCCGCTGCGGCAGTCGGTCTCGCGGCGCGCACCGACCCTGATCCGCTCGCAGGAAACCGGGTATTCAGAGGGGCCGGAAAGTCCCCTCGCAACCCATGCCACCAGAGGGTTGCCGCGCCTCATGCATTGACAATGCCCCCCTGCATCCCACATGTGACACCGCACAAGCCGCCTGTCCCATTGACGTAAGGTCTTAATTTTCATGCCAGTTGTCGTTGTCGAATCCCCTGCCAAGGCGAAGACGATCAATAAATATCTCGGTGACAACTACACCGTTCTGGCCTCCTATGGACATGTCCGCGACCTGCCGCCCAAGGATGGATCGGTCGATACCGACAACGGTTTCGAGATGCTCTGGGAGATCGCGTCCGACAGCAAGAAGCACGTCAAGGCCATCGCCGACGCACTCGCACTGGACAACGAATTGATCCTCGCGACCGACCCCGACCGCGAGGGCGAGGCGATCAGCTGGCACCTTCAGGAGGCCCTGACCAAGCGCAAGTCCATCAAGAAGGACACCGCCGTCAGCCGCGTGGTCTTCAACGCGATCACCAAATCCGCCGTCACCGAGGCGATGAAGAACCCCCGCCAGGTCGACATGCCGCTGGTGGAGGCCTACCTCGCCCGCCGCGCGCTGGATTATCTGGTGGGCTTCAACCTCAGCCCGGTGCTCTGGCGCAAACTGCCCGGCGCGAAATCCGCCGGGCGCGTGCAATCAGTCACCCTGCGCATCATCGTCGAGCGCGAGATGGAAATCGAGGCCTTCCGCGCCCGCGAATACTGGACCGTCAAGGCGCTGGTCGCGACTCCTCGCGGGCAGGAATTCGAAGCCCGGCTGGTGACGCTGGCGGGCAAGCGGCTGGACAAGTTCGACCTTGCCAACGGGACGCAAGCCGAAATGGCCGTGCAGGCCATCACCAGCCGCGATCTGAGCGTGACGAGCGTGGAGGCCAAACCGGCCAGCCGCAACCCCTCCGCCCCTTTCATGACCTCGACATTGCAGCAGGAAGCCTCCCGCAAGTTCGGCATGGGCGCGCGTCAGACGATGAGCACGGCGCAGCGGCTTTATGAAGCGGGCCACATTACCTATATGCGGACCGACGGCATCGACATGGCGCCCGAGGCCGTGACCATGGCCCGCGATGCCATCAAGGAGCGCTTCGGGGCGGAATACGTCCCGAAAGAGCCGCGCATCTACAAGAACAAGGCCAAGAACGCGCAGGAAGCGCACGAGTGCATCCGCCCCACCGAGATGACGAAAGATGCTGCGGCGCTGAAGCTCGATACCGATCAGGCCAAGCTCTATGACCTGATCTGGAAGCGGACGCTGGCCTGCCAGATGGAAAGCGCGCGGATGGAGCGCACGACGGTCGAGATCGGCAGCAAGGACGAACAGGTGGGCCTGCGCGCCACAGGGCAGGTCGTGCTCTTCGACGGTTTTCTCAAAGTCTACGAGGAAGGCCGCGACGACGACGTTGTGGATGACGACGACAAGCGCCTGCCGCAGATCGCGCAGGGCGACCGGATGGACAAACGCTCCGTCACGCCCGAACAACATTTCACCCAGCCGCCGCCGCGCTATACCGAAGCGACGCTGGTCAAGCGCATGGAAGAGTTGGGCATCGGCCGCCCCTCGACCTATGCGAGCATCGTCACGACAATTCAGGACCGCGAATACGTCCGCAAGGAAGGCAACCGCCTGATCCCCGAGGACAAGGGGCGACTGGTCACGGCGTTTCTGGAGAATTATTTCCGCAAATACGTGGGCTATGATTTCACTGCCGACCTGGAAGACCAACTCGACAAGGTCAGTTCCGCGGATGCCAACTACAAGGACGTGCTGGGCCGGTTCTGGCGCGATTTCTCCGCCGCCATTGCGGAAACGGCTGAGCTGCGCATCACCGAGGTGCTGGAAAAGATCAACGAGGTGCTGGAGCCGCATCTCTTCCCGCCGACCGAGGACGGCAGCGATCCGCGCCTTTGCCCCAACTGCGGAGCCGGACGGCTGAGCATGCGCACGGCGCGGTCGGGCGGGGCCTTCATCGGCTGCTCCAACTATCCCGAATGCCGCTACACCCGTCCCTTCGGCCCACCCGACCCGGAGGCGGAGGCCAGTGCGATTCCGCCCGACGGCAAGCTTCTGGGCACCGATGCAGGCGACGACATCCGCGTCTTCAATGGTCGGTTTGGCCCTTACGTGCAGCGTGGCGAGATCACGGAAGAGAACAAGAAGCCTCCGCGCCAATCGGTGCCCAAGGATTGGCCCGCCGAGGAACTGGCGCTGGAACGCGCATTGATGCTGCTGTCCCTGCCCCGCGAGCTCGGACCGCACCCTGAAGACGGCGTGATGGTCTGGGCCAACATCGGGCGCTACGGCCCCTACATCAAACACGCGGAAAGCACGTCGGACCGGGGCGGCACCAATGCCAACCTCGACGGGCTCGACGAGGTCTTTACCGTCGGCATGAACCACGCGGTGCAGTTGCTGGCCGAGAAGGTCGCGAGTCGCGGTGGGCGTGGCAAGGCTGCCAAACCGATCCGCGAAATGGGCGAGCACCCGAAGATGAGCGGTGCTGTCAACATCATGGAAGGCAAGTACGGGCCTTATGTGAAGTGGGAAAAGGTCAATGCGACGATTCCGAAGGATATCGAACCGGACGATCTGACCATGGACCGTGCGGTGGAGCTGATCGAGGAAAAGCTCGCCAAGTCCCCGGCCAAGCGCAAGGCAGTCCGCAAGGCGTCGGCGAAGGCACCTGCCGCCAAGAAACCCGCGAAAGCCAAGAAAGCGCCGACAAAGAAGAAGGCCTGAGCGCCTTTGGCGGTCGGTCTTGGCTGGAAGACTGTAGTGTATGCCTTGTCCCGGAATGGGGCAGCTTGGGTGGTTTGACACTACCAGAGCCGCGCGGCATAGAATGGAGCGGACACGTTCACGGTCTGCCAGACCGCGCCGAGAGAGGATCAGACATGAAGAAAGTTTACGGCTCTGCCGCGGAGGCGCTGGAAGGCGTGCTCAGCGACGGGATGCTCATCGCTGCGGGGGGGTTCGGCCTCTGCGGCATTCCCGAACTGCTGTTGCAGGCAATCAAGGAAACCGGGGTCAAGAACCTGACCTTCGCCTCCAACAACGCGGGCGTGGACGATTTCGGCATCGGCATCCTGTTGCAGACGCGGCAGGTGAAAAAGATGATCTCCTCCTATGTGGGCGAGAATGCCGAATTCATGCGGCAATACCTGTCAGGTGAGCTGGAGCTGGAATTCAACCCGCAGGGCACGCTGGCCGAGCGAATGCGCGCGGGCGGCTGCGGCATCCCCGGCTTCTATACCAAGACCGGCGTAGGCACCGTCATCGCCGAGGGCAAGGAGCACAAGGACTTCAACGGCGAGACCTATATTCTCGAAGAGGGTCTCTTTGCCGACCTCAGCATCGTGAAGGCGTGGAAGGCAGATGACACCGGTAATCTGGTGTTCCGCAAGACAGCGCGCAACTTCAACCCGCCGGCCGCCATGTGCGGGCGGGTCTGCATCGCGGAGGTGGAGGAGATCGTGCCGCGCGGATCGCTGGACGGTGACGCGATCCACCTGCCGGGCATCTACGTGCATCGCATCATCCAGGGCGATCACGAGAAGCGCATCGAACAACGCACCGTGAGAAAGGGCTGAGCCATGTGGGACCGCAATCAGATGGCGGCGCGGGCCGCGCAGGAACTTCAGGATGGCTGGTACGTGAACCTCGGCATCGGCATCCCGACGCTGGTCAGCAACTATATCCCTGACGGGATGGACGTGACGCTGCAATCGGAGAACGGGATGCTGGGCATGGGCCCCTTCCCGACAGAGGAGGAGATCGATGCAGACCTGATCAATGCGGGCAAGCAGACGATCACGGAGCTGAACCGCACGTCCTATTTCGACAGCGCCACCAGTTTCGGGATGATCCGGGGCGGCAAGATCGCCATGGCGATCCTGGGAGCCATGGAAGTGGCCGAAAACGGCGATCTGGCGAACTGGATGATTCCCGGCAAGCTGGTGAAGGGCATGGGCGGGGCGATGGACCTTGTCGCTGGCGTGGGCCGCGTGATCGTGGTAATGGACCACACCAGCAAGCATGGCGAGAGCAAGGTGCTGAAGGAATGCACCCTGCCGCTGACCGGCAAGGCCGTGGTGGACCGGATCATCACCAACCTCGGCGTGTTCGACGTGGTCGAAGGCGGTTTGCGGATCGTGGAATGTGCAGAGGGTGTGACCGAAGACGAGCTCCGCGCGGCTACAGAGGCCACGATTGTCTGACGATGCGATCACCCGCGAGGTCTCGGACAGCAAGGGACGCTATGTCCTTGTCCGGGACGGGCACAGGGCAGAGCTGACCTATTCCCGGCTTGGCGACACCCAGGTGATCGCGGACCATACCGAAGTGCCAAAGGCGCTGGCGGGGAGCGGTGCGGGATTGAAGTTGGTTGAACGGCTGGTGGCGGATGCGCGGGCGGAGGGGTTCAAGATCGTGCCGCTTTGCCCCTTCGTGAACGCCATGCGGCGGCGGCACCCGGAATGGGCGGATGTCTTCAACGTCTGAGGGTCAGTTCATCGCAACAAAGACGCAGCCGTCGCTGATCAGTTCCGGCGGCGTCTGGCACAGCCCCTTGGCAACCTGGAAGGCGGCCAGAACCTTGGGGACGTAGTCGCGGGTTTCGGCAAAGGGCGGCACACCGGCGTGCTTGCGCACCGATCCCTCGCCCGCGTTGTAGCCCGCCAGCACCAGTATCGGGTCGCGGTCAAATTCCTGCATCAGCCAATTGAGGTACTTCACCCCGCCGGAGATGTTCTGCGTCGGCGCGAGGCTGTCCTTGACGCCGAAGCGGCTGGCGGTATCGGGCATGAGCTGCATCAGCCCCTGGGCCCCTGCCCCGCTGACCGCGTCCGCCCGGCCGGCCGACTCCACCGTGATCACCGCGAGCACCAGCGCCGGCGAGACCTGGGTGCCGACGGTGGCGCGCAGGATGTCGATGCCATTGATGCGCGCGATGTCCTGCATCTGCTGCATCCTCGGGCTTGCGACCTTGTCGGCGGCACCGGCCAGCGTGCTCATCGCCACATCGAGCCTGCCCGGCCCCGATTGCGCCGCCTCGGGCGATACCTTCTCCCAGAACCAGTCGTAGCTTCCCGGTGCCTTGGGCACGATGGCACCCGACGGCGTAGCCACAGCGGCAGGCACGGCGACGACCTGTGCTGTAGGGTCGATCTGGATGGTGATGCGCTTTTCACCGGCCTTCGGCGGCTTGATGCGTTTCGCGCTGAATTCGGGAAACGGCTTTGGACCCTCCGCATGGGAGGGCGCGACAGCCAGAAACGCCGCCAGAAGCGAATATCCGATGAAACGGTACATATTGCCTGCTCTCTCGCGTGCGCTTGCCGCGCCTCTGAGGGGTTATATCCCACAAAACGGCTGCGAAAACCAGTAAATCAAGGCATCAAAGATGGCGATTTCGCCACAATTGCCCCCTCCGTGCGCACCTTTAGTGCTTAGCTGATTTTTAACTAACTAAAAAAGATAGCAAAAACATATGCCTAAGAAAATTTTTTCGGAAAAGTTGCGGCTGGGTGCAAAAGTCACATTTGCCGCCAAATTCATGCCCCATTCAGACGTCTATATAGCGTCATACCAAGTCGGACAGGCACTCAACTGAGAGAGACGGTGCCAGACGGACGGCGGGGTTGGAACGCAAAACCTTTTATGATCCTTGGAGGGACATACCATGATGAACTTTATCAAGAACTTCCGTGCAGACGAAGATGGCGCCGTGACCGTTGACTGGGTCGTGCTGACCGCAGCCGTTGTTGGCCTGGCCGTTGCCGCCTATTCTTCGATCAAGACCGGCGCAACCGGCCTGACCGCAGAAACCAGCACCTACCTCGACGGTCGTACACCCGGTACCGACTGATACCGAGTTAGACGTTTCCTAACTTCAGCGGGGCTGCATATCCGACTTCGATACGGCAGCCCCCTTGATCCCCCCTTTGGCGACACTTGACCAAATTTGCGAAAGACACTGCCATGAGCCGGATATTCAGGAAATTTTGTGCCGAAGACAACGGTGCCGTGACAGTGGACTGGGTCGTACTGACTGCCGCTGTGGTCGGACTTGCGGGAGCGATCATCGTGACGATCAACGGCAGTACCGCAAGTGTTGGCGACGGCGTCGGCAACTATCTGGCAACCCGCCCTGTGGGCGAGTAAGCCCTCATCACAATCGCAAAACAGGTCGGCCAGTCTCTGGTCGGCTTTTTGCGTTTTGATCTGGCACAGCAGCGGCCGAGAGACCGCCGCCCGGCCAGCTAATGCCGCGCTCTCAGCAAATAATCGCCACATTCGACGACTAAAAGATTGACCAGGCAGTATCCCGACCAAGCTCGGGCAACGTGAACATGAGGTGATTGAGATGCGTATGGTATTTGGACTTGTCCTTCTGGTGGGCATCGCCCTTGCAGGGGGCGCCGTCTATCTGGCAAAGGACCAGATCGCACAATATCAGCTAGCCAACGCGCGGGCCCAGGAGGCCCTGGCGCAGGTCGTGCCAACCGTGACGGTCTATGTGGCGACAGATGCGCTGAAATATGGCCAGCGCCTGACCCGCGAAGACGTGCGCCAGGTTGCGTGGCCGGAGAACGCCATTCCCGAAGGGGCCTTCCTTGAGGAAGCCGTCCTCTTCCCCGAGAATACCGATGAGCTGCGCGTTGTTCTGCGCGCCATGGAAAAAGACGAGGCGATCATGGCACTGAAGGTGACAGAACCCGGCGAAGACACCGGCCTCACCTCGCGGCTGGAGCGTGGCATGCGCGCCTTCACCATCAAGGTCGACGTGTCGAGCGGTGTATCAGGCTTCCTGCGCCCCGGTGACAAGGTCGACGTCTACTGGACCGGTCGCGTGAACATCGAACGTGGCGATACCGGCGACGTGACCAAATTGATCGAGGCGGGTGTGAAGTTGATCGCCATCGACCAGAGCGCGGGTGGCCAGCTAGACGAGGCAACCATTGCCCGCACCGTCACCGTAGCCGTCAGCCCGCAACAGGTCGCTGGACTGGCTCAGGCGCAGTCCACCGGCAACCTGTCATTGTCTCTGGTCGGTGCCGAGGACGACACCGTGGCATCCGCCATCGAGGTCGATCAGCGGTCGCTTCTGGGCATCGCCACGCAGGAGATCAAAGCCGAGGTAGCGCAGAAGAAGGTCTGTACCATTCGCACGCGCCGCGGTGCCGAGGTGGTGGAACTGCCAATCCCCTGCACCAACTGACATGTCATAAGTCAAAGCAAAACCAATTGCTTGCCCCGACGCCGCACCCCTGTGCGGCGTCTTTGCATTTGCGGTGTTGTTGCCGTTTATCCACATAAGGTGCTGCCGGGAACTCATTGATTCTTGCAATAAAACATAATTTGCCCCAAGGTGGATGAAACGACGGGCGAAAAGACCCATCCTGAGGCGTGATCAAAAAGGCAGGTCACATGAAAATCGACAGATTTCTGAAAGCAGCTCTCGTCGGGCTGACCTTGAGTGCCATGCCGCTCGCCATGACCGTCCCCGGGGCGGCCCGGGCCGATACCGTGCGCATCGTCAAGAAGGGCACCAATGCGAACCTGAACGTTCCGATGAACCGCGCGGTGGTGGTCGAAAGCGACATTCCCTTCGCGGAACTCAGCATCGCGAACCCCGGTATCGCCGATATCTCCTCCCTTTCCGACCGCACCATCTATGTGCTGGGCAAGTCGCCTGGGCTGACAACGCTCACCCTGCTGGACGCCAGCGGGCAGTTGATCACCAACGTCGATGTCCGCGTCGCGGCCGATGTGTCGGAATTCAAGGAACGCCTGCGCCAGATCCTGCCCGGCGAAAACATCGAAGTGCGCACCGCGAACGACGGCATCGTGCTATCGGGCATCGTCTCCTCCACCCAGCGGCTGCAACGCGCCCTGGATCTGGCGGAGCGTTATGCGCCGGAGCGTGTGTCCAATCTGATGAGTGTGGGCGGTATCCAGCAAGTGATGCTCAAGGTCCGTTTTGCAGAGATGCAGCGCAACGTGTCGAAATCGCTCAGCTCCTCGCTGGCGCTGAACGGGGCGATCGGCGGGACGGGCATCAATGGCGGCACCGGCACGACAAACGGGTCGGTCGGCGTGGCCCGCTCGCTTGCCGGCAACGTGCCCCCCAACAACCAGAACGCAGGTGCGATCCTGTTTGGCTTCAATGCAGGATCGACCCAGGTTGGCATCCTTCTGGAGGCGCTGGAGCAGAAGGGCGTCGTGCGGTTCCTGGCCGAACCCAACCTCGTGGCCCTGTCCGGGCAAGAGGCGAAGTTCCTCGCCGGTGGCGAATATCCGGTGCCTGTGGCGCAATCCGACGACAGAATTTCGATTGAATTCAAGCCTTTCGGTGTCGAGCTGTCCTTCATCCCCCGTGTGGTGGACAAGGATCTGATCAATCTCGAACTGAAAGCTGCCGTGTCGGCCATTGACCCGACCAACAGCATCTCGCTGGGCAACGGGATAGACATCTCCGCCTTTACCCGGCGTGAAACCTCCACCACGGTCGAAATGCGCGACGGCGAGAGCTTTGCCATTGCGGGGCTTCTGACCGACGATTTCTCTGACAATTCCAGCCAGTTGCCCTGGATCGGGGACGTGCCGATCCTTGGCGCGCTGTTCCGTTCCGCGGATTACCAGCGTAGCCAGACGGAACTGGTGATCATCATCACAGCCCATCTCGTCACACCCACCCGGGGCGAGGCACTGGCGCTGCCGACGGACCGGATCAAACCCCCCACCGAAAAAGACCTCTTCCTTTATGGCCGCACCGCCGAAGGCACCCGTACCCCTCGAAAGGGTGCCGCTGGCGAGGTTGCCAAGCAGGACTTTGGCGGGTCATATGGATATGTACTGGATTAATCCTATGAAAAGCGCGCTGGCCAAGAACCTCAAGATTGCGGGCCTCACGGCCGGGATCGCCGCCCTGATGGGCTGCGTGAGCACTGATCCGGTCTACACTCAGTTCTACCGGGAATCGGGGTCGCTGGTGGACACCGGGAGCTTTGGCAACGCGACGCTGAACAATCGGCTCGTGATGACCGGAGAGAAGCAGTATACGTTTGATCTTGCAAACAGATTTGCAGCCGAGGTTACCTCGATGGTGACCTTCGCGTTCAATTCCTCGCAACTGGACGGCAACGCCCAGGCGATCCTGCGACAGCAGGCAGACTGGATCCGCCAGTTCCCCGAAATCCGGTTCCGCGTCTTCGGCCATACCGACGCCGTCGGCTCCAATGGCTACAACCGCGCGCTCGGCCTGCGCCGCGCCAATTCCGTGGTGGCCTACCTTTCGACGCTGGGCATCAGCCGCAGCAGGCTGGAAGCGGTCGTGTCTTACGGCGAAACCCAGCCTCTCGTCGTGACCCAGGGCCGCGAGCGGCAAAACCGGCGCACGGTGACGGAGGTCAGCGGTTTCGTGAGGCGGCATCCTACCGTGCTGGACGGCAAATACGCCCAGATCATTTACCGCGACTATGTCGCGAGCGCGGTCCCGCCGACGCAGCTGACCACCACCGCAGTCGGCGACATCGCCGGCGAATAACGAACAGCCTGCACGGCTGTTGCCATGCCCCTCGTGGGCATGGCCCACCCTCCCCCCTGCCTCAGGGTGGCGACGGTTCAATCAGCGACAAATCTGCTGATCGTTTCAAGATACCCAACAATCGAAGCTATTTGGCCGCATTCATGCCCCAGTTGGGTGCGACATTCCATGCTATAGGACAAGTGTGTGCGGGCCTGCCCCGGGCATAGGTGGGATCCGTCTGGCATTGCCCGCGCAGCACAGCGTGGGCAGAGCTGACGGCTAAACCCTTGAAGTTAGAGGATGAAGGCAATGAGCAGTACGATCCCACAACCCGAAACAGCGCCAATCGTGGCCTGCACCATCAGCCGGGACGTGCAGAACTTCGATCTGTTGATCGAGGACATGGAGGAGGTGTTGGGCGAAAGCTGGGGCGACCTCGGTTTTGCCGAAGCCCTCGCCTTCTTTGGACAACCCGAAGCGGAAGCGATGGAATTCGTGGCCCTGGCCCTGGACGAAGCCGACGAGGAAAATCTGGTGCTGATGGGCGAGATCATCGCCCAGGCGAAGGCGCGCAAGATCAAGGTCATTCTGATTGCCGAAGACGTGACGCCCGCCGCGCTGCATTCGCTGTTGCGGCAGGGTGCCGATGAATTCGTTCCCTACCCGCTGCCCGAAGGCGAACTGGCCCGGGCCATCGCCCGCGTGCGGGAAACGGAAGCCGCCCCTGAACCCGCGCCCGTGAATGCCCCGCAACTGAAAGCCGGGGCGCACAAGGACGGCGCGCTGATCGTGGTGCACGGGCTTGCGGGGGGCACCGGTGCCACCACGCTTGCAGTGAACCTGGCCTGGGAACTGGCCTGTGCAGACAAGAAGAACCCGCCGTCGGTCTGCTTGCTGGATCTGGATCTGCAATTCGGGGCGGTCGCGACCTTCCTCGACCTGCCGCGCCGTGAGGCGGTCTATGAGATGCTGTCGGACACCGAAGGCATGGACGAGGAAATCTTCGGCCAGTCACTGCTGACCTACGAGGACCGCCTGCAAGTGCTGACGGCCCCTGCCGATATGCTCCCGCTCGATCTGATCAATTCCGACGACGTGAAACGCATCCTCGACATGGCCCGCAACCAGTTCGACTATGTCATCGTCGACATGCCGTCCACGCTGGTGCAGTGGTCCGAAACGGTGCTGAGCAATGCTCATGTCTATTTCGCCATGCTCGAACTCGACATGCGCTGCGCCCAGAACACGCTGCGCTTCAAGCGTGCCTTGCAGTCCGAAGAGCTGCCGGTGGAAAAGCTGCGTTATGTGTTGAACCGGGCGCCGAAGTTCACCGACCTCAGCGCCAAGGGCCGCGTCAAGCGGATGGCGGAATCGCTGAGCATCTCGATCGACGTGCAACTGCCGGACGGCGGCAAGCCGATCACGCAGGCAAACGACCACGGCATGCCCCTGGCCAATTCCGCCCCGAAAAGCCCGCTACGGCGCGAAATCGCGAAGCTTGCGGCCTCCATTCACGACCTCAAGGGCGATTCGGCCCAGGCCGCCTGAACCCCAAACTGAAAGAGCGCACCGATGTTTTCCAAGTACAAAAAGCCGACAGCCGCAGCCCCCGCCGCCGTCAAGCGGGTGGAAGAGGTCAAGCTCAAGTCGGTTCAGTCGGCGACTCCGGTCAACGTCGCATCAATGCGCAAAGCGCTCCAGCCTGCCGCCGCCGCTCCGGTAGACAAGGAGGTCAAACGCAAGCAGCGGATGAGCGAGATCAAGCTGGATCTGCACCGCGCTCTGCTCGACAACCTCAACCTCGCGGCCCTCGAGCACGCGACCGAATCCGATCTGCGTCAGGAAATCAGCGACATCACGTCGGAAATCCTCGAAGAAAAGGCCATCGTGCTGAACCGCGAGGATCGCATGACGCTCAACTCCGAGCTTTATGACGAAGTCACGGGCCTTGGTCCGCTGGAGACCTTGCTGAAAGACGAGACCGTCAACGATATTCTCGTGAACGGCCCGCAGCAGATCTTTGTGGAGCGTTCAGGCAAGCTGGAACTGACGGACGTGACGTTCAAGGATGAACGACACCTGCTGCGGATCATCGACAAGATCGTGTCGGCCGTGGGCCGCCGGGTCGACGAATCCAACCCTTATGTCGACGCCCGTCTCAAGGACGGATCGCGCTTCAACGCCATGGTGCCGCCGGTTGCCGTGGACGGCAGTCTGGTCTCCATTCGCAAGTTCAAGAAGGACAAGCTGGGGATCGACGATCTGGTGAACTTCGGGGCATTTACCGAGGAAATGGCGGCCTATCTTCAGGCCGCCGTGGCCACCCGCCTCAATATCATCGTGTCGGGCGGTACGGGTTCGGGCAAGACGACGACGCTCAACGCGCTTTCGTCCTTCATCGACAACGCCGAACGCATCCTGACCATCGAGGATACGGCGGAACTTCAGCTCCAGCAGACCCACGTGGGCCGGATGGAAAGCCGCCCCGCCAACGTGGAAGGCAAAGGTGAGGTTTCACCCCGCGACTGTCTGAAGAACGCGCTGCGGATGCGCCCTGACCGGATCATCGTGGGTGAAACGCGCGGCGAGGAAGTCATCGACATGCTGCAGGCGATGAACACGGGCCACGACGGTTCGATGACGACGATCCACGCCAACTCCGCCCGTGACGGTGTCAGCCGTCTGGAAAACATGATCGCCATGGCCGGGATCGAAATGCCGCTGAAAGCGGTGCGCTCGCAGATCTCCTCGGCCGTGAACCTCATCGTGCAGGCCTCGCGCCTTCAGGACGGTTCACGCCGCATGACCTCCATCACCGAGATCACGGGGATGGAAGGCGACGTGATCTCCATGCAGGAAATCTTCCGCTATCAGCGCGTCGGCCTCACGCCGGACAACAAGATCATCGGCCACTTCACCGCCACCGGCGTTCGCAGCCACTATGCGGAGCGTTTCCGCATGTGGGGTTACGACTTGCCCGCCTCCATCTACGAACCAATCGCAGCCCAGTAAGGATTAGTTCCATGAGCGCCGAACCCATTATCTACGGCCTGATCTTCATCGGTGTGCTGGTGCTGGTCGAGGGTTTGTACCTTGTCGCCTTCGGCAAATCCATCAGCCTCAACAGCCGTGTGAACCGTCGGCTGGAGATGCTGGAGAAGGGCACCCGCCGCGAGGAAGTGCTCGACAAGCTGCGCAAGGAAATGCAGCAGCATATGAAGTCGCGGACTATCCCGCTGTACTCCCTGTTGTCCGAGAAGGCGCAAAAGGCGGCGATCGCGTTCTCGCCCAAGCAGCTCATCATGATCATGGCCGGGCTTGCCGTCATCGCCTTCCTGGCACTGACCGTCGGCACCGAAACCGAGGCGCCCGTGCGCGCCCTGATGTCCGTCGGTATCGGCGTGGGCGGCGTTTATTTCTGGGTCTCCTCCAAGGCCAACAAGCGGATGGGCATGATCGAGGAACAGCTTCCCGATGCCGTCGAATTGATGGTGCGCTCGCTGCGCGTGGGTCACCCCTTCACCAACGCCATCTCCATCGTGTCAAAGGAAATCCAGGATCCGCTTGCCTCCGAATTCGGGGTCATCTCAGACGAGGCCGCTTATGGCCGCGATATCGGGGAGGCGCTGAAAGACATGGCCGAACGGCTGGACATGCAGGATCTGCGCTTTCTGGCCGTGGCCGTGACGATCCAGCAGCAGTCGGGCGGCAACCTGGCCGAAATCCTTGCAGGTCTCGCCAAGGTGATCCGCGCCCGATTCCGCCTGTTCCGCCGCGTCAAGGCAATCACGGCGGAGGCGAAATGGTCCGGCAAGTTCCTGTCCGCCTTCCCCATCGTCGCGCTGATCGTGATCAACGTGGGCGACCCGCACTACTATGACGAAGTGAAGGATCACCCGTATTTCATCCCGGCATGCTTTCTCGTGGGCATCTTCCTGGCGGTGAACCTGTTCGTCATGCGCATCCTGACCGACATCAAGGTTTAAGGTACATTTGAGATGGATTTCATGAAACAACTAAACGACCAGATCGGCGAGGCCCTGGGCCCAATGGGCCTGATCATCATCGCGGGTGTTCTTGGC
>JBBSJO010000019.1:0-36418 GCA_038257185.1 Rhodobacterales bacterium | reverse complement strand
CGCGCGCGTCAAAGGGAAAAGGTCAGCGGCGGGGTCGCGTTTTCATTCAACGAAAACGGCCCGGAATTTTTGAAGAATTCCGGCGTGTCGCCCCAGCCTGCGGGCATCGCTTCCCTGCGCGATCGCCGGGACGCGGTCACCTCGTGGCCTGTCGCACCGGTTTTGAAAGAACTTTTCTCCGCAGACAGGTCAGGCCTGTTCGGTGTCGATCAATCGTTTTGAATACCACCCGATCACCATCGACGCCAGGATGCAGGCGGTGAAGAGGTAAAGACCCCATGCCACTTCGATCCGTCCCACACCGTTCCCCTTGGCCAGCGTGATGTAGAGCGCGATCAGAAAGATATCGGCCATCGCGAGCTTTCCCATGACATGGATCACAGGCATCACACGGGGGCTGAGCAGGCCGAAGTGCAGCAGCGCCAGCCCGATCGTCTTGAGATAGGGGGCGACCAGGGCGAAGACCGTGACGACGAGGGCCAGAAAGATATCGCTGCCCCAGAGCGATTGCAGCCCGGTCAGCACCGAAATCTCCTTGAGCTTGAAGATTGGCAGCAGTCCCGCGCGCAGCAGGGGAGCCGCCCAGGCGATGGGGAACAGCACCAGCAGCGACAGGTTCAGCAGTTTCAGGATCACGTGAGGTAAATGCGGTCGTACCGGGCCCCCAGAGAGGTCAGGATTTCATAACCGATGGTCTCGGCAAAGCCTGCAACGGTATCGACGGACTGGTGAAGACCGATCAGTTGCAGATGCTCCGGCACCCGCGCAAGCGCGGTCACGTCGACGGTGATCAGGTCCATCGACACGCGCCCGATCACGGGAAGACGCGTGCCCTCCGACACGAAGGTGGCGCGGGGGCCCATCGCGCGGATCAACCCGTCGGCATAACCGGCGGCGACCGTGGCGACGCGCGTCGGGGCCCGCGCGACGAAGGCATTTGCGTAGCCCACACTCTCGCCCTCTTCCACATCGCGCACCTGGATCACCGGTACGTCGAGCGTTACGACCGGCAAAGCGTCGATATGAGGCAGCCCGCCAAAAAGACCCACGCCGGGGCGTGTGAGGTCGAAATGATAGTCCGGCCCCAGCAGGATGCCCCCTGTGGCGCTGAGCGACAGTGGCACATCGGCACCCCGTGTCATGTCGCGAAAAGCCTCCAGCTGGGCGCGGTTCATCGGGTGGCCCGGCTCGTCCGCGCAGGCAAGGTGCGACATGATCAGGGTCGGGCGCTGCGCCAGCGCGATGTCGCGCAGGGAGGACCATTCGGCAGGCTCCATGCCGAGACGGTTCATGCCGCTGTCCAGCTGCAACCCGAAAGGATGCCCTGGCAAGGCCTCTACGTGCAGCAGCATCTGGTCGATGGAATTGAGCATCGGGGTGAGCTCGCCCGCGCGGATCAGGTCCGCGTCGCCCGGCATGTGGCCAGAAAAGATGCTGATCGACGGGCCGGGGCCGAGGATGCGGCGCAGGGCCACGCCTTCTTCGGCCACGGCGACAAAGAACTGCCGCGCCCCGGCGGAGGCCAGCTCGGGGGCGACCCGCGCCATGCCAAGGCCATAGGCATCGGCCTTGACGACGGCGGCGGTCTCGCAGTCGGTCAGCTTGTCGAGCGCGCGCCAGTTGGCGATGACGGCAGTGAGGTCAATGGTCAGGGTGGCGGTTGTCATGGGAAAGGGTTTTGACAGGATGCGACGCCACGTCAAGCCGATGCTTGACGCCCCGCGCGGGCAGGGCCGGGATCAGGGAATGTCGAAGTACCTGCGGTTCCTACTCCACAACTTTTCACCGACCATGCAATCATAAGCGCTGGGGGCGGTGAATTGGGCCTCGATCACCATCGCGGCGGGCGCGGCATCCGCGATTTCCAGCACCAGTTTGCGGCGCACGGCAGCGGGGAATTCCGACCAGCCCCTGACCGGCAGTACAAAGGACCCGGGTCCGCCAATCACGCAGTTCTCGTAGTAGACGTCGAGATCGGGGATGCCCCAGATATTGCTCAGAGCATCCTCTGTCATCAGGGGCAGGCCGTTGATGATGATGCCTTCCGCACGCACATCGGCCCGCGCCTCCAGCACCGGGCGGCCCTGATTGTTCGGCCCGTCGCCCGAAATGTCGATGACCCGGCGCAGCCCGGTAAAGCCGTTGTCGTCGAAGGCGCGCCTGGCATAGTCCATAGCACCGCTGATCGAGGTGCGGCGCAGGCTTTCGTCGAAAAAGGCGGTGATGCGGTCGGCGACGGCACTGGCGTCCTCCTCTGCCTCGATCAGGGTCCAGGGCACGATGACCCGTTGCGATCCGGCCCCGGCCCATTCGACATAGGTGACGGCGATCCGGCCCAGCATCCCGCCCCGGATCGCGCCTATTACATCGGGGCTCTTCAGCGCCTCGGCATAGCCCCGGCGCTGGATGTCCAGCTCCTGCGGTGACATCGAGCGCGACACGTCGACGGCGAGGAAAAGCTCCAGATCGACCTCCACCGTGCTGGCCTGCTGCGCCGCAAGCGGCGTGCAGAGGCAGAGGGGAAGGGTGAGGGCAAGACACAGACGCATGAAGACATTGAGGCAGACAAGCGTGCCGCTGTCCAATCACGAACGTCTCATGCGCGCCCAAAGCTTTTCTTGTGCGCAACCATCACGCTGCTACGGTAGCTGCAACCCAGAGTTAACGATACAGGAGGAAACCCCATGACCTTTACCCGAAATGCGACCCCGCTGCTTGCGATTGCGGTCCTCTGCGCCGCGCCGGTCTGGGCGGAGAACCGGATCGACACGCAATTGCCCTCGGCACCTGCGCTTGCGGCCTATGGCGCGCTGCCCGTGGGGGTCCGCGCCGTGGCGTTGACCGACCCCGGGCGCATCGACATCCTGTCCATCGACCCCACGGCCGCAAAGCCGGACCCTTTGCCGGTCTATGACCGCCCGCTGACGGTGGAGGTCTGGTATCCGGCCGCAGCCGACGCCACAGGCGACACGACATTCATGGCCTTCACCCGCGACGGCAAGACCGAGGTGGCCCTTGAGGGCCGCGCGATGCGCGATGCTGCCCCGGCGCCCACGGGCGCGCCCTTTCCCTTGGTGCTGATCAGCCACGGCTATCCCGGCAACCGCTTCCTGCTGTCGCATCTGGCCGAGAACATCGCGTCCAAGGGCTACGTGGTGGCTTCGATCGACCACACCGATTCGACCTATCGCGACCGGGCAGCCTTTGGGTCCACCTTGGTGAACCGACCGCTGGACCAGCTTTTCGTGCTGAACGAGATGGCGCGGATGGCGGGTGAGGACGGGTTTCTGAAGGGCCTGCTCGATGCCGACAATACCGGGCTGATCGGGTACTCCATGGGTGGTTACGGTGCCGTGATCACTGCCGGGGGCGGCGTGACGGAGGCCTCTGTCGGCTACGCATGGGGGGCACCCTATGGCACGCTGGCGATCCATCAGGCCGGGAGCGACAGCCACGCCGCGCTCTTTGACGACCGTATCAAGACGGCGGTGGCCTTTGGCCCCTGGGGGATGAACACCGGCTTCTGGGATGCGACCGGGCTGGCGGGAGTGAAGATTCCGATGCTGTTCATCGCAGGGTCGCAGGACGACACCTCGCTCTATGAAAAGGGCGTGCGGGCGATCTGGGAAAACACCAAAGGCGTCGACCGGGCGCTGCTGACCTACGAGAACGGCGGCCACAACGCCGGCGCGCCGATGCCCGCCCCGGAGGAGACCTACCGCGACGATCCCGACCTGGGGTTCAACGTGTCCGAGCATTACACCGATCCGGTCTGGGACACGGCGCGGATGAACAACATCGCCCAGCATTTCGTGACCGCCTGGCTGGACCTGGAGTTGAAGGGCGAGGCGGAGAAGGGGGAATTCCTCGATCTGGTGGAGAATTCCAACGATGGGGTCTGGTCGGTGGCCGAGGATGGCGCCGAGAAAGAGGATCACACCTATTGGAAGGGTTTCGCGAAAGGGACGGCAAAGGGCCTGCGCTACGAGGTGAAGAAGGCGGGGGAATAAGGACTGCCGACGGGCAACGCTGCGTCAGGGGCGACAGGCGCGATCCTCTTGCGCTAGGTTTATGACCATGACCCGTATTCGCATCATGTTTTCCCATGCGGGCGTGGCGCTGATGGCGCTGGCCTGTTTGGGGGCCTTCGCAGGCCTCGCCACCTTTGCGCCAGGCTGGGTCTGGTGGCTGGTGCCCTGCGGCATCGCGGCCCAGTTGCTGAACGAATACAACCTGCACCGCTACGTCTTTCATCTGCCGCCACCGCGGCAGCAGTGGAAGTTTGACCTGCTCTATCAGGCGCATTACGGCCACCACGATTTCCCCACCAATCACGGGTTGTTTTTTGTTCCCGTCTGGGTTGCGCTGCCGATGCTGGCGGGCAATTTCGCGCTGCTTTGGGGGGTGCTCGCCCTTTGCGGCGTCGCGCAGGCGTTCTGGATCGCGGTGGCGGTGGTGCCTGCGGGGGGCGTGCTGTTGTTCCTGTGCTACGAGTGGTTCCACATGAGCGCTCATCTGACGTTGCCCAAGACGGCGCTGGAACGGCACGTCACGCGGCTGCACAACCAGCACCACTTCCGCGACTTCAGCAGGTTGTTTCATGTCAGCCCCGGCGGGCGGATCATTGACCGGGTGATGGGCACGGACATCGATCGCGAGATGCTGAAGAGCCAGCAGCGGATCGAATTCATCCGCACTTTGGGCATGGCCCCCGACGATGCGCGGCTGGTGGCGGCGCGTGCGCGGTTTGCGGGGAAATACGGACTTTCATCCGCAGAGACCACGCGCGCGGCACGGGGCTGAGCCGATTTCCTTGAAAGAAATCGGACCGGAATGTTTGGAAAACTCCGACTCTTGCCGCGCGGTCAGAACTCCTGCTCTGCCACGCCACTCTGCTGCCACGGCTTCACGAGGTTGCCAAAGCGGGTGAAGCGCCCCTCGAAACTGAGGTCCACGGTGCCGATGGGGCCATGGCGCTGCTTGCCGATGACGACCTCGGCACGGCCGTGCAGACGCTCCATCTCGTCCTGCCAGGCGGCCATCTTTTCCAGCTCGTGGTCGCCCGGCTTCTCGCGTTCCTTGTAGTATTCCTCGCGGAACACGAACATCACCACATCGGCGTCCTGCTCGATGGAGCCGGATTCGCGCAGGTCGGAAAGCTGCGGGCGCTTGTCCTCGCGGTTTTCGACCTGTCGCGAGAGCTGTGACAGGGCGATCACGGGGATGTCGAGTTCCTTGGCGATGGCCTTGAGGCCCATGGTGATCTCGGAAATCTCGTTCACCCGGTTTTCCGAGCGCCCGGTGCCGCGCACCAGTTGCAGGTAGTCCACGATCAGAACATCCAGACCATGCGTCCGCTTGAGCCTTCGCGCGCGCGCCGCAAGCTGGCTGATCGGCAGGGCGGGGGTGTCGTCGATATAGAGCGGGCAGGCCTCCAGCGCCTTGGCGGCATCGACGAAGCGGCGGAACTCGGTCTCGGACATGTCGCCGGAGCGGATCTGCTGGGAAGGGATCTCGGCGGCCTCGGAGAGGATCCGCGCGGCCAGCTGTTCGGCGCTCATTTCCAGCGAGTAGAATCCCACGACGCCGCCGTCCACCGCGCCCTCGGTCCCGTCGGGCCGCATGCCCTTCTTGTAGGCCTTGGCCACGTTGAAGGCGATGTTGGTCGCAAGCGAGGTCTTGCCCATGGAAGGGCGTCCGGCGAGGATCAGCAGGTCGGAGCGGTGCAGGCCCCCCAGTTTCTTGTCCATGTCGATGAGGCCGGTGGAGACGCCGGAGAGGCCCCCCTCGCGCTGGTAGGCGGCGTTGGCGACGTTGACAGCGTCGGTGACGGCCTTGAGGAAGCTCTGGAAGCCGCTCTCGACCTGGCCCTGCTCGGCGAGGCGGTAAAGCTCCTGTTCCGCATCGACGATCTGCTGGCGCGGCTCGGATTCCACCGTCACGTCTGCGGCCTTGGCGGAGATGTCACGCCCCAGCAGGATCAATTCGCGACGCACGGCGAGGTCATAGATCATCTGCGCATAGTCGCGCGCGGCGAAGGCGCTGATCGCGGCACCGGCGAGACGCGCGAGATATTTCGGCCCGCCGAGTTCCTTGAGGCCCTCGTCGTCCTCCATGAAGGCCTTGAGCGTCACGGGACTGGCGAGGTTGTTCTTGGCGATGCGCGCGGCGGCGATTTCGAAGATGCGGGCGTGGACGGGGTCGTAGAAATGCTTGGGGCCGATGATCGAGGCGACGCGGTCGTAGATATCGTTGTTGGTCAGGATCGCGCCCAGAAGCTGCTGTTCGGCCTCGGTCGAGTGCGGCATCGATTCCGGCGCCTGCACCGTGATCTGGTTCGCATTCAGCGACGTAATCTCGTTCATGGTCGTACCCCTTGCTGCCCGGCGGTTGTCATAGCCAGCGGGTCAGCCCTGCGCAAATTGTATGTTTCTGTGGATATGTGGTGGACAGTGCTGCGCACCCCACATCTTGGCCCATGCAAGGGGTTCAGGTCAACATCCGGTGTACGGAAGCTTTATCCCTTGCGGGATTCCTGCCAGGCTTTTGGTGCATTCAGGAAGGATTCGACCTCCGACAGGGTGGCCTCGTTGAAGGCGCACTGCGCCTTGGCCTCGGCCAGAACGTCCCACCATGTGCACAGGTGGTGCAGCTCAACGCCATGATCGCCCAAGGTCTTTTCGGTCTGGGGGAAGATGCCGTAGTAGAAGATCACCGCCGTATGGGCGCAGGTGGCTCCGGTCTCGCGAATCGCGTCCACGAAGCTGAGCTTGGATCCGCCGTCGGTGGTCAGATCCTCCACCAGCAGAACGCGCTGACCTTCGGTCATGACACCTTCGATGCGGGCGTTGCGGCCGTAGCCCTTGGGCTTCTTGCGCACGTAGGTCATCGGCAGCGCCATGCGTTCGGCCACCAAAGCGGCGAAGGGGATGCCCGCCGTCTCGCCGCCTGCGATGTTGTCGAAGGCCTCGAAGCCCACGTTGCGCATGACGGTCACGGTCAGGAAATCCATCAGCGTGGCGCGGATGCGGGCGTAGGAGATCAGTTTGCGGCAGTCGATGTAGGTGGGGCTGGGCAGGCCGGAGGCGAGGATGAAGGGTTCTTCCGCGTTGAAGTGGACGGCACCGATCTCCAGCAGCATCCGGGCGGTGAGGCGGGCCATGTCGTCGGCGGGGGGATAGCTGGTGGGGATCATCGCGTGCGGTGTCCTTTGAGGCGGCTGTGGTGCAGCGGTATTTGGAAAAGGGTGAAGGTCAGGCGGTCCAGTGCAGGGGCATGGCGGGGTCGAACACCGTGACGGGGCCATCGGGTGTGTCGATGTGCGTGGGGAAGTCGGGGGTTTCGCGGACCAGGGTCAGCGTGTCTTCATTCGCGGGCAAACCGTAGAAGGCGGGGCCGTTGAGGGAGGTGAAGGCTTCGAGCCGGTCGAGCGCGCCGTCCTGTTCGAAGACTTCGGCGAGGATGGAGAGCGTGTTGGGAGCGGTGAAGCAGCCGGCGCAGCCACAGGGCAGAAGCTTGTTGGCGTCCGTGTGGGGGGCACTGTCGGTGCCGAGGAAGAAGCGTGCGTCGCCGGAGGTGGCCGCCTTGCGCAGGGCCAGTCGGTGGGTCTCGCGCTTGGCCACAGGCAGGCAGTAGTAATGCGGCCGGATGCCGCCCGCGAGGATGTGGTTGCGGTTGATCACGAGATGATGCGTGGTGATCGTGGCGGCGAGGTTAGCGGTCGAGGCGCGCACGTAATCGACGGCGTCGGCGGTGGTGATGTGTTCCATGATCACGCGCAAGGACGGATGCGCGCGGCGGATCGGGTCGAGCACGCGGGCGATGAACACGGCCTCTCGGTCGAAGATGTCGACGGCGGGGTCCGTGACTTCGCCATGGGTGCAGAGCGGCAGGCCGATCTCGGCCATCTTTTCCAGCACCGGGGCGACGCGGGCAAAGTCGGAGACGCCACTGGCGGAATTAGTGGTGGCGCCCGCGGGGTAAAGTTTCACTGCCTTGACCAGCCCAGAGGCATGGGCGGCGGCGACGTCTGCGGGGTCCGTGTTTTCCGTCAGGTAGAGGGTCATCAGGGGCGTGAACTTCGACCCTTCTGGCAAGGCGGAGAGGATACGGTCGCGGTAGGCGGCAGCCTGCGCGCCCGTCACTACGGGAGGCACGAGATTGGGCATGATGATCGCGCGGGCGAAATGGGCAGCGGTATGGGGCAGGACCGCGCGCAGCATGTCGCCGTCGCGCAGGTGCAGGTGCCAGTCGTCGGGGCGGCGGATCGTGAGGGTTTGGGTCATGGGCGCGGGGCTAGCACAGGGCCGCCCGCGCATCTAGTCTTCTTCGACGTTCGTGCGTGCGATCCCGAGACTGCTTTCAAGGGCCGCAAGCCGGTTCGCGAAGCGGCGCGCCCGCATGCGTCCCGTCACATTGCGGCACAGCCCGGCTGCCAGCAGGTCCCGGCCATCGGCATCCAGTGTATCGAGCAGGTTGCGCAGGTAGGGCCGATACTCGCGGCGGGCGCGGTAGATATGGGCGAAGAGCGCCTCGTCCAGCCTTCCCTCGGCGGCGGCCAGCAGGAGGGGGGAGAGTTGTTCCATCTCCATCAGGTCTGTCTGGAGGGCAGCGCCCATAAAGGGCATCCGCAACTTGATCACGTTGGGCCGGGTGAAAAGGGCCGCGTGCATGGCATCGAGCTGTTCACGCGGGTCGTAGAGCACGAAGGCGCTTTCGGCGGCATCGAGCATGTCGGGCGCGTAACCGTAGCGCGTGGTGAAATCGCGGATGCGCATGTCGGTGAAGCGGTCGTCCCATTCGGTGACGCGGGGGTCCAGCGTCGCCTGCGGCTGGATCGCGACCACATGCGCCCCGGGCGAGACCACGGAATAGGCAGCAGCGGCATAGCCGCAGGGGCCGGCCCCATAGAACAGCACCGTGTCGAATTCATCGAAAAAGCCATCATCGATCAGGCGGTCGAAATAGCCGATGACGGCGGCATCGCGGAACCATGTATCGCCGTCGCTCGCAAGACAGAGGTGCGACCAGCCGTGTTCCTTGACCATTTCCCAGCCGAAGGGTTGCGCCATGTCGGACAGGGCATGCATCCCTTGAATCGTCTCGAAGGTTACAAGAAGCGTCGTGCCTTCCTCGACGAAGGCGGCGAGGTGTCGTTTGCCGAGCTGCTGGAAGTAGCCGTCCTCATCGACGATTGCGGCAATGGTCCTGAGCCATTCCTGCTTGGGCAGGTCCACCAGCGACGTGCTGAGCGTGGGCGAGTGGTCCGTCATTGCCGCGTCCTCAATTTCATCCCGCATCTTACTTTCATGCTGGTTAAAAGTTGAGTAACAGGCCAATGCGGCGAAAATGCGGAAAATTCGTGCGAAAATGAGGCTAGTCCGCCTCCGCGTCGCGGCCGCGGGTGGCGTGGCGCGTCAGGAACCGCGCGGCCGGCAGGGTCAGGGGCTGGCTGGGGGGGGTCATCATCAGGCGACCGAAAAGGGCGCGGAAGGGTTCCTGCGCCATAAGGGCGTCAAAGCGGGCCATGCGCCAATCCACGGCGGCGGTATGCAAGGCGGCCAGTGTCGCATCGCCTTTGAGCCGCGCCAGTTCCGCCGCGCGCGCCGTTGCGAGGGCCGAAATGCTGGTATCGGTGTCGGTGTTGAAGTTCCGCTCCACCCAGTAGTCCAGCCCCAGCAGGTGCTCCGAATGCACCGCGCGGCCCCGGTCGGCCTTGAGCACATAGCTTTCCATGGCACCGAGCGGGTAGTGATTGAGCTGCGCCAGCGCGTAGTTGTCGCGCCCGTAGTTGGAAAAGATGCGCCTGGTGCGGAAAAGGTCGGGCAATTCGCGCCCCGATCCGTCGAACCAGCGGGCTTGCGCAATCCGCGCCTTGTCGGGGTCGCGGGGGCGGTGGACGCCGGGTTTGCGGTAGGTGCCGTCGTTGCGGTAGAGCGTCTTGAACATCGCGGCGCGCCAAGGCCAGTACATGATGACCGGTGCGCAGTTGGTGAAGGTATCGGTGACAGGGGTATCGGCATAGCGCATCTGTCCGCCTGACCCGAAGAGCCGCCAGGTCAGCGTGATGGCCGTCGCCTCGGGCAGTGCGGCGTGCAGGGCAGAGAGCGTGTGATCGCCGGTGTGGATATTCACGAATTCGTCGACGTCGAGGGGCAGGATCCAGTCGGCCCGCGCGACCGCCTCCATCTTCGCGGCCAGTTTGAGGGCGGTGAACTGGATTCCGCCCTTGTCATAGGGGCCGTCGTTTCGAATGTGGGTCAGCACGCCCATCTCGGCCAGCCGGTCGAGCATTGTATCGGTGCCGTCATCGCAATCGTTTGAAAAAACGACAAAATCATCAAAGCCCACCGCGCGGTGATGGGCCAGCCATTCCAGCAGGAAAGCGCCTTCGTTGCGGACGCAGAGGAGGGCGAGGTGGGTCAACCGCCTACCGACCCGTGCGGAAACACACGACCTTGCCCATGGAGCCGCGATGGTAGTAGGCGAGGCCCGCATCCATGAAGGCGCGGAAGACCTTGTTGACGCCTTCGGGGCCGATCCACTGGGGATGCAACTCCAGCACCGCGGCGCGCAGGCCGGATAAATTCATCTCGGGGATCAGATCCACCTCCGCCCCTTCGATGTCGCAGATCAGCACGGTGGGGGCGATGTCTCTGATCACCTGATTGGCGTTCAGCACTTCGACCTTGGTGCTGGGCGGGTCCACCTCGCCTTCGAGAACAGCCATGGAGGAGCCGAGCAGGTTGTCGCGCACATAGAAATTCACGGTGCCCTTGCGTTTGCCCAGCACCGCATTGCTGACATGGGCGTTTGTAAGCCCGTTGGCGGCATGGACCTGCCGGATGTAGGGAATAAGATGCGGGTTCGCCTCGAAGGAATGCACCGATTTGATGGCGCGCTTGGAGGCAACAAGCGTGGACATGTAGCCGATGCCCGCCCCCAGTTCGAGCACCACGTCATCCTGTTTGACGACGCGAAGGGCGGCCTCCGTCTCCTTGGCCTCGTAGGCATTGGTGCGCAGCAATTTGCGCACCCTGCCTTGGATGATATCGGCATGCCTGGGGAACTTCATCCCGCGGGAGATGATGAATTGGCCCGCGCCGGTCGCTGCTTCCGTTCTCGCGTGCATGTTCAACTCTCCATATCCAGCGAGAGGGCGTAGGCGACACGCTCCGTCTCGTTCAGTCTGACCTCAAGCGCCTGGGCATAAAGGTCGCGGAATTCCGGCATGCCGTGCAACTCATCCGCCTTGGCGCGGTGCCACGCGACGCCCGCCTGATGGTGGGCGCGCAGGGTGTCGTCGGCCAGCAGCCGGTCGTATTCCGCGCGCAGGCGGGGGACGTTGCGCTTGATGGTGATGTCGCGGAAATCCGACCAGTCCATGCGGATCCAGTAGTTGATCCCGATGGAGCGGTCGACGTGCAGCGCGCGACCCCTCTGGCGCTTGATCAGAAAGGATTCGGCGGAACGCAGGGCATAGTGGTTCAGTTGCAAAAGGTCGTAGCCCACGTTTTTCTTGGTGGACCGCCATCCGTTGTGGGCGGCATCCCGCGTCATGTCCTGCCCCGATCCGTTGACCCATTTCACCTTGTCTTCAAAGGATTCGGCCAGCTTGTTCGGTCGGTGGCAGGAAATCTTGGCATAGGCACCGATGTTGCGGAACATCGTCTTGAAGCCCCAGACGGTGTGCGGTTTTGGGCAGAACTTCGGGGCGCAGGTGTCAAATTGTTCGATCACGAAATCGTCGGTCAGCGCGGTCACGCCGTTGTGCCCGAAGAGCCGCCATGTCATCGCGAAATTGGTGGCGTCCGGCACGGCGGCAAAAAGGTCGTCCAGCGTGCCGTTGCCGGCGCGGATGTTCATGAACTCGTCCACGTCGATATGGATGATCCATTCCGCGTCCCGGATGACAGGTTCCTTCAGCGCCTGGTTCAGCGCGTGCTGCTGGGTCGAATTGCCTTTCCAGTTGTCGTTGTTGCGGTGCTGGACGATGCCCATTTCCATCAGACGACCGAGGATTTCGTCGGTGCCGTCCGTGCAGTCGTTGGTGTAGATCAGGAAATTGTCCACGCCGATGGCCCGGTGATAGGCGATCCATTCGAGGATATAGGGTGCCTCGTTCTTCATGCAGCCGACGATGACGGTGCCGCTGCTGCCCTTTTTCAGTACCCGTGGCGGGGCAGGGGTATAGGCCGCGCCAAGTTCTTCCTCGTTCACGTAGCCAAGGTCGTTATGAGGCCGGAATTGCGTGGACAGGACCATCTGATGATTGACCTTCACGCGGTTAAGCAGGCGCGTCTGCGCCTCGCTTTCCTCGCGGCTCGCGGTGTCGCCCGTCAGCAGGTCATCGAATTTTGCCGCCGCCTCACTGGCCGCTTCCGCTTCGGACTGTTTTTCGGAAAGCGGCGTGGCCTGCTTGCGGATGTGGTAATCATAGGCGGCAAGGTACTGCGTCGCACGGAAGCCGAATTGCGGGTCGGGTTCGGCGTAGGGCGGCAGCGGTGCGTCGGGGGTCAGGGCTGCCGCGAGATCCGGAAAGCGGTCGACCAATGTCGCATTCGCGGCGGCGAAGTGATCGGAAATGACCGAGAGGCTGCCGGGCGCAATGGGCGGGCCGGGTATGCGCAGGCTGCCCAGCATGTTCTGCCACAACTCGCGTGCACAAAGGATGTCGCGGGCCTGGCAAAGTCGTATCAGAGCGTCGTTGAAGGCGCGCATCCGTGCGAGGTTCACCGCCGCCTCAGGCAGGAGCACGCGGTCCGGTCCTGCCTTGCCCAGCGGTTTGGCGAGGTCCAGCAGGCCCGCCAGCGTCTCGCCGCCCCGGTCCGAGGAAAGCCGCGCCATGTCGAGGGGGCAAAGGCTGACCTTGCCCTCGCCGAAAGCATCATCCCAAAGGCCCAGCAGGGCGGCGTAGTCCAGCCAGAACGCCGGGTGCTGCACATCGTTGAAGAGACCGAAGAAGGGCGCATTATCGCCGCGCAGCGCGAGCGCGCCGTGCCACCAGTCCTTCTTGCCCGCGAGCCTGATCTCCTGCTCCAGCCCGCGACACCGGCCCTCGCTCACGGCATAGGTATACTGGGCCACCAGCGCGCGCGCCTGTTCTTCCACCAGTGCCAGGATGCGGATGTCGTCGAAATAGGGGGCGAGAAGGGCATGGAGCCGCTCAAGTTCTTCAGGCCTGTGTAGCAGGTTACCAAGCTGGGCGGCGGCAAGCACGATGTGCTTTGCCTTGGTCTCATCGAGGTGCTTCGGGATCAGCGCCCGGAACTCCGCCGCAAGGGTACGCTGCACCAGCGGATTGTCGAGCCCGCGCTTGAAGCGCAACACGCCGACCTCTTCCGCCTCCGCGCAGGCGGCATAGAGCCGCACATGGTTCCAGTCGGGTGCAAGGACGCCCTGTTTCAGCAGTGCCGGGGCCGTTGCCCTGAAGATGCCCCGCAGCCGCGCGGCAGCCTCGTCGGAGGGGCCGATGAACAGCGTCAGGCGCATTCAGGCGACCTCGTCCGACAGGTCCGGCGTGCCGGTATTGCTTTGCCCCCACCAGGGCAGGTCGATGCCGAGATAGGCGGCAATCTTGCCCTGCGCCTCCGGGTCCTCGATGTCATATTCAAGAAAGTTGTCGCATCCCGCGAAAACCTTGCGGCAAAAGGTGTAGTGCCCTTCCAGCCAGCGCACCAGTTCCGCTTCCGTGCTGCCGAAGCCGCGCGGCAGGCCGGGGATATCCGCCATGGGCAGGCGACGCTTGCCAAGGTTGTTCCAGCGCATCATCGAATTGGCGGTCTTTGCGGCGTCGCGCGTCGTCAGCAGGAATTTGACCTTCGGATGATGCGCCTTGAGCGCCGAAAGCAGACCGTAGTCAGTCTGCGGCCAGAGGCTGCGGTCATGGCGCACTGCGGACATCTCGTTGATCGCGTCGAACTCACCCAGACGGGCAAGGGGGTCACCACATTCGAAATAGTCGGCGTAGATGATCTTGCCCAGATGCTCCCCCGGAAGGTCATCCCGCACGCTTTGCCCGCGGCGGATCTTCCAGTCGGCCACGGTCAGCCCCGCGTGGCGCAGTGCATCGGTCAGCGTCGTGGTGCCGGTCTTGGGCAGGGCGAGGTTCACGATCCATGGCTCGCTCATGCCTTTTCCAACTCGGCACGGATGGCTGCTTCGGCAGCGGCAAAGGGCGGGGCGTTGCGCAGTTGCGCCTGCATCGCGCGGTAACTTTCCTGTTTCAGCAGGGCATTGCGCTTTGCCCGGTGCAGGGCGACGGCCTCCTCATGCAAGGCTCCCACCCCGGGCAGGGATATCAGCCGGTCCATTTCGGCCCTCAGCGGCGCTTCATAGCGCAGGATACTGGCGTCTTGGAAGGCAGCATCGTTGCGTTCGCGCCAGTAGGTGTCGTCAAAGGCGCGATGCGCGCGGTTCACGTCGCCCCGGTCGTTCTTGACCAGATAGCTGTCGAGCGAGCGCAGCGCGTAATGGTTCAGCGTCGCGAAATTGCGCGCGCCCTTGGCTGGAAACGCCCGGATGCGCCGCTTGTTGGCCTGCCGCCGGAAGGGCGGGGGTACCGGGCGGCCCGAGCCGTCGGTCCAGAGCGGCTTGACCTTGCCGTCGTCATGAAACGGGCGATGCGCCCCGAAATAGTCGACCGGGAAATCCCCGCGCACGAGTGTCTTCACCTCGATCGCCGTCTCCGCGCACCAGATGTCGGGGTTATGGCTTTGGAGGAATTGAGTGATGACGGGCTCATCCACGAATGTCCCGACGCCACCATTGGCCATGAACTGGAAGGTGAGCGAGATCGCCTGAGGATTGCCGCAGGCGTTGATGAGGTCAGGCAGGGTGTGACCGGGCACATGGATGTTCGGAAACTCGTCCACATCCGCGACCCAGACCCAGTCGGCCTTGCGGATCAGCCCGTGCCGTCGGCACTTCTTGAGCGCCTGCATCTGGTAGTTGCGGGTGGTGGCGGGGTTCGGCAGGCTGACGACAATGCCCTGTTCGGCGAGCTTGTCCAGCAACCGGTCGGTGCCATCCGTGCAATCGTTGTGGTAGAACAGGAAATCCGTCACGCCGATGACCCGGTGAAAGGCGATCCATTCCAGCAGGAAGGGCCCTTCATTCTTGACACAGGTGACGGCGGTGATGCGCATCAGGCGCCGCCGCGGGATCGGGTTAAGGTCTGTCTCATGTCCGCCTCTGGGTCGGGGAAACATGCCCCGGAACCTCTGTTTATTCGTTAAGATTATGGCAGCGTGGCGGAATCGCGTCAATCATTCTGGCCGTCAGCAGGCCTGACGTGACATATCGGCACTTGGTCGCCCTTGACCTCGCCTCACGCAGATGCACCTCTGGGCGCAAAGGGAGCCTCCATGACCGACATCTCCAGTATCGACGCCGTGCAATCCATGCTGGGCGGTGAGGGCTACATCTGCGATCGCGCACTCGGCACGGTGGTCTTCCTCGCCCTCAAACTGGGCCGACCTCTGTTTCTCGAAGGCGAGGCAGGCGTCGGCAAGACCGAAATCGCCAAGGCGCTCGCCTCGGGGCTCGGGCGGCGGCTGATCCGGCTGCAATGCTACGAAGGGCTCGACGCCTCCTCTGCCGTCTACGAATGGAACTTTCCGGCCCAGATGGTGGCGATCCGGACGGCGGAGGCCTCGGGCGGCGTGAATGCGGCATCGCTCAACACACATCTTTTCAGCGACGAATTCCTGATCGAACGCCCCCTGCTGCAGGCCATGCGCCCCGACGTGAACGGCGCACCGATCCTTTTGATCGACGAACTGGATCGCACTGATGCCCCCTTCGAGGCCTTCCTGCTGGAGGCGCTCAGCGACTTTCAGGTCACCATCCCGGAACTCGGCACCATCAAGGCGCCCGAACCGCCCATCGTGATCCTCACCTCCAACCGCACGCGAGAGGTCCATGACGCGCTGAAACGCCGCTGTCTCTATCACTGGGTCGACTACCCCGATTTCAACCGCGAGATGGACATCCTCGGCGCCCGCGCCCCCGAAGCCTCCGAAGCGCTGAGCCGCGAGGTGGTTGCCTTCGTGCAACGGCTGCGCACCGAGGACCTGTTCAAGAAACCGGGTGTGGCAGAGACCATCGACTGGGCGAAATGCCTGCTGGCGCTCGACGTGATCACGCTCTCGCCGGAAGTCATCGCCGACACGCTGGGCGCGATCCTGAAGTATCAGGACGACATCGCCAGATTGCACGGCTCCGAGGCGAAACGCATCCTCGATCAGGCAAGGGCCAGCCTAGAAGTCTCATGATCCTCTTTTTGGCCTTAAATATTCCCGGGGGTCCGGGGGCAGCGCCCCCGGTCCGGCGGCTATGACAGAATACATTCCTCTGGACCTGCCCGACGACCCCAAGCTCGCAGGCAACATAACCCATTTCGCCCGCGCCCTGCGGCGCGCGGGCCTGCCCATCGGTCCCGGCCGCGTCATCGACGCGATCCGCGCCGTGCAGGCGGCGGGGTTCTCCGACAAGCGCGACTTCTACTGGACCCTGCATGCCTGTTTCGTGAACCGTCCGGAACACCGGACAGTTTTTGCGCAACTCTTTCGGCTCTATTGGCGAGACCCGCGTTACCTGGAACACATGATGGCCGCCATGCTGCCCGCGATCCGCGGCGTGCAGGAGGATCGCCCGGCACAGGCCGCCGAGAAGCGCGCGGCCGAAGCGCTGCTCGACGGTGCGCAGGCACCGCCACGCGAGGACGAGGAGGAAAGCGACGAGGACCCGCTTGTCGAGGTCGACGCCAGCCTCACCATGTCCGCCGCCGAGCGCCTGCGCACCTTGGACTTCGAGCAGATGAGCATCGCGGAGATGGCCGAGGCCAAGCGTATGCTGGCGCGACTGGCATTGCCCGTGAAACCTCTGCCTTCACGGCGCGGTATGGCGGCACACCGGGGGCGGATCGACGCCGCGCGCACCCTGCGCGGTGCGCTGCGCACGGGCGGCGAAATGCATGCACTGGCGCTGAAACTGCCGCGCCCGCGCTATCCCAACCTCGTGGTGCTCTGCGACATTTCGGGGTCGATGAGCCAGTATTCCCGCGTGATCCTGCACTTCCTGCATGCGGTCTCCAACGCGCGGGGGGCGGGGTGGGCAAAGGTCCATGCCTTCACTTTCGGCACGCAGCTCACCAATATCACCCGCCATCTTGCCACCCGCGACGTCGATGCGGCACTGGCGGCGGCAGGGGCGGAGGCGCAGGACTGGGAAGGCGGCACCCGCATCGGAGAGAGCCTCGCCGTCTTCAACCGCGACTGGTCGCGGCGGGTCATGGGGCAGGGCGCGGTGGTGTTGCTGATCACCGACGGGCTGGACCGCGACGCGCCGGAGGAGTTGGCGCGGCAGATGCAGCGTCTGCATCTGAGCGCGCGGCGGCTGATCTGGCTCAATCCCTTGCTGAGGTGGGACGGTTTCGCGCCGAAAGCGGCGGGCATACGGGCGATGATGCCCCATGTGGACAGTTTTCGCGCGGGCCACTCCATCGCATCGCTGGAGGAGTTGGCGGCGGCGATTTCGAAACCGGAGGATGTGGGCGAGAAGGCGCGGCTTATGCGGGCGTTGGAAGATTGAGCGCCTGCGGCGCGTTACATTTTCAGGTCAAGGCGCTGCGGGTCTCACCTAAACCAAACGGTTTCGGAGCCGCCCTTGCAAGAGGCCCGTTCTGGCAGAAGCCATTCCGGCTCCCAAGTAAAATAGCCGTCTCCCCGCGGTGCGGGGCCCCTCGGCGATTTTTCTTGGCACCCGGCCTGTCTTCCGCCCTTACGGTCTCACGCAAGGGCGGCTCCGAAACCAAGGTTCAGGCGAAGGTGGTGGCGAAGGTGTCCCGGTAGGCGGCTGCGAGATCCGAGAGGTGGGCCGTGCTGGTGCCGAAGGTGATCGCGTTGCCGCCGAAGATGCCGACCTGTTTCAGCGGGAGGTCTGCTTCTTGCGCGGCGTCGAGAAGCGTTGCCGCCTGATCTGGCGTGCAGGCAATGAGATAGCGGGCCTGATCCTCGCCGAACAGGGTCGGCGTGTCGGAAGCTTCCAGTGTGACGCCGAGGTCCGCGCATTCCGCCATCTCGAAGGCAGCCAATGCGAGGCCGCCATCGCCAAGGTCGGTGCAGGCGGAGATGAGCGCGTGATTGGCGCGGATGAAGTCGCCATGGGCTTTCTCGGCTTCCAGGTCCACGGGCGGGGCATCACCCTCCGCGCGGCCCTGAAGGCAGGACAGAAGTGCCGACTGGCCGAGGTGGCCGCGCGTCTCCCCCAGCAGCAGCGCCAGGTGACCCTCGCGGATGTCACAGCCGATGATGTCGTCGGTATGGGCCAGCAGTCCCACGGCGCCGATGGTGGGCGTGGGCATGATGCCGGTGCCGTCGGTTTCGTTGTAAAGCGAGACATTGCCCGACACGATCGGCATGTCGAGTGCGGCAACGGCCGCCCCGATGCCCTTGATGGCGCCGACAAGCTGGCCCATGATCTCGGGCTTTTGCGGATTGCCGAAGTTGAGATTGTCGGTCGTGGCGAGCGGTTTGGCACCCACGGCAGTCAGATTGCGGTAGGCTTCCGCCACGGCCTGCTTGCCGCCCTCGAAGGGGTTCGCCATGACGTATCGCGGTGTCACGTCGGAAGTGAAGGCCAGCGCCTTGTCTGTGCCATGCACGCGGATGATGCCCGCGCCAAGACCCGGCAGGCGCGCGGTGTCGCCCATGACCATCGTGTCGTATTGTTCGTAGACCCAGGCCTTGGAGGCGTAGTTGGGATCCGAGATCAGCGCGTGCAGGCCTTCGATGGGGTCCACATTCGGTGCATCGGTCAGGGGCGTGGCGGCGGGTGTCTCGACCCAGGGCCGGTCGTATTCCGGCGCGGTTGAGGCCAGCTTCGACAACGGCAGGTCCGCCTTCACCTCGCCGTTCAGCATGATCAGGAACCGGTCTTCGGCGATGGTCTCGCCCACGATGGCGAAGTCGAGGTCCCACTTGTCGAAGACCGCCTTGGCCTGCGCCTCCAGTTCGGGGCGTAGCACCATGAGCATGCGTTCCTGACTTTCCGACAGCATCATCTCGTAGGCCGTCATGGCGGTCTCGCGCACCGGCACCTTTTCGAGGTCGAGGCGCACGCCGAGGCCGCCCTTGTCGCCCATCTCCACCGCCGAACAGGTGAGGCCCGCGGCTCCCATGTCCTGGATGGAGATCACGGCACCCGTCGCCATCAATTCCAGCGTCGCCTCCATCAGGCGCTTTTCCGTGAAGGGGTCGCCGACCTGCACCGTGGGGCGCTTTTCCTCGATAGTGTCATCGAATTCGGCAGAGGCCATGGTGGCCCCGCCGACGCCGTCGCGGCCTGTCTTGGCGCCGAGGTAGACGACGGGCATGCCCACGCCCGAGGCGGCGGAGTAGAAGATCTTGTCAGCGTCCGCGAGACCTGCGGCGAAGGCATTCACGAGGCAGTTGCCGTCGTAGGAACGGTCGAAGCGCACCTCGCCGCCCACCGTGGGCACGCCGAAGCAGTTGCCATAGCCGCCCACGCCCGCCACCACGCCGTGGACCAGCTGGCGCGTCTTGGGGTGATCGGGCCGCCCGAAGCTGAGGGCGTTCATCGCCGCGATTGGACGCGCGCCCATGGTGAAGACATCGCGCAGGATGCCGCCCACGCCGGTGGCCGCCCCCTGATAGGGTTCGATGTAGGAGGGGTGGTTGTGGCTTTCCATCTTGAAGACCAGCGCCTGACCATCACCGATGTCCACCACGCCCGCGTTTTCGCCGGGGCCGCAGATAACCTGCGGGCCGGTGGTGGGCAGTGTGCGAAGCCACTTCTTGGAAGACTTGTACGAACAATGCTCGTTCCACATGGCCGAGAAAATGCCCATCTCGGTGTAGTTGGGATCGCGCCCGAGGATGTTCTGCACCTCGGCGTATTCCTCGGGGGTGAAGCCGTGGGCGGCGATCAGGTCTGGCGTGATGGCAGGTTCGGTCATGTCAGGATCCCTGGTGTGGCGCTGGTCATTGACCTCTTAGAACAGCGTCGGGGCAGGGAAAAGGGGCAACGGCGCGCTTGGCAGGACGCGGGTTCGCCGATATGGTCAGTGTGCGTAACCATGTGGATGACGGCATGAACCTGACGCGCGTCTTCTGGGCTGGGATTGTTACTCTCGTGTTGGCCGCCCCGCCTGCGGGCGCGCAATCGCCCGAGGACCGCGCCATGCGCGCGCTGTCGCTGGCGCTTTCCCAGACCGCTGACGCGCCCGGGCGGGCCGAGGTGCTTCAGGAGATCAACGCGCACCTTCTAGCGATTCTGGGCGAGGCACCGAGTTCGGCCCTTGCGCAGGCGATCCTCAGTCCACAGCAAGACAGCGGGTTGTCGATTTTGCAGAGTATTCAGGCGCTTCTGGCGCCTGCGACCGAAGCGGCGGCGCCCGCGACCTGCATGGAAAAGCCAGTCATCCTTGATCTGGCGGAGCGTATTCTGGACCAGCGGGCAGAGTTGACCGGATTTTCCTCGGCCAACTACGGCACCGATGCCGCCTACCTCTGGTTGCAGTATGCCGATCCGCCTTTCGACGAGGGCCTGGCCCGCCTGCGCCGCATTGCCGCCGAGGGACGTCGGCCGCCGCGTCAGATGGACCAACTGATGCTGACCTACGCGTATGCGAACCTTCCGCCGCTCGAGGTGACGAAGGTCTTGGGTCTGCCCCCTTATGCGGTGTTCTCCCAATTCGGGATCGACAGTACCGCCGCACTTCTTGCCCATGACGACGGCAAGACATATCACGCGCTGCTGTCCGACGCGGCACAGCAACCTGACGCCCCCGAGCAGATCCGTAACCGCATCCAGTTGGCGATCCAGACTGCGACGTCGGTCTACGGGATGTCGGAAGACAGCAAGGCGCGGATTGCCGCTGTTGCGGAAGCCAACGACAATCCGATGCTGGCCGTTCTGGTCCTCGCCTCACGCGAGGACAGGGCGCCGTACTACAACTTCCTGATCCGACATACCGGCGCTGCGATGCTGGAAAAGCTCAGGGTCGACGACTGGGGCGGTGCGGTACTGACCCACGACACCCCGACCCAGCCATGGCCGGGGCAGAGTTTCCGACCCATGCAACAGAACCAGTTCGACATCTTGCGCGCCGCTTTGATGGTCGGCGAGGCGGACTTTGTCAGCATCCTTTACAACCAGACCGGATGGGAAGCCGAAATCGCCAGTGCCGCACGTCTGCTGCTCAAGGATATCGAGAGCGGTGCGCGCAGTGCTACAGGGCAGCTTGAGGACAATTGGCTGCTGCTCTATGACGCCATCGCCGCGCAGCGTGACATTGCGGAATTGCAGCGCAGCATGAGCGGCTTCGATATCTCCAAGCGGGTCAGGCACTATGCGGGCAGGGCACAGTCGACCGTGGACTGGATGCGGGCCATTCGTGCCGTCCAACCGATGTTTGCCGATCAGGGCGCTGTCGATGTCGCGCGGCCGACCCTGTTGTCTGACGGGTTCGACTGGGCCGCGTGGCTTACCCTTGCCAACCGCATTGCGGCGGGAAAGCCGCCCGGCGCACAGGATGAGGCAGGTCGGAAGATGTCGGCCGAGCTCTATCTCGCGGCTGGTCAGACAGATCAGGCCGTATCCTATGCGCAGGAACACCTCGGGGTCGAAGACCGCCTCGTCTTCTTCCAAGACCTCATGAAGCGGCTCGACCGCCAGTGTTCCGCCTATACTGCCGCGCCGGGTCAGTCAGTTCTGCGGGGTGGGCTTACAGCTTATTCCTTCGCTAAAGAGTAGGGCCGGGGGCCAAAAAAAAGGCCGAGCAATGAAGCTCGGCCAAGTCCAACAGGGAGGTATGAAGCGAAGCACCGGGGCGCTTCCATCTTCATAATGCTCAGATAGGCAGCACAATGGCACGGATCAAGGCAGATTCTGCATCCAATGCAGCATGTCAGCCATGCGCAGGTTGCATACCTCAGGCATTTTCCTTGTCCCGCAATTGTTTGCGGTAGGTGATGATCTCATCCTGCACGAAATCCTTGAAGGCGGCGACGCGTTTGGATTGGCGCAGCTCCTCCGGGTAGGCGAGGAAAACCGGCACATCCGCTGATTCCGTCTCCGGCAGCACCTGCACAAGGTCCGGAAAGTCCTGTGTCAGGTAGTCTGGCAGCACGCCGATGCCGAGGTTGTGCAGCACGCCCTGCAGCACATCGAAATAGTTGTTGACCGTGAGCAGGGAGCGCACGTCATACATCATCAACTGCTGAATCAGCTGCAACCCCGCGCCCACCTGGTCGCTGTCGGTGTTCTGGCAGATCAGGCGGTGTTCCGACATATCCTCAAGGCGATGTGGCGTTCCGGCCTCGGCCAGATAGGCCGGGGTGGCGTAGAGGCACATCTTGATCATCATCAGCTTCTTGCGGATCAGGTCTGCCTGGGACGGCTCCTTCATGCGAATCGCCACGTCGGCCTCTCGCATGGGCAGGTCGAGCACGCGTTCCTCCAGCATCAGGTCCACCTTGAGGTCAGGATATTTCTCGTAAAGCTTGGGCAGGCGCGGCGCGAGCCAAAGAGTCCCGAAGCCGGTGGTCGTCGTCACGCGCAGCTCGCCGAAGACCTCTTCCTCGCTGTCGCGGATGCGCGCGGCGGCGGTATCTAGACGGCGGGTCATCGCGGAGGTCGCGTCAAACAGCAGTTCACCCTGTTCGGTGAGAATCAATCCGCGGGCATGGCGATGAAACAGGTTGGTGTTCAACTGTTCCTCAAGTCCCCTGATCTGACGGGAGACAGCAGACTGTGACAGGTTCAGCTTGTCGCCCGCATGCGTCAGCGAGCCGGCATCGGCCACGGCGTGGAAAATTCTGAGCTTGTCCCAATCCATTTCGAAATTCTCTCTAAAATCTACCGGTGATCTATAGCATGTGTCACAGTTTAAAAGACCATTGATAAAGAAAATGCTGCACTGCGGCGAAAATATCGGCTATGCAGGTCAGCATATATGACCTATATTGGTGTCTATCATCGTGATAACCTCGTCACGTGATCCCAGGGGAGGGCCGTCATGACCACGCAAAAGATTTCTCTGACCGACCGTTTCGATCTCGAAAAGTCGCCGGTTCTTCTGAACGGCACACAGGCGCTGGTCCGGATGATGATGATGCAGGGGGCAAGGGACCGGGCGGCGGGGTTGAACACCGCTGGCTATGTGACGGGATACCGGGGCAGCCCGCTTGGCGCAGTCGACCTCCAGATGAGCAAGGCCGAGAAGGTGCTTTCCGCCTATAACGTGAAATTCCAGCCCGGTCTGAACGAGGATCTGGCTGCGACTGCCCTCTGGGGCAGCCAGCAGGCGGAGTTGCGCGGCGAGGGCAAATACGATGGCGTCTTTGGCCTGTGGTACGGCAAGGGGCCGGGGGTGGACCGCTCCGGCGACGTGATGCGCCATGCCAACATGGCGGGCACATCGAAGAACGGCGGCGTGCTGATGGCGATGGGCGACGACCACACGGGCGAATCTTCCACCGTGCTGCACCAGTCGGAATGGGCGATGGTGGATGCCTATATGCCCGTCGTCAGCCCCGCCGGCGTGCAGGAGATCCTGGATTACGGCATTTACGGATGGGCGCTGTCGCGGTTCTCGGGCCTCTGGGTGGGGCTGAAGACGATGAAGGACACCGTGGAGGCGACCTCCGTCGTGAACGGCGATCCGTACCGGATGAAGCTGGTGCTCCCTGATTTCGACATGCCGGAAGGCGGTCTCAACATCCGCTTGCAGGACACGCCGCACCTCCAAGAAGCGCGGATGATCGACTACAAGCGCTTCGCCGCCGAAGCGTTCAGCCACGCCAACAAGATGGACAAGCGCATGTGGGGCAAGCGCGGGGCCAAGATCGGTTTCGCGGCTGCGGGCAAGAACTGGCTCGATCTGATCCATGCGATGAACCTGCTCAACATCGACGAGAACGAGGCCGAACGGCTGGGGATCACACTTTACAAGATTGGGCAGACCTTCCCGCTGGACATGCACGGGTTCCATGACTGGGCCGAAGGGCTGGACCTGATCGTGGTCGTCGAGGAAAAGCGCAAGCTGATCGAGATCCAGATCAAGGAAGCGCTGTTCTCCGACACCCACCGCCGCGTCTATGGCTGGCACAAGGGTGGTGCGGGCATGGAACACGGCGAGGAGCTGTTCCCGACGCGCGGCGCGCTGGACCCCATCTGGATCGCCGAAAAGCTGGGCGGCATCCTGCTGGAGGAAGGCCGCGACACCGATGCCATCCGTGCCGGGCTGGAAGCGCTCAGTGACGCGCGCCGCTCCGACAACGCCGAGGATATCGCGGCGCGTCTGCCTTATTTCTGTTCGGGCTGTCCGCACAATTCCTCCACCAAGGTGCCTGAGGGCAGCCGTGCCTATGCGGGGATCGGCTGTCACTACATGGTGCAGTGGATGGACCGCGAGACCACCGGGTTTACCCATATGGGCGGCGAGGGCGCGAACTGGATCGGGGAGGCGCCGTTCTCCAACACCAGACACGTCTTCCAGAACCTCGGCGACGGCACCTACAATCACTCCGGCGTCCAGGCGATCCGCGCCGCCCTCGCGGCGGGCACCAACATCACCTACAAGATTCTCTATAACGACGCGGTCGCGATGACCGGCGGGCAGGGCAACGAAGGCGGGCTTGATGCCTACCGAATCGTGAATGAACTGAAGGCGATGGGCGTGCAGCACCTCGCCGTGGTCTACGACGAAAAGGAAGAAGTGGATCTCAGCCGCTTCAAGGGCGTCGAGACCTATGAGCGGGCGCAGATGCCCAATGTGCAAAAGGCCTTCCGCGAGCATGAGGGCGTCAGCGCCATCGTCTATATCCAGACCTGCGCCGCCGAAAAGCGCCGCCGCCGGAAGCGGGGGCTGTTCCCGGACCCCGACAAGCGCGTTTTCATCAACGAGGACGTCTGCGAGGGCTGCGGCGACTGCGGGGTGCAGTCGAACTGCGTCTCCATCGTGCCGAACGAGACCGAGTTGGGGCGCAAGCGGGCCATTGACCAGTCGTCCTGCAACAAGGATTTCTCCTGCGTCAAAGGGTTCTGCCCCTCCTTCGTGACGCTGGAGGGCGCGCAGATCCGCAAGGACCCCACCACCGATCTGACAATCCCGAACTTGCCGATGCCGGAACTGCCCGCGATCAAGGGCACTTTTAACGTAGTGATCACCGGGGTTGGCGGCACCGGCGTCGTGACCATCGGCGCACTGCTGGCGCAGGCCGCGCAACTCGACGGCAAGGGGGCGGGCATGATGGAGATGGCCGGCCTCGCGCAGAAGGGCGGAGCTGTGCACATCCATTGCCGGATTGCGGAGCGGCCCGAGGATATCTCCGCCATCCGTGTCGCCACAGGCGAGGCGGACGCGCTGATCGGTGGCGACCTTGTCGTTTCTGCCGGCCACAAGACGCTGGGCCTGACCCGCGCCGGGCGCACCGGGGCCGTTGTCAACGCGCACCAGATCATCACCGGCGATTTCACCCGCGACACCGAGTTCCAGATGCCCTACGACCGCCTGACGCTGGCGCTGGAGGCGCGTCTGAAGGATCGGGTGGCGATGTTCGATGCCTCTGATCTGGCGAAAGCCGCGCTGGGCGATTCGATCTTTTCCAACATGATGATCCTCGGTGCCGCCTGGCAGCAGGGCTTGTTGCCGTTGACGTTGGAAAGCCTTCAGGAAGCCATCCGCATGAATGGCGCCGCGGTGGAGCGCAACCTGCGCGCCTTCGAGATCGGGCGCTGGGCTGTGCTGTTTCCAGCGGATGCTGCGAAGGTCGGTGAGGCGAAGGTCGTGGCCCTGCCGAAGTCGCTCGATGAGCGCATTACCTTCCGCGCCGATCACCTGACCGCTTACCAGGGCAAGCGTCTGGCCAAGCGATATCGCAAGATGCTCGACGGGATCGCAGACCGCGACGTGAAGGCTGCCGTGGCCTTGGGCTATCACAAGCTGCTGGCCTACAAGGACGAATACGAGGTCGCCCGCCTGCTGCTGACCAGCCGCGACAAGGCGCGCGCGGAGTTCGACGGGGATTTCAAGATGACCTTCCACATGGCGCCGCCGATCATATCGAAGCAGGGGCCGGACGGGCGCCCGATGAAGCGCGAGTTCGGTGAGTGGCTGGAAACGCCGCTGCGCCTGATGGCGAAATTCAAGGGGCTGCGCGGCACGCCGTTCGATCCCTTCGGGCGCACGGCGGAGCGCAAGATGGAACGCGCGCTGATCAAGCAATACGAAGCCGACATGGCCGAGGTGTTGCCGTTGCTGAGCGATCAGACCCGCGAGGCCATCGTGGCTTTGGCCGATTTGCCCTTGCAGATCAGGGGCTTCGGGCCCGTGAAGGAAGCCAACGAGGCCAAGGCGGCCAAGCGGCGCGAGGAACTGCTGAGCGTGATCCGTGCTGGCGGAAATGCCACGGCGAAAGCCGCAGAGTAGCGGCATCTAAACTCTGTCACGCAACCTTCGCAAAAGGGTCATATACGCGCAAAAGCGTCCGACCCCTTTGCCGGAGGACCCGATGGGCCAAGTTCTGCGGAATGCCGCGCGTGACATCAGCTATGCCTGGTCCGCCCAGACAAAGGGCGGCCGTGCGCTTATTCGCATCATGGAAAACTCGACCGGTCGCTTGCGCCTGATCAAGCGGGCGGAGGGGTATGAGCAGGAAGTGGGCGAGGGGCGCACGTTCTTTGATGTGATGGCGGATCGCTATGGGTTAAGCCTCGATGTTGTGGGCGGCAGCCTTGCAAATATTCCCCGCACCGGACCGCTGATCCTGATCGCCAACCATCCCTATGGCATCCTCGACGGGCTGATGCTGGGCCATATGATGTCCGCGACGCGGGGTGATTTCAGGATTCTGGCCAATGCCGTGTTCAATCGCGCACCGGATCTGAATGAGCATCTGTTGCCCATCGACTTCGGCACTACCAAGGACGCACGCGCGCTCAACCTCGCCACGCGCCGTACCGCACTGGAATATCTGGGGCAGGGCGGGGCCATCGGCATCTTTCCGGGCGGCACGGTCAGCACCTCCGCCAAACCCTTCTCGCGGCCCATGGATCCCGGTTGGCGCAGCTTCACCGCAAGGATGATCGCCAAGTCGGACGCAACGGTCGTGCCAGTCTATTTCGACGGCCATTGCAGCCGCATGTTCCAGATCGCCAGCCACCTGCATTCGACCCTGCGCATGGGCCTTCTGATAAAGGAATTCCACAAGCGGATCGACACGCCGGTGCGCGTGGTGATCGGCGAACCCATCTCGCGCGGCGTGCTCGGGCCCCTCGCGAAGGACGGCAAACAGATGATGGATTTCCTCCGCAAAGCCACCTATGAGTTGTCACCGGAGCCCCTGCGATCCTTCGATCTGGGGTTCGAATTCGAGGAACGGCATCGCGCCGAACGGTGACGGCAGGACAACATGGCAGTTGGTATTTTTGATTCGGGTCTCGGTGGCCTGACGGTGCTCGACGCCGTGCAGGCGCGTTTGCCGGACGTGGAATTCGTCTATCTCGCCGACAGTGCCCATGCGCCCTACGGGGTGCGGACGCCCGCTGACATCTATGACCTGACCACCGCCGCCGTGCAGCGCCTGTTCGACGCTGGCTGCGACCTCGTGATCCTCGCCTGCAACACCGCCTCCGCTGCCGCGCTGCGGCGGATGCAGGAAAGCTGGGTGCCACGCGACAAGCGGGTACTGGGCGTCCTCGTGCCGCTGATCGAGGCGATGACCGAACGCCAGTGGGGCGACAATTCCCCGCCCCGCGAGGTCGCCGTGAAGCATGTCGCGCTTTTTGCCACCCCTGCCACCGTCGCGAGCCGCGCCTTCCAGCGCGAACTGGCCTTCCGCGCCATCGGCGTGGACGTGGAGGCGCAGGCCTGTGGTGGTGTCGTGGACGCCATCGAGGACGGCGATTTCATCCTGGCCGAGGCACTGGTGCGCAGCCACGTCGACGCGCTGAAGCGCAAGATGCCGGAGCCACAGGCCGCCGTACTGGGCTGCACGCATTACCCGCTGATGCAGGAGGCTTTTCAGGAGGCTCTGGGGCCGGACGTTACCGTTTATTCTCAGGCCACACTGGTCGCTGACGCGCTGGCGGACTATCTTGAGCGGCACCCGAACATGCGGGGCACCGGCAGCCCCGCCTTCCTGACCACGGGCGAGCCCGCCCGCGTGAGCACCCGCGCGACGCAGTTCCTGCGACGACCGATGACCTTCACCGCCGCCTGATTTCTTACTCTACCGACGGGAGTTTCCCATGACCCACAATATCGCCATTCTTGGCGCCTCCGGCTACACCGGGGCCGAGCTGATCCGGCTCATCGCCAACCACGCCACCATGAAAATCACCGCCCTTGGTGCCAATTCCAAGGCCGGGCAGAGCATGGCGGAGGTTTTTCCTCACCTGCGCCATCTCGAGCTGCCCGCATTGGTGCTGATCGAGGACATCGACTTTTCCGACATCGACCTGTGCTTTTGCGCCCTGCCGCACAAGACCTCGCAGGAGGTGATCGCCAAGCTGCCCGCCGATCTGAAAATCGTGGACCTCTCCGCCGACTTCCGCCTGCGCGACCCGGAGGAATACACGAAGTGGTACGGCAACAAGCACGCGGCCCTCGCCCAGCAGGAGGAGGCGGTCTATGGCCTGACAGAGTTCTACCGCGAGGAGATTGCGAAGGCGCGGCTGGTGGCCGGGACGGGATGCAACGCTGCAACCGGACAGTTCGCGTTGCGGCCGCTGATCTCCGCCGGGGTGATCGATCTCGACGAGATCATCCTCGACCTGAAATGCGCCGTCTCGGGCGCAGGGCGGTCGCTGAAGGAGAACCTGCTGCACGCGGAGTTGTCCGAGGGCTATCACGCCTATTCCGTCGGCGGGACGCATCGGCATCTGGGCGAGTTTGATCAGGAATTCTCCGCCCTTGCCGGACGCCCGGTGAAGGTACAGTTCACGCCCCATCTGATACCCGCCAACCGGGGCATCCTCGCGACGGTCTATGTGAAGGGCGACGCGCAAACCATTCACGAAACACTGAAAAAGGCCTATGCCTCGGAGCCCTTCATCGAGGTGCTGCCCATGGGAGAGGCCCCCAGTACACGCCACATCCGCGGGTCGAACTTCTGCCATATCGGCGTGGTCGCGGACCGGCTGGAGGGGCGCACCATAGTCATAGCCGCGCTCGACAACCTCACGAAGGGGTCCAGCGGGCAGGCCTTGCAGAACGCCAACCTGATGTTAGGTATCGAAGAGACCGAGGGGCTGATGATGGCCCCGCTCTTCCCGTGAGTTCATGAAAAATCTCAAGAAACAGAGACGTATCCAGATCATCGCGGTGGCGGCCGGTGCACTTGTGCTGTCCACGGCGCTGATCGGCTACGCCCTGCGCGACGGGATCAACTATTTCCGCGCGCCGTCACAGGTGATTGCCGAACCGCCCGGGCCGGGGGAGGTGTTCCGCATCGGGGGACTGGTGGAAGAAGGCAGCCTCGTGCGCGGCGACAGCGAGACGATCCGTTTTCGCGTGACCGACGGAGGTGCGACGGTGCCCGTCACCTACAAGGGGGTGTTGCCCGATCTCTTTGACGAGAAACAGGGTATGGTAGGCACCGGACGCTACGTGAACGGTGTCTTTGAAGCTACTGAAATCCTTGCGAAACACGACGAGACCTACATGCCCAAGGAAGTCGTCGATGCGCTCAAGGCGCAAGGGGTCTACAAGGCGCCCGACAGCTGAGAGCGCACGGTCGCATCAGGCCCCGTTAACCCATTTCTGACCAGTCTTGTCGAAATTCACAGGCAAGGAATGGGCAGATGCAATCGGTCAGGGAAATCGCCACCGAAATCGTGGCGCGCGAAGGGGGCTTCGTCAACGATCCCGACGATCCGGGCGGGGCGACGAATTTCGGCGTGACAATCCACACCATGCGGCGGCTGGGGCTGGACCTGACCGGCGACGGACGGGTAGGCGTCGATGACGTCCGGGCGCTGACGCGCACGCAGGCGGTCGACATCTTCATCGAGCATTATTTCAAGCGCCCACTGATTGCGGAACTACCGGAGGCGTTGCAGCCCACGGTGTTTGACATGTACGTGAACGCCGGCGGCAATGCGGTGAAGATCCTGCAACGGCTACTGCGCGAGATGGGCTACGAGGTCTCGGTCGACGGGGCGCTTGGCCCGCAGAGCCTTGCAGCGGTCCGCGCGGCCATGGGCAAGGCCCCGGAGCACTTCGTAAACGCCTACGGCATCGCGCGACGCAATTACTACTTCCGTCTGGCTGACACGCGCGCCGCCAGCCGGAAATACGCCCGCACAAGGGCAGGCGGCAAGGGCGGCTGGATTCGCCGGGCGGAGGAATTCATCGCGCCGCAGTATCACATGAGCGGCAAAGCGTTTCAGCAAAGGGTGGCGGCATGGGGTTGATCGAGCGTATTTTGGGAGTGGTCTTCGGCAGTGGCACCAACGTGGTGCGCGACACGGTGGAGGTGTTCCGCGAGAACGCCGAAGCCGGTGCGCAGCGTGGCGCAACGGTGCAGGGTCAGGCGATGGCGCAGTACGGCGCGGAATTCGCCGTGGCACGTCAGGGCGCGTTCGACCGCTTCATGGACGGGCTCAACCGTCTGCCGCGCCCCGCTCTGGCACTCGGCACGCTGGGGCTTTTTGTCTCGGCCATGGTCAGCCCCCTGTGGTTTTCCGAGCGGATGCAAGGCATTGCGCTGGTGCCGGAGCCTCTGTGGTGGCTGCTTGGCGTCATCGTGTCCTTCTATTTCGGTGCGCGTCATCAGGTGAAGGCCCAGCAGTTCCAGCGAGAGATCGTGGGCAGCATTTCGCATGTCCCGCAGGTGCTGGAGAACATCGGCAAGATCCGCGAACTGCGCGCTGATGCGGTGCGCGTGGCGGATACCGGCGAGGATGCGCGGCTGACGGTCGCCTCGATCCAGCCCGACAGCAATGCGGCTCTGGAAGACTGGCGGCGCGCCGCCGCCTGACCGCGCCGAAATGTGAAGTGGTGCGACACAGATCGCGATGGTGCAGGGGGCTTATGCCCCCTATACTTTTGCCATGGTTACAGAACTCGGACATTTCGCGCTGATCCTCGCCTTTGGTGTGGCGATCCTGCAGATGGTAATGCCGCTCATCGGCGCGCAGCGGCGCAATGCGGGCTGGATGGCGATTGCAGAACCGGCCGCCGCTGCGCAATTCGCGCTGATCGCCCTGGCCTTCGGGGCGCTGACCTGGGCCTTCGTCTCCTCCGATTTCTCGCTGAAGGTGGTGGTGGACAACAGCCACTCGCTGAAACCCATGATCTACAAGATCAGCGGGACCTGGGGGAATCACGAAGGCTCCATGCTGCTCTGGGTGCTGATCGTGTCGCTGTTCGGCGCGATGGTCGCGGTTTTCGGCGGCAACCTGCCCCCCACCCTCCGCGCCCGCGTGCTGTCGGTGCAGGCGGCCATCGGGGTGGCGTTCCTGGCCTTCATCCTCTTCACCTCCAACCCTTTCGTGCGCATGGCGATGCCGCCCTTCGACGGGCAAGACCTGAACCCGCTGCTGCAGGACCCCGGCCTCGCCTTCCATCCGCCTTTTCTCTACCTCGGCTATGTCGGGCTCAGCATGTCGTTCAGCTTTGCGGTCGCCGCGCTGATAGAGGGTCGTGTGGACGCCGCATGGGGTCGCTGGGTGCGACCCTGGACGCTGGCGGCCTGGATTTTCCTGACCATCGGGATCGCTTTGGGATCCTGGTGGGCCTACTACGAGCTTGGCTGGGGCGGTTTCTGGTTCTGGGACCCGGTGGAGAATGCCTCCTTCATGCCCTGGCTTCTGGCCACGGCCTTGCTGCATTCCGCCATCGTGGTGGAAAAACGCGAGTCGCTGAAAAGCTGGACGATCCTGCTCGCGATCCTCGCTTTCGGCTTCTCGCTGATCGGGACGTTCATCGTGCGCTCCGGCCTGCTGACGTCAGTCCATGCCTTCGCCAACGACCCCGAACGCGGTGTCTTCATCCTTGCCATCATGGCCTTCTTCATGGGCGGCGCGCTGATCCTTTTCGCTTTGCGTGCAGGTGCGATGGAGGCTCGGGGGGTCTTCGGCCTCGTCAGTCGCGAATCCGCGCTGGTGGCAAACAACCTGCTGCTGGCGGTGGCCTGTTTCGTGGTCTTCGTCGGCACCATGTGGCCGCTGGTGGCCGAGATGTTCTTTGACCGCAAGCTCAGCGTCGGCCCGCCGTTCTTCAATGCGGCCTTCACACCCTTCATGGTCATGCTTGCCGTGATCATGCCCATCGGCAGCGTCATGCCCTGGAAACGCGCGCGTATAGCGCGGGCGATGCGCCCGTTGCGCTATGTCTTCGTTCTGGCGCTCGCCGTGGCAGGACTGGCCTTCACCGTGCAGACCGGGCGGAGCCTGCTGGGCCCCATCGGCCTTTTCCTCGGCGTCTGGCTGATTACCGGCACGGTGGTGGAACTCTTGCAGCGCAGCAAGGGCAGTTGGCGACGCCTGCGCTTTCTGCCGCGGGCGGACTGGGGCAAGGCCACGGCCCACGCGGGTATGGGCGTTGCCATGGCCGGGATTGCGGGTCTGACGGCCTGGAGCGTGGATGACATCCGCGTCGCGCAGATCGGGGAGGCCTTCGACGTGGGTGCCTATACGGTCACCCTGAACGGGGTCGAGGACACGCGCGGCCCAAACTACCTTACCACCATCGGCGACGTGACACTGGCAAAGGGCGGCGGTGAGATTGCGCAAATGCGGCCCGAGAAACGCTTCTACCCGGTGGCGCAAATGCCGACGACTGAGGCTGCGATTGATTCCGGTCTGACACGCGACGTCTACGTCGTGATCGGCGACGCGCAGGACAGCGGAGGCTGGGCCGTGCGAACCTACATCAAGCCAATGACCTTCTGGATCTGGTTCGGCTGCGGGATGATGGCCTTCGGCGGCTTGCTGAGCCTCACCGACCGGCGCTTCCGCGTGGCGGCGGGTGCGCGCAGCACGGCAGCGCCGGTGCCTGCGGAATGAAAAGGCTCGCCCTGCTGCTGATGCTGCTGGCGGCACCCCTCTGGGCGGTGGAGCCGGATGAGATGCTCTCCGATCCCGCTCTGGAAGCGCGGGCGCGGGAGATCAGCCAGGGGCTGCGCTGTCTCGTCTGCCGTAACGAGAGCATCGACGAAAGCAACGCCAGCCTTGCCCGCGACCTGCGGCTGCTGCTGCGCGAGCGGCTTGTGGCGGGCGACAGCGATCAGGAAGCCGTGGACTTCATCGTGGCCCGCTATGGCGAATACGTACTGCTGAAGCCGGATGCGCGGGGCGCCAACTGGCTTTTGTGGGCAGCGGGGCCGCTGATGCTGCTGCTCGCGGGGGGCGTTGGCGCGGTCTATGTCCGGGGCCGGTCGCGCGCCACGGCCTCAGCCGATGCGCCGCTGAGTGCCGAGGAAGAGGCGCGGCTCAAGGACATTCTGCGCGGTTGACGCGGCATTTCGCTGGCCTCTGCGGCGGTCTTTGCTAGGGTTCCGGCAAAATCACCCGGGAGACTTCGCATGGCGCATATGGAATATCAGACGATCACCTACGACCTCGATGACGGCGTCGGCCTGATCACGCTGAACCGCGCGGACAAGATGAATGCCCTGACCACCCAGATGCGCGCCGAGATCGCCCACGCGATGAAGGCGGCATGACAGGAGGCGCGGGTCGTCGTGCTGACAGGCGCGGGGCGGGCGTTCTGTTCGGGGCAAGATCTGGGCGACCGCGCCACCGCTTCCAACGTCGATCTGGAGCGGACCCTGCGGGACGAATATGCCCCCATGCTGCGCGCCATCGTGGACTGCCCGGTGCCGACCATCGCTGCGGTGAATGGTGCTGCGGCGGGGGCCGGGGCAAACCTCGCGCTCGCGGCGGACGTCGTCATCGCCACCGAATCCGCTTATTTCATGCAGGCATTTACCCGCATCGGCCTGATCCCCGATGCGGGCGGCACCTACGTCCTGCCGCGCAGCATGGGCACGGCCAAGGCGATGGGCGCAGCGCTTTTCGCGGACAAGATCAGCGCACGGCAGGCCGATGACTGGGGCATGATCTGGGAAGCGGTGCCGGACGCGCAGTTTGCCGACCACTGGCGCGCGCGCGCGGCGCATCTGGCCGTCGGGCCGACGGCGGCCTATGCGGCGGCCAAGACTGCCATTCGTGGGTCCTGGGACAATTCCTTCGAGGATCAGCTCACGCTGGAGGCGCAGCAACAGGGCATGTGCGGCAAGTCGCGGGATTTCAAGGAGGGCGTGCTGGCCTTCACAGAAAAGCGCGGGGCCCGGTTCGAGGGGCGCTGATCAGGTCGACCGTTCCACCAGCAGGACCTCTTCGACGCGCGGTGCCGGGCCCGTGGCGCGTGCGACGATGGCCACCGCCACCCCGTCGGCGAGAACGGTGTGAACAGACTGCGAAACGCTGCGGATCGTGATTTCGGGCGGGGTATTGCCCTTGTCATAGACGACAGCGATCTGATCGCAGTCATGCAGGCTATCGGGCACCAGCGCACCCTGCAGCCCGGGCTGCTGCGGAGCGTAGACAGGCAGCAGGCTGGGCGCATGGTTCCAGTGCGGTTCGCGCGGTGTGGTGGGGTGTTTCATCGGCCCGCCTCCGTGGGACCATGCTGAAACATGCCCTTCGAGACGATGGGCAGTGTCTCTGCCGCGCTGAGGGCGCGCGGCAGGGACACGCTCAAAATGGCGCCACCCACCAAGACAAGAAAAAACACTGGGAAATCCCCTTGGAACCATTACCGGCATCACGTTATTCGGCCCGGGGCCAACCGGTCAAGCAGAGCGCGCCATTGTCGGCCTGCGAGAAACAATGTCATAGTTTCGCCCCATTTGATGCCCCGCTGGTTCGAATCGCGCATTTTGTTGTGAAACAGTCCGGGCCTGGGAGCGGGATTTATCACGCGGGTCAGGCCATTGGGAGCAGTACTGATTCGCGGATCCGAGGTGCTGAGGTTTCATGCGGGCCCGGGTTGGCAAGGCATGGGCCGCGCCGTTTCACCGAGGATTTCGCGTGGTGAAGGGCCGGTTCAGTCACCCGATTGTTGACTGAGACAGGACAAACGGGCCTCTGATCTTAACAAAAAACACCCCCGCGCTTGCGGGGGTGTCCTGATCCGTTTCCGTGGTATTCAGCGCTTCTCGATATCCACGTACTCGCGCTGCGTTTCGCCAAGATAGAGCTGACGCGGGCGTCCGATCTTGAGCTGCGGGTCGCTGATCTGTTCCTTCCACTGCGAAATCCAGCCCACGGTCCGCGCCAGCGCGAAGATCGGGGTGAACATGGAGGTGGGGAAACCCATGGCCTCGAGGATGATGCCGGAATAGAAATCGACGTTCGGGAACAGCTTCTTCTCGGCGAAGTAGGGATCCTCCAGCGCCTGCTTTTCCAATTCCTTGGCGACCTGAAGGATCGGGTTGTTCTCGACGCCCAGCAGTTCCAGCACCTCGTCGGCGCTTTCCTTCATCACCGTCGCACGGGGATCGAAGTTCTTGTAGACGCGGTGGCCAAAGCCCATCAGGCGGAACGGATCGTCCTTGTCCTTGGCGCGGGCGATGAATTCGGGAATGCGGTCGGGCGTTCCGATCTCCTTGAGCATCTCCAGGCAGGCCTGGTTGGCGCCACCATGCGCCGGACCCCAGAGACAGGCAATGCCAGCCGCGATACAGGCAAAGGGGTTGGCACCCGAAGACGACGCCAGACGTACCGTGGAGGTGGAGGCGTTCTGTTCGTGGTCCGCGTGCAGCGTAAAGATCCGGTCCATCGCGCGGCTCAGGATCGGGTCGACGACGTAATCCTCCGCCGGGACGGCAAAGCACATGCGCAGGAAGTTGCCCGCATAGTCCAGATCGTTGCGAGGATACACGAAGGGCTGGCCGATGGTGTATTTGTAGGCCATCGCGGCAATCGTCGGCATCTTGGCGATCAGGCGGATCGTCGCGACCTCGCGCTGGTGCGCATCGTTGATGTCGGTGGAGTCGTGGTAGAAGGCCGACATCGCGCCGACGACGCCCACCATGATCGCCATCGGGTGCGCGTCGCGCCGGAACCCGCGGAAGAAGTTGATCATCTGCTCGTGGATCATCGTGTGATTGGTCACCAGATTCTCGAACACCTCCAATTTTGCGGCGGAAGGAAGTTCGCCGTAAAGCAGCAGATAGCAGACTTCGAGGTAATGGGATTGCCCGGCCAGTTGACCGATAGGATAGCCCCGGTGCAGCAGCACGCCTTCCTCACCGTCGATGAAGGTGATGGTGCTGTCGCAGGCGGCGGTGGAGGTAAAACCCGGGTCATAGGTGAAGACGTCGGCCTGCGCATAGAGCTTGCGGATATCGAGCACGTCCGGTCCTGCGGTTGGCGAGAAGAT
>JBBSJO010000018.1:0-37901 GCA_038257185.1 Rhodobacterales bacterium | reverse complement strand
GCTGCTCGGTACACGCTACACTGCCGAAACGCTGGCGCGGTTGCGCGCGATTTATCCGCAAGTCCGGTTCGTGTGGCTGATGGGGGCCGACAATCTGGCGCAGTTCCACCGCTGGCAGGACTGGCGACAGATCATGCAGAGCGTGCCGGTGGGCGTGCTGGCGAGACCCGGACAGCGGATCTCGGCCCGGATGAGCCGCGCTGCCGCACTCTATGCGCCCTACCGGATCCCGGGGCGGTACGCCCAGCTTCTCGGTACGGCGGAAGCGCCTGCATGGTGTTTCGTGAATGTGCCGATGGTCGATCTGTCGTCCTCCGCCATTCGCGCGGCAGGGCAGTGGCGTGCGGCGCAACCGGATTGAAACGCCCTGCGAAAATGTGAGCGGCAGGTGCTTGTGGACGCGGGCGGGCTGGGGTTTAACTCCAGCCCATGCGACATGGTATTTCGAGACGGTTCTTTCTGGGTTCGGCGGCGGGCTTCGTGCTTGCCGGGCAGGGGGCAAGGGCGGAGCCGCCGACGGCCTCGCTGCGCCCCGTGCTCCGGGGCGAGGATTTTCACAGGCGCGCGGTGCCGACCGCGGAGGAGATCATCCGCGAGCGCAAACTGTCGGGGCAGGTGGCCTATGCGGTGGCCGATGTGGAAAGCGGGCGTTGGCTGGAATGTGCGAACGAACGCACGGGCACGCCCCCCGCAAGCGTCGCCAAGGCGGTGACGGCGCTTTATGCGCTGGCGACTTTGGGGTTGGAGCATCGCTTCGAGACGCGGCTTTGCGCCACGGGCGGGGTGGTGGACGGCGAGGTGATAGGCGATCTGGTGCTGATCGGTGGGGGCGACCCCACGCTGGACACCGATGGGCTGGCCGAGATGGCGGCCCAACTCAAGGCGGCGGGCGTGATCGGTGTCAGAGGCCGTCTGAAGGTCTATGAGGCAGCCCTGCCGGTCATGCAGCAGATCGACCCGGAGCAGCCTGACCATGTGGGGTACAATCCGGCGGTGTCGGGAATCGCGCTGAACTACAACCGCGTACATTTCGAATGGAAGAAAGGCGGCGGTGATTATGTTGTCACGATGGACGGCCGGTCTGAGAAGTACCGGCCCGATGTGGCGATGGCGACGATGGCGGTGCAGGATCGGTCGACGCCGGTCTATACCTACGAGGATCGCGCAGGGCGAGATGCCTGGACCGTGGCCAAGGGAGCGCTGGCGGGTGGCGGGGCGCGCTGGTTGCCCGTGCGCAAGCCGGGGCTTTACGCCGGCGATGTGTTTGCCACCCTAGCGGGGGCTTACGGTATCCGGCTGGGCAAACCCGAGGTGATTGACGTGCTGCCGGAGGGAGAATTGCTGGTCACGCGGCAGAGCGCGGAACTGCGGACCGTGCTGAAGGACATGCTGACCTATTCGACGAACCTGACGGCAGAGATGGTGGGGCTGGCCTCGACCCAGAAGCGGATCGGGCAGGTGGCCGACCTGCGCGCCTCGGCGGCGGAGATGAATCGCTGGTCCATTGCAGAGTTGGGGATGGTCGCGCCCAAACTGGTGGACCATTCGGGGCTCGGCGATGACAGCAGGGTGACCGCGATGGATATGGCGACTGCGCTCCTGAAGATGCACGACAGCGATCTGCGGGCGATCCTCAAGCCTTTCGTGTTGCGCGATGCCAAGGGTCGGCCTGACAAGGATCATGCGATCCGGGTCGACGCCAAGACCGGGACGCTGAATTTCGTGTCCGGTCTGGCGGGTTACGAGACGGCGGAGGATGGCAAGGTCATGGCCTTTGCGATCTTTGCCGCGGATCAAGCGGAGCGTGCGAAGATCCCGCGCGAGGCGCGCGAGGGCCCGCCGGGCGCGCGCAGTTGGAATTCACGGGCCAAGCAGGTTCAGCAGGGGCTGCTGGAGCGATGGGGCGCGATGTACGGGGCCTGAAGCGGCGGTCGGCTCAGGTCAGGTGACGCGCCCGCGCGCCGCGTTCGATTGCGGCGGCATGGAGGCGGTCGAGATTGAGCTCGTAGCGGATTTCCTCAAGCAGGCGCAGTTCGGCCTCGTCGAGTTTTCCATCGGCTGCGGCCACGTCGCAGGCCAGCGCATAGGCGGTCTCGAACAGACGTTCGGGCAGGTTTACGCGGATGAGGCCGAAGAGGGCGTCAAGGCCGTCCTCCTGTTCGAAAAGGTCGAAGACGGTCTTGCTGATCGTGCTCAGGCGATCTTCGTCATAGTCGGCGAAGACCGGCAGGATGTTGACCGCCGACTGAATCTTGATCAACTCGGTTGTGCGGATGTTCTCGTCCGAGACGGAAACGGCGATCATCAGGGCCACGAGGCAGTCCTGGGCGCTCAGCGCGTGGGGTTCATCGTCGGGCATCGGGCTTCCTTCGGTCGGGACCATGTCGCGGCGCAGAATATTGACGCCCCTCAGGGGACGCAATAGGTACGGCCAGACCCGGTGGCAATGGGGTACCGGGGATCAGTGATGGATGAAACGATGTCTGAGATGCGCGACGCGGCAATGACCAGCAAGGCATGGCCTTTCGAAGAAGCGCGCAGGGTGCTGAAACGATACGAGAAAACGCCGCCCGAGAAGGGGTATGTCCTGTTCGAGACGGGCTATGGACCCAGCGGATTGCCGCATATCGGGACCTTCGGAGAAGTTGCGCGGACGACGATGATCCGGCGCGCGTTTCAGGAGATCAGCGACATTCCCACGCGGCTGATCTGTTTCTCGGACGATCTGGACGGGATGCGCAAGGTGCCGGGCAATGTGCCGAACCCCGAAGCGCTGGCGGAACACCTGCAACGGCCCCTGACGAGCGTGCCGGACCCCTTCGGCACCCACGACAGCTTTGGCGCGCATAACAACGCGATGTTGCGGCGGTTCCTCGATACCTTCGGATTCGAATACGAGTTCATTTCCGCCACCGAATTCTACGCCTCGGGTCAGTTCGATGAAGTCCTTCTGCGCGCGGCGCAGAAGTACGACGAGATCATGGCCGTGATGCTGAAATCCCTGCGCGAGGAGCGGCGGCAGACCTATTCGATCTTCCTGCCGATCCATCCCGAAACCGGGCGCGTGCTTTATGTGCCGATCAAGGAGGTCAACGCCAAGGATGGCACGATCACCTTCGATACCGAGGACGGGCAGCAGATGACCCTGCCGGTAACGGGCGGCAATGTGAAGTTGCAGTGGAAACCCGATTTCGGCGCGCGGTGGGCGGCGCTCGGCGTGGATTTCGAGATGTACGGCAAGGATCACTCCACCAATACGCCGATCTACGACAGCATATGCCGGATCCTCGGGGAGAAGGCGCCGGAGCATTTCACCTATGAATTGTTCCTCGATGAGAACGGTCAGAAGATTTCGAAGTCGAGCGGCAACGGGCTGACCATTGACGAATGGCTGACCTATGCCAGCACCGAGTCGCTGTCCTATTTCATGTATCTCAAGCCCAAGACGGCCAAGCGGATGTATTTCGACGTGATCCCCAAGGCGGTGGACGAATATCACCAGCAGTTGCGGGCCTACGAGACGCAGGATGCGGCGCAGCGGCTGAACAACCCGGTGTGGCATATCCACGGGGGCGAGGTGCCGACCTCGGATATGGTGGTGCCCTATTCGATGCTGCTCAACCTGGCGTCAGTTTCCAGCGCGCAGGACAAGTCGCAGCTATGGGGCTTTATCCAGCGTTATGCACCGGAGGCGACGCCCGCGCGCAACCCCGGCATGGATGCCGCGGCGGGGCATGCGGTGCGCTATTACAACGACTTCGTGAAGCCCGCGAAGGTCTTCCGCGCGCCCACCGCGCTGGAGCGGGAGGCGCTGGAAGAATTGCGCGAGAACCTGCGGGCATGGGACGGCGGGCTGGATGCCGAGGCCTTGCAGACGATGGTCTTTGCCGTGGGCAAGGATCGCTTCGAGCCGCTGCGCGACTGGTTCACTGCGCTTTACGAAGTGTTGCTGGGGGCCAGCCAGGGCCCGCGCTTTGGCGGGTTCATCGCGCTTTACGGGGTGGAGGAGACCGTGGCGCTGATCGGTGACGCGCTGGGCGGGAAACTTGTCGCGGCCTGAAACTCTTGCCCTGCGTCTTGCGTGACTTACCCTAAGTCAATCAACCGGCAGGAGAGCGGACATGCGGACAGGGTTCATTGCAATGCTCGGGGGGCTGATCTTGTCGGCCCTCCTGAGTTTCGGCGCGGCGGCACAGCAGGCGGATATCGAGGCGACGATCAACAGCCAGTTCGAGGCCTTCAAGGCCGATGATTTCGATCAGGCGTTCACCTATGCGACGCCCAGCCTGCAACAGCTTTTCCAGACACCCGAGAACTTCAGGAGGATGGTCACCTCGGGCTATCCGATGGTCTGGCGTCCTGCGGAAGTGCGTTACATTGACCTTGAGGAGAAGGGCGGCTCGATGTTCCAGACCGTCCAGATCACCGATGCCAAGGGGTTCACGCATCTGCTGCTGTACCAGCTGATCCAGACAGACGCGGGCTGGCGCATAGCGTCGGTGCAGGTGCTGGACGCGCCGGGCGCCACCGCCTGAGGCGTCGGCGAGGTCTGCGACGGGACCTCCGTTGCGCCGGGACCGCGCGACTGCCTCAGGCCCTCTTAATCTTCCGTTGATACTTCCCTCACCTCGCACCGGCACGCGTCGGCGCTTGTGAGCAATCATGCGGTTTGTCGCCTGCCCCTCCCCTGGGCCGGGTGCGATCCGGGGAAAGGGAATTATTGATGAACAAGGCGATTACCGACGGAATCGTGCTGATGCCCACGCCGTTTGCAGACGGGCTCGACGTCTGGTCGAGCGGTGACGGAACCGCAGGGTCGGATACCTATGAGAACGTCGCCAATGCGGCCTTCGTCCCGGCGGATCAGGATTTCGGCGGGGCGCTGGAGATGCTGAAGACGCAAGGCTCGCAAACGCTGCGCTACATGGGTCAGACGCAGCTTCTGCCGGGGTGCTACCTGCGGGTGCGGGCGCGTGTGAAGGCAATCAGCGGCAACCTGCCCTCGGTGCGCATCGCGGGCTATCCCGCCTACGGGAACGGTTCGAAGGTCGGCGGTGTGGCCGAATTTGGCCCGGCAACGGCACTGACGGCCTATGGGGAAGTCGTGGAGGTGAGCGCCATCGTGGGATCGGGGCTGATCGGCGGGGTCGATATGGTCTGGGGCACGGCCCCGGTCTATGGCCATTTCGGGCTGGACCTCATCGGCGCGAACGGCGGCATCGTACGGATCGACGATATCGAGATCGAGGATGTCACGAGCGTGTTCCTGCGCGATCTGGTGTCGCTGGTGGACGTGCGCGACTACGGCGCGATCGGGAACGGCACCACTGACAACACCGCCGCTTTCGAGGCGGCAAACGCCGCCGCTGATGGCCGGACGGTCATCATACCCGAAGGGACCTATCGCCTGAACGGGGATGTGACCTTTACCACCGACGTGAAGTTCGAGGGCACCGTGACCATGCCCGCCTCTGCCCAGCTTCTGTTGCAGCGCAACTTTGACCTCGAAACCTATATCGAGGCTTTCGAGGACGAGGAGATGGCGTTTCTCAAGGCCTTTCAGGCGTTGCTGAACAATGTCGATCACGAGTCGCTCGACATGGGCGGGCGCAAGGTGAACGTGACCGGACCGCTGGATATGCAGGCCGCCGTCCCGGACCGCGAAACCTATGCCACACGGCGGGTGATCCGCAACGGGCAGCTGGAGGCGGCGAGCAGTACGGCCTGGGACACGGTCGTCGTGACCTCGCAGGCGACCTATGCGCCCGGAAACGCGCTGACCCTGAGCAACGTGACCAATATCGCCAATATCCCGGTGGGGGCGCTGGTAGAGGGCACAGGGGTGGGCAGGGAGATCTATGTCCGCTCCAAGAACGTGGGGGCCCAGCAGATCACGCTGAATGCGCCGCTATATGACGCGGCGGGGACGCAGAGTTTCACCTTCCGCAAGTTTCAGTACCTGATCGATTTTTCGGGCTTCACCAATCTCAGCAAGTTCGTGATGTCGGACATCGAGTTCCAGTGCAACAACCGTTGCAGCGGGATCAATCTCGCGCAGACCGGCTCCACTTTCCACCTGCGCGACTGCTTCATTTCGCGCCCGGCTGATCGGGGGATCACCTCCATCGGGGGCGGGTGTCAGGGCATGTTCGTGGACCGCTGCCAGTTCCTGTCAGCGGAGGATGCGCTGAACGTGCCGCAGCGCAAGACCATCGCGTTGAATGCCAACGCCAACGACGTGAAGCTGCGGGATTGCCGGGCGACCAAGTTCCGTCATTTCGCTCTGCTGGCGGGCGCGAACAGTATCATCACGGGCAACCACTTCTTCCAGGGCGATGGCGTGGCGAATGGCATCTGGTCGGCGGGATTGATTATCGCCAACACCCACGCGAGTTCGATCATCTCGGGCAACTACGTCGACAACTGCTTTATCGAATGGACCAACGAGCAGGATCAGGCGCCGGAGTTCAATACGGAATTTTCGTTCAGCGCTCTCAGCATCACCGACAACATCTTCCTGTCGGGGGACGTGGCGCCCTGGTTCAGCTACATCGTGGTCAAGCCACATGGGGCAGGGCATTTCCTGAGCGGGGTGAGCATCACCGGCAATCGCTTCCGCAGCATCAACGGGTTGATCGACCGGGCGGATCGGGTAGACACGACCTTTGCCGATCTGGACATGTCGCGGTGCAAGAATGTGGTGATGACGGGCAACTCCTTTCACAACGTGAGCTTCCAGGTGGAGAACCCGGCGCTGGTGGAATTCACCCAGAGCACCACGTCCGACACTTGGCTGATCGACGCGGGCGATGTGCTGCCTTTCGGGGGTGAGACGCTGAATGTCGACGGAGTGACGGCCCGGGGCAGCATCCGCAACGACAGCAATGTTCGCCGGTCCGACATGCCGCAAGCCGATCAGGTCCAGGGGCCGGACCGCAATCAGGTGCGGCTGGTCTGGCCGACGCCGGTGCGGGGCACCGTTGGGCTCACGGTGCGGATGGACAAGCGCTGAGGCAGGGCACGGGGAAAGACAAGGCCCCGGCGGAGCGATCCGCCGGGGCCTTTTTTCGCCCGCGATCAGAATGTGCGCCAGAGACCGATCTTCAGGGCGGTATCGGAGGCGTTGCCGAACCGGCTTTCGACCCCGATCTGGATACGGTACTTGCCTTTCTTGCCGCTGAGGATGATCGAGGGTGCGATGGTCGAGATGGCCGCCCCGTTGATGTGGGTGAGATAGAGTTGCAGCATCCCCGCGGTCCTTTCGGTGAAGTCGAGGCCCAGCGTGCTGTCGACCTTGGCAACATGCGCGCCCCGCGAAATGTCCCAGTACATCGCTGCATCGACCGTCACCCAGCCCGACTTGTCGCGCAGCGTGATGCCGCGGCCCCAGGTCAGGCCGGTCTTGAGGTGCGGCAGGACGAAGCGATCTGACCAATCCGCGCCGATGCCCAGCTCATAGGCCCACTTGCCGGGGCCGTCACTCTGGCCCAGGGGACGTCTGAAAAAGAGCGTGCCGCGCCCGATCTGTTGGCCGAAACGGTCGGTCTTGATGTAGATGTCGGCCCCGAGCGTGAGGTCGTCGCGCAGGCCGTATTCAAGGTAGGTGGATGTTGCGGTCTCCAGCGTTGGGGTGATGGTGAAGGAAAGTGCGGTAAAACTTGTCCCCTTTTCGCGCATCCAGGGGCCGGCCGCCGCAGGGGCGGGGAGGAGCAATGACATCAAGGCAAAAAGAACCGAAAATGATCGCATCCGTACCTCCGGCTGCAATCATGGTTAATGTTGGTTAATAAAGGGTTACGGGGTGGGGCAGGGGCCATGAGACGAAGAACGGCCCGGCAGTCACTGCCGGGCCGTCGGGTCGCAATACCGGGACGGTTAAACTCGGACGGAACCGCCACGGGGACCAGCGATGAGCCACACGATGAAGCCCACAACCGGGAAGATCAGGATGCCCAGTACCCAGAGCACTTTTGACCCGGTGGTCGCGCCGGATGTGAAAACCTGGTAGATCGCGTAGATGTCAGCGATCAGGATGATGAGGCCGAGAATTCCATATTCCATTTTCTGTCTCCGTTAGTTTGTGTCTGTGATTGCTGGATAAACCTGCGAAGACACGAAAAAGTTCCCTTGACTTGAGGAACCCGGAACCCTTGGCGTCGCGCGTTCGTTTCCGACGCAGGAGTTTTGCGAAGGGAAAAAGGACATGCCTGCACAGTCGAAAGCACAGCAGCGCGCCGCCGGGGCGGCGCTTTCAGCAAAGCGCGGGGAGACAAAGGTCAAGGACCTGAAAGGGGCCTCCAAAGACATGTACGAGTCCATGACGGAGAAGGAGCTGGAAAACTATGCCAGCACCGACCACGATGGATTGCCCGACCGGGTGGAGGACGATTGAACCATCGGCCGGTTTCCGCAAGGTGCAAGACGGGGAATGGAACATCGCAATTGGCCTCCGCGTTACTTCAGCAGATGACCAACATGAAAGGAATACGCTATGAATGATATGTCTTCGACTGCATCAATGGTGTCCTCCAGCGATGTAAATGGCACAGCCGTCTATGGCGCAGACGGCACACAGCTCGGTCACATCGACCACCTGATGATCGACAAGAAATCCGGCAACGTCGCCTATGCGGTGATGGGATTCGGTGGGTTCCTCGGATTGGGAGAAGATCACCATCCGGTTCCGTGGAATGCCCTGCGCTATGACACCACGCGCGAGGGATATGTCACCGATATCAACGCCGACACACTGAAAGGCGCGCCGGAGCGGCCCGATGGGTGGCAGCGCGACCGGGCCTGGGAGCAGCGCACGTTCGACCACTACGGCGTGCCGTACTACTGGCTCTGACACCATCACACCGACACCGGAAGCGGGCGCCAAGTGCGCCCGTTTTTGCGTTATTCGCGCTTCAGTTCCGATACCTTGCCGATCCCGTTATCGCCGTCGGAATTGAAGGTGATCTCTATCTTGTCGCCCGCCTGAAGGTCGGCCGGGACAAGGGTCTTTGCATTGAGCAACCAATGCGTCTTGTCTGTCAGCACGATGACATTGGCGAGACGGTCGTAGGCGAGGATCGTGCCGCTGGTGCTGTCCGCGAGTGCGGGAGCAGACAGGGCCATAAGAGCAGCGATGAAAAGAAGGGGGCGCATCTGGAAATACTCCGGCTGAGGGTGCAGGCGCATCATAGATGACTCCAACGCCTTGTCATACCGTGTTTCTGAGAGAAGAAAGGGTCAGGCCGCAAACGCGCGTCCCTCACTTCCGGCCGCCATACCTGCTTTTCCCGCCCCGCATCCCGCCGCGTCCGCCGGTGCTGCGGCCTGACGATTTCTGCGCATCGCCCACGGCCTTTTCCACCGCGTATTGCCGCGCCATGGGATCGTCGGCGATGACGAGATCCACCGCCTCCAGCCGCTTGACCTCGTCTCGCAACCGCGCGGCCTCCTCGAACTCCAGGTTCTCGGCGGCCTTGCGCATGTCGGTGCGCAGCCCGTCGAGCACCGTTTGCAGGTTGCCGCCATGGGCCTTGTCGATCTTGGCCGTCACGCGGTTCATGTCCACGTCGCCCTTGTAGAGCCCCGCCAGAATGTCCTCGACGTTCTTCTTGACGGTTGTGGGCGTGATCCCGTGTTCCTCGTTATAGGCCACCTGTCTCGCGCGGCGGCGGTCGGTCTCGCCCATCGCGCGCTCCATCGAGCCGGTGATCCGGTCGGCGTACATGATGACCCTGCCATCGACGTTCCGCGCCGCACGCCCGATGGTCTGGATCAGCGAGGTCTCGGAGCGCAGGAAGCCTTCCTTGTCGGCATCCAGAATGGCCACCAGCCCGCATTCGGGGATGTCGAGCCCCTCCCGCAGCAGGTTGATGCCGATCAGCACGTCGAAGGCCCCCAAGCGCAGGTCGCGCAGGATTTCGATCCGTTCGATAGTGTCGATGTCGGAGTGCATGTAGCGCACGCGGATACCCTGTTCGTGCATGTATTCCGTGAGATCCTCGGCCATGCGCTTGGTCAGAACCGTGACCAGCGTGCGGAACCCGTCGGCGGCAACCTTGCGGACCTCGTCGAGCAAGTCGTCCACCTGCATCTCGACGGGGCGGATTTCGATCTGCGGGTCGATCAGGCCGGTGGGACGAATGATCTGTTCTGTGAATACACCCCCCGTCTGCTCGATCTCCCAGGACGCGGGCGTGGCGGAGACGAAGACCGACTGCGGGCGCATCGCGTCCCATTCCTCGAACTTGAGGGGGCGGTTGTCCATGCAGGAGGGCAGGCGGAACCCGTGTTCCGCCAAGGTGAATTTCCGCCGGTAGTCGCCCTTGTACATGCCGCCGATCTGCGGGACCGAGACGTGGGATTCGTCTGCAAAGACGATGGCATTGTCGGGGATGAATTCGAAAAGGGTAGGGGGCGGCTCGCCCGGCGCGCGGCCCGTAAGGTAGCGGGAATAATTTTCGATCCCGTTGCAGACGCCCGTCGCCTCCAACATCTCCAGATCGAAGTTGGTGCGCTGCTCGAGCCGTTGCGCCTCCAGCAGCTTGCCGTCGGCGACAAGCTGGTCGAGCCGCATGCGCAGCTCTTTCTTGATGCCGATGATGGCCTGCGACATCGTCGGTTTCGGCGTGACGTAGTGACTGTTGGCGTAGACGCGGATCTGGTCGAAAGTGTCGGTCTTCTCGCCCGTCAGGGGGTCGAACTCCGTAATGCTTTCAAGGTCCTCGCCAAAGAAGCTCAACCGCCAGGCGCGGTCGTCGAGGTGGGCGGGGAAGATTTCGAGGCTGTCGCCCCGCACCCGGAACGAACCACGCTGGAAGGCCGCATCGTTGCGCTTGTACTGCTGGGCCACCAAGTCCGCGATCACTTGCCGCTGGTTGTAAGTCTTGCCGACCGTTAGGTCCTGGGTCATCGCGCCGTAGGTCTCAACCGACCCGATACCGTAGATGCAGGAGACGGAGGCCACGATGATCACGTCGTCCCGCTCCAGCAGCGCCCGCGTGGCCGAGTGGCGCATGCGGTCGATCTGTTCGTTGATCTGGGATTCCTTCTCGATGTAGGTATCGGACCGCGCGACGTAGGCCTCTGGCTGGTAGTAGTCGTAGTAGGACACGAAATACTCGACGGCGTTTTCGGGGAAGAAGCCCTTGAACTCACCGTAAAGCTGCGCCGCCAGCGTCTTGTTGGGGGCAAGGATGATGGCGGGGCGCTGGGTTTCCTCGATCACCTTGGCCATGGTGAAGGTCTTGCCCGTACCCGTCGCCCCCAGAAGCACCTGATTGCGCTCGCCGGACCGCACCCCCTCGCTCAGTTCCTTGATGGCGGTGGGCTGGTCGCCTGCGGGTTCAAACTGCGTCGCCAGCTTGAAGGTCCGCCCGCCTTCCAGCTTGGCACGGCTGCGCACGTCCGGGGCCGGGTTGGCCAGCATGGGCATCGGCGCGGAACTGTCGGTCTGGGCGTAGGGCATGGAAGGGTCCTCGGGTGGGGAACCCCATAGGTGTCATGTTTATGCCAACGTTCAAGGGGCAGCGGCGGCCTATTGACCGAAACTGACAGGAGCGTCTGCCACCCTCAAGGGGTGTGGCTGCCTATTTCATCAGGCGCTTGCGATTCGCGTGCACCTTTCGGCTGAGCGGTGCCATGGCTGCCGTCATGATCTGGTCTGGCCGCTTGCCGGCCATCGCGGCAGTGGTGCCGGCAGCGAAAGCCTTGACCATCGCCGGCCCCTTTTCGGACACCATGCGGTTGTTTTCACCGCGGGCGGCGGGCAGCACGCCGGCCATGCCGAGCATACGCAGGGCGATGACGGTCTGCGCTTCGAAAACCATCGAGGCGAAACTGGTCTGTAGAGTGAGGAAGGAAAGGGGGTTCATGATCGTGACTCCAAATGATCTTCTTACAGATATGCTGCGCTGCAGCAAAGGAAAGCTCAAGCCTAAAATATGACAGGTCGGCTTGTCCGGCTGCCCGTATTGTCGGATAAGAGGGGCGCACCGACTGCAAGGAGGTTCCGATGCCTGCACGAATCTATCAGCCCACCCGTACCGCGATGTCCTCGGGTAGCGCCAAGACACGGGTCTGGGTGCTCGAATTCGTCGCCGACGAGGCGCGGGAGGTTGATCCGCTGATGGGCTGGACTTCGTCCTCGGACATGCAAAGCCAGGTTTGCCTGCACTTCGACAGCAAGCAGGAGGCTGTGGAATATGCCAAGGAAAACGGCATCGACGCGCAGGTGCAGGAGCCCCAGAAGCGCAAGCCGAACATCCGCCCCGGCGGATATGGCGAAAATTTTGCCACGGGTCGGCGCGGGGCCTGGACGCACTGATTTCTGTGGTGCCGGTCTTCTGTGCGGACGCTGCAGAACGGGTGCATCGCACGATTGTTCCGCTTGATGCAATGCGGCGCATGCCCCATAACGCCGCCCATGCGCTCCCTTAGCTCAGCTGGATAGAGCAGCCGACTTCTAATCGGCAGGTCGAGGGTTCGAATCCTTCAGGGAGCGCCACCCGCCGTGGTTGAACGTCAGACGACCTTGGCCTTCAGGTCATAGACTGACCCAAAATGGAAAATCGGACCTTCATGCAGGGCGCCGCGAAGGGTAGGAACGACCCTTCTTGGAAGTTGGTGCGGAGTGCAGCAACCGGCTCCCAGGCGGCGCCGACGTTCGCTGCATATGCGTTTTTTTCCACGCCAGGGCCCAAGGTGAACAACGCGCCTCCGGTTTCCGTGACTACCTTCCAACTCTGACAACGAGCTGCAGCGGATTCATGCAGAGCGCGCCGACAAGGACCAGTAATGTCTTGAGGAGTGGGGAAATCTATGCGCAACGTTCTTCTTAAACGGGAGATTTTTCGTGATCAAGGACAAGTTCCGCTCCGGCAAGGATGCACGGATCACGCTGAAGCAATTGCTCAAACGTGAGCGGCTGGTAGCAAAAATCGCACAATTGGGTATCTGGGAATACGATGTAGCGACTGAAAACGTGTTCCTGGATGATCGCAGCTGCGAAATCTACGGTGTTGATCGGGCCGAATTCGATGGCACGACTGAAGCATGGATAGCACTTCTGCATCCCGAAGATCGCGATGCAATCACCAAGCGCATGCGGATGTTCCGCAGCGCCACAGAAGATACCCTCGCAACTACGATCCGTGTCCTCAGCCCTAATCTGGGTGAGCGATATATCAATCTTGACGCACACATGGAGCGTGACGAAGACGGCAAGGTACAACGCATGTTTGGCGTTGTCCGCGACGTGACGGACGAACGGATGCTTGAGCAAAAGCTTGAGGAACGAGCGCGGCATATGCAGTCTGTCATCGACAGCGTGTTCGACTGCATCGTGGCCATTGATGAATCAGGCACTATTACTTCCTTCAATCCCGCTTCCGAAGTGGTCTTCGGGAGACAGTTCAAGGACGTGATCGGCCTGAACGTTTCCATACTGATGCCGCAACCATATGCGGACAATCATCATAACTATATGACCAATTACTTGTCTGGTGGAGACCCCTTGGTAATTGGCCGTGTCCGCGAGCTTGAGGGGATGCGGAAGAACGGCGAAATATTCCCGATGGAATTGGCAGTGACCGAGTTTCACCACGGTAGCGAACGAGGCTTTGTCGGAGTCATCCGCGATCTGACCGAGCAAAAACGCACCAGGCGCATCCAAGCGGAGTTTGTCGCAACGGTCAGCCACGAACTACGCACGCCGTTGACATCGATTACTGGCGCGCTCGCTCTGCTGAGAGGCGGTGCCGCAGGCACGATCCCGGAAAAAGGCACACGGCTTCTCGATACCGCTTTACGCAACGGTCAAAGGCTTACCCGCCTTATCGAAGACCTGCTTGATATCGAGAGACTGACGTTTGACCGGTTAAATTTTGAGTTTGCAGTCCACCCCATCGAAACCTTGTTGAAACAAGCTCTTGAATCCAACGATGCATATGCGGGCCGCAACGGCATCTCTCTGGAACTGAAGGGACCGGTCCCAGAGGTTTTCATCCGTGTCGACGATGGTCGCTTCGTCCAGATCCTTTCCAATTTCCTCTCCAATGCGGTCAAGTTTTCTCCGCAGGGTGAGCGTGTCATTGTTGAAGTGATATTGGACGACAAAGATATGATTTGCACCGTCACCGACTTTGGGCCCGGCATACCGGATGCATTCCGAGAGAGATTGTTTCAGAAATTCGCGCAGGTCGATGCGTCGGATACCCGCAATACGAGTGGCACGGGACTGGGCCTGGCGATCAGCAAGCAACTTGCCATCAACATGAACGGCTCTGTCGGCTATGGAACGGCGACAAATGGTGGCGCACAGTTCTGGGTACGCTTTCCCGTCGTTGACGATGTAGCGGAAAATCATGATCTAAAACACTGTATCAGGTGAGCCGAAGGTCAGGTTTTGGCCGACAACACCTTTGAGAGTGATCTGCGCAAAGGCCCATTGCGTGCCATTTCTGGCGTCGAAAACTACGCGGGCAGGGCGCTCGCCAGATGCGGCAGGACATAGCTCTGCCCGCGAGCGGGCGGGGTGTTGACCCGCAAGGCGCAGCCATAGGCCTGTGACAACACGCCGTTCTGCATGACGACCTCAGGCGGACCGGACAACAGCAGGTTGCCAGACATGATGATCGCGATGCGATCGGCGAACATGGCGGAGAGGTTGAGGTCATGCATGACGGCCACCACGCCACCGCCTCGCGCTGCGTAATCCTTGACCAGTTCCATGACCAGCAGCTGGTGTCCGATGTCGAGGCTGGCGACCGGCTCATCCAGCAACAGCCAGCGCGGGATGCCTTCGACCACCGGTTGCCAGACCTGACAGAGGACGCGCGCGAGTTGCGTGCGCTGCTGCTCGCCGCCCGAGAGTTCCTGATAGAACCGGGCCGCGTAGCCCTCCAAGCCGACTGCAGCAAGTGCACGGGCGGGGATGTCCGCCCGGTCTCCTGCGATTCCATTCATCAGGCCCATTCGGATAACTTCGAGCACGGTGAAGGGGAAGGCGAGTGTTGCAGACTGTGGCAGGACAGCGCGCAGGGCGGCGAGTTCCCAGGGTTTCATTCCGGCTGTCCTCCGCCCGTTCAGCAGGATCTGTCCCGTGAAATCGACTTCGTCCGTGATCGCTTTCAGCAGCGTGGATTTTCCCGACCCGTTGGGGCCGACGATGGCCGTGATCTGTCCCGCTTCGGCCGTGAAGTCGATCCCGTGAAGGATCTGCTTGTCTCCGATGCGGGCGCGTATTTCTTTGGCTTCGAGCATCACAGGTCCACCACGCCGCGCCGCCTTAGCAGGATCCACAGGAAGATCGGCGCACCCAGGACGGCGGTGACAATGCCGATGGGAAGCTCTGCGGGGGCGATGACAAGGCGGCTGATGACATCGGCGATCAGCAGGAGGCTGGCGCCCAGCAAGGCGGCATTGATCAGCAGCGGTTCGTGGTCCGGTCCGGTGGCCAGCCGGAGCAGATGGGGCACCACGATACCGATGAAGCCGATGCCGCCGGAGACCGCTACAGCCGCCCCCGTCGCGGCGGCGACCGTCAGGATTGCGGTGTTTTTCACGCGCTGCACGGGGATTCCCATATGCGCGGCCGTCGCCTCTCCGAAGGCGAGACCATTCAGGCCGTTCCCGAGACAGGCGGCCATCGTGATCGCAAGTGCGATCATCGCGCAGGCGACCAGAACCTTGGTCCACGTCGCCCCGGCGAGCGACCCGAGCCCCCAGAATGTGAGGTCGCGCAGTTGCGCGTCATCGGCCATGTAGACGAGGATACCCGACAGCGCGCCCGCCAGCGCTCCGAGAGCGATGCCCGCCAGCAGCATGGTGGCCACCGAGGTGCGGCCCCGCCGCGTCGACACCCGGTAAAGTAGCATGGTCGCGCCCCATCCCCCCAGGAATGCAGAAAGCGGCACCAGCCAGGTTCCGATCATGTCCATCAGACCCATAGGCAGCAGGCCGCCGAGGACGATTGCCGTGACTGCACCCAGTCCGGCCCCGGCACTGACACCGACCAGTCCCGGATCGGCCAGCGGGTTGCGGAACAAGCCCTGCATGACGGCGCCCGAAACCGCCAGCGCCGCCCCGACAGCGATGCCGAGGCACAGGCGCGGCAGGCGGATGTCCCACAGCACGACCCGTTCCATCTGGGTCAGCGGTTCACCGATCACCAGTTTGCGCAGGGCGTCCCAGAGCGAGGTGCCGGAAGCGCCCGTGGCAAGGCTTGCGATGCCGACACCCAGCAGGAGAAGGGCGAGCCAGAGATGCGCTTGCCGCGCCGTTCTGCGGCGGTCATGGGGCAGCGCCATGTCTGATATCGAAGCCATCGGTCAGCTCCCGTAGAGCGCGCGGTTCAGATCCGAGACAGCATCCGCCGTGCGCGGGCCGAACCCCAGCAGATAGAGCCCGTCCATCCGGATCACCGCGCGGTCCTGCGCGGCGGGGGTTGATGCGATCGCAGGCAGGCGCAGCAGATCCTCGACAGCGCTGTCATGATCGCCGGTCCGTTCCATCATCAGGATCGCATCGGGAGCGGCGGCGATGACCGCTTCGTCGGTCAGGGGTTTGTACCCCTCGAAGGCGGTCACGGCGTTTTGCGCCCCGGCCATGCCGATCATGGCCGCCGCCGCCGTTCCGGTGCCGGAGGCCATGATGCGCCCGCCCTGAGTGCTGAGAATGAAAAGTACGCGCTTTCGCTCGCCCGGTGCGCGCGCCTCCGCGGACCGGATCGCAGCGTCCAGTCGCTCCGTGAGATCGGCCGCCAGCGCCTCGGCTTTGGTTTCTTCGCCCAGAGCCTTGCCGATGGCCAGGATCTTGGCCCCGATGCCCTGCGCGGTATAGGCGTCCGGCACAGTGAGGAACGGTATCTGCGCCTGCTCCAGCACATCGATCGTCTCAAGCGGGCCAGACCCGGCTTCGGCGATGATCATGGTGGGATCGGTGGCCAGCACGCCTTCGGGTGACAGGGCGCGCATGTAGCCCACATCGGGAAGGTCCATCGCTTCCGGCGGATAGCTGGATGTGGTGTCCCGCGCGACAAGACGGTCGCTGGCGCCGAGGGCGAAGATGATCTCGGTCACGGAGCCGCCGACGGAGACGATGCCGCCTGTCCTGTCCTGAGCCCACGCCGGGGCAGTGGCGGTCAACAGGCTGAGGAGTGCGGCGCAGCGAAGGGCCCTCATGCCGACACCCTGGCGTTCAGCCCTTCGAGCCCCGCGACCAGTTCCCCCCATGCAGGGCGACAATCGCGGCCTTGCTTGCCGATACCGAAGACCTGAAAGATCAGGCCGCCTGCCGCGTTGAATGCCTCGACGGAGACGGCAGGCCCGCGCTGGGTGGGTTTGTCCACTGCCCAAACCTCTGCGATGTGATCAAGACGCAGGTGCAGGTTGAAGCGGGGGTCGAGCACGTTCTGCCAGGGGCCCATGGCCTTCAGTGTTGTGATGGGGCCCGAGTGGATCTGGATGCAGCCGCGATTTCCGGTGAAGACCATGATCTCCAGCCCGCGCTCCGCGACCTCCTGCAGCATCCGGTCGACCGCCGCGGGGGCCAGCGCCCGCGCGAAGGGTTCTCGCGCGATGCGGTAGGCCCCCAGCCGGTTCATCTTGAGCTTGGACGTCAGGCGCATGAACTGGTGGGTGTCGGTCATCCGCGCCCATTCCTTTTGCAGGATATCCAGCTTCGATGCGTCCGCCTTTGGCGCCTCGTCGGGCTTGCGGTCTTCGACCGTCATTGACGGGGATTGATCGTCGAGCCGCAATTCCGCCTTCGCACGGTCGAATGCGCCGACGTCGGAGCCGTCCCGCAGGAAGATCTTGTGCACTGCATCCCCTGCGGCATCGAACACCTGAAGGCTGCGCCGGGTGCCTGTCTCGGTTTCCTTCTCGACCATGAAGGCGTGCTGCCAGTGGCTGGGGAAAATCCGCAAATCAATGTCTTCGGTCAGGATCATCGAGGCATGGGGGCCGGACTGGTAGTTGGCATAAGTGCCGACCTTTTCGTTCACACAAGACAGATTACGGGTCAGGGCCATGACCTCGCCCAGGGTCTGGGCAGCGGCCATGATCCTGTCAGGGTGGGCATCGACGCGGACGCAACCGCTGCCGACATGGGCCGCGAGCAGCTGTGCCTCGCTGATCCGGAGCTTATCGGCCAGGTCCCGCTCTCTCATGTTCGGGTTTTCGGCGCGGAACGCGCGGATGTCATCGGGGGTCGGGGAATCGCTATGGGTCATGCAGCACCTTTGGCCTTGTTGTTGTGGGGGGGAGGCTGGCAAAGCGCGGCGGGGCACTGGCTGGCAAAGGTTTAGTGAAACACTCAACCTTTATTGTTGACACTTTTAGTATGTCTTTTTAGAAGACGCAACAACGCCGGGACGACCGGCGCGAAAAATTTGATCCGCCTTCGCCAGCCTATCGCAAGCACCGGCCCCCTGATGTTTGCGAGGACACAATGACGAAGACGACTGCCGGACCCCGTACCTTTTTGATGGGCACCACAAGCCTGATCATCCTGACCCTCGGTGCGGGCACGGTGCAGGCTCAGGAGGCTGATGCAGGCTTTCTCGGCACTTTGGTTCTGGGCGAAAGCAAACGTGAGGTGCAGACCGATACGGCCGTTCCGGTCACCGAGGTCGATCAGGAAGAGATCGACGACCGGCAGGCAGGCACCGTTGCGGAACTGATCGATTCTGTCCCGGGCGTCAGTCTGGTGAACGGGTCGACACCCCAGGGCTCCGGCATCAACATCCGCGGTTTCGGGGCCAATGGCACCTACGGCACAGATCAGAAGGTCGCGGTGGAGGTGGACGGGGCCAGCGTCGGGGCAGAGGAACTCTACCGGATCGGCACCCAGCTTTTCACCGACCCGTTTCTGTACAAGTCGGTCAGCGTCATTCGCGGGACGGTGGGAAGCTTCGAATACGGCTCCGGCATCATTGGTGGTGTCGTCCGGCTCCAGACGAAAGATGCCTCCGATTTCACCGGGGGCGATGTAGGGTTCAGGTTCGGTCAGACGCTGGAATTCACCAGCAACGGGAATGGCCTCAAGTCTTCCTCCATCCTCGCATGGCAGCCGACGCAGGACATGGAATTTCTGTTCAACTACACGTGGCGCGATCAGAGCCTGCAACAGGACGGCGGCGGTGCAGACATCGGCAACAGCGCCTTCACCCTGCCGTCCGGTCTGCTCAAGGCAAAGTATACCTTCGGCGAAAACCGCGACCAGTCGCTGACCTTCAGCCTGAGCAGGACCTCCTCCAGCGACCGTGACGTGCCTTTCGACAGCTTCACGACGACCGCCGATGCTTTTGGCCGGGTGGATCGGGACATCACCTCCACCACCGGCGTGCTGTCCTACAATTTCAATCCTGCGGGCAATGATCTTCTTGACCTGACCGTGGCGCTTTCCTATGCGGATCAGCAGATCGACCAGGCCTATGTGCCGGGCAGCTCACCGCTGGAGGGGACGCCAGGGGGTGCGGGTCTCTTGCCCTTGGTCAATGCGGACCACCGTTACCGCACGACCAAACTGACCTTCCGGAACACCAGTCTTTTCAGCACCGGCGCAGTCAGCCATGACCTGCGGACGGGGGTGGAGTTCATCCGCAAGCAGCGGCTGGACGCGTCCTCCGCACCGGGCGGGACGGACAACCGGATCGCGCTCTTTGCCGTCGATGACATGCGGATCGGTGACGCCTGGACCATCACACCCGCCCTGCGGTACGAAACCTCCCGCATCGAAGGCTCCACCGCGCCCAACAACGGCACTTTCGACAAGGACGCCCTGATGGGCGGGCTGTCGGTGCGGTATGCGTGGGGCAATGGCATCGCTGTCTTTGGCAGTGCCGCCTATACGGAATCCCTGCCGATCATCGACGATCTGAGCAGCCCGGCGTTCATCACGCAGTCCGAGAAATCGCGCACCTTCGAACTGGGCGCATCTTTCGAGCGGAACGATCTGTTCGGCGCAGGCGACCGTCTTGCGATCAAGGGCACCATCTACCAAACGGATCTGTTCGATGTGACATCCTACACGGCGTCGGGGGCCGCGCCCGGCGCACCGTTGGACCGGGTCGAGACCGAGGGGTTGGAGATCGAAGCCTCCTATTCGATGGACAGCGGGCTTTACATGGACCTCAACGCGAACATCGTGAGCGGCGATGAATTCTCCCCCGGCGGAGGGGTGGCGGAATGGCGGAACCTGCCGGCCGACAGTGTCCGTTTCACGTTGGGCAAGAAGTTCGGGGAAGAACTCGACCTGAGTTGGGAAGTTGTCGCCAACCGGTCGGTCGATACGGCGGCGTCGACGGCCGCAGGTTTCGGCATCCACAACCTGCGCGCGACCTACATCCCGCGTGCGGGCGTGTTGAAGGACGCGCAGATCAGGGTCGGGCTGGAGAACGTCTTCGACCGTGACTACACCGCGCATCTTTCGACTCGCCCGGCGCCCGGTCGCAACGTGAAATTCACCCTTTCGAAGTTGTTCTGAACATGGTCCTGCGCACGCTCCCCGCTCTTGGGGCCCTCATGTCCCTGATCGCAGTTCAAGCCCCGGCGCAGGAGGCGGAGGAGAAACTTACGGTCGAATTGAACGCGCAAGGCAGCACCGAGGCCGGGTGCCTTCTGACCTTCATGGTTACCAACAGCTTTGCCGAGGATATCGACACGGCGGTTTTCGAGACCGTGCTCTTCACCAAGGCGGGGCAGGTGGAGCGGCTGACCCTGTTCGACTTCGGCAACCTTCCGGCGGGCCGCCCCCGCGTGCGCCAGTTTCAGGTGGATGGCCTGCAGTGCGACACCCTCGGTCAGGTTCTGATCAACGGGGCCAGCGCCTGCAAGGTCGGAGGGGCTGACAGTGCGCTCTGCAACGCGCCGGACCTCAGAAGCCGGACGGAAACGGAGGTTGTCGGATGAGTTTTCCCGAGACAGTGCGGCAGGCGGTCCTGCAGATCTTCGCGCTTGGCGGGCCAGTGGTGGCGGTGTTGATCGCCGTGTCCATCGTGACGACGGGCGTGGTTCTCTACAAGCTCTGGCAGTTTCGGCAGGCCGGAGTCGGGCGCCATGCCGCGTTGCAGGCCGCGGTGCAGGCATGGGACCACGGTGAACAGCGTCAGGCGCGCAAGGTGTTGAACGACAGCACAAGCTACCTCGCACCGGCGTTCCGAATGGCGATGGACCATGACACCGCGCCCGATATCCGTCTGCGCATCGAGGCAGAGGCAGAAGCCCGTTTCGCCGTGCTGGAGCGGGGGTTCAGGCTGCTTGATTCCGTGGCGCAATTGGCGCCGCTTCTGGGTCTCTTCGGGACCGTTCTGGGCATGATCGAGGCTTTCCGGTCGCTTCAGGCAGCAGGCAGTCAGGTGGACCCGTCGCTGCTGGCTGGGGGGATCTGGGTTGCCCTTCTCACCACCGCCGTGGGTCTTGCGGTCGCCATGCCGACATCCGTCGTGCTGTCATGGCTCGAAAGCCGGATGGCGTCCGAGCGCATGCTGGCCGAGCGCGGACTGGCGGCGATCCTGACGCCGACGGGGGGCCTGCTATCGCAGCCGCGTCTGTCGGCCGTCGAAGCGGCACCACACCCGCCCGCCCTTCATGGCGCGTAAGCCCGCATACAGGCGTCGGGCGCTGTCGATGACATCCCTGATCGACGTCATCTTCCTGTTGCTGCTCTTCTTCATGCTGTCCTCGACCTTCTCGAAATTCGCCGAAGTCGATCTTGCGGGGCAGGCGGGGCCGGGAAATGATGCGGAAGGCGAGGTGATGTTCCTTCAGGTCACGGCGAATGCGATGCGTCTGAACACCGCGTCGATTGACGTCGCGGACCTCTCCAGCCGTCTGGCCGCACCCGCTGGGCAGGACAGCCCACGCGTTCTTCTCAGCCTTTCGGAGGATGTCACTTCGCAGCGGTTGACCGATGTTCTGGTCATCCTGCGCGCGCGGCCGGACCTGAGGCTCAGCATTCTGGCGCCGACATGAGACCTCCGCTGACCCGTCGCCCGAAAGAGCCGACAATCGCCCTGATCAATATCGTGTTCCTGATGCTGATCTTCTTCATGGTGGCTGGCACCCTCTCTGCGACGCCCGACCGCGATGTGAGGCTGGTCGAAACACAATCGCTCGAAGGGCGCGAACCGCCAGACGCGCTGGTGATCGACAAGACCGGCCAGTTGCGCCATCGCGGCATCGTGCTGACCTCTGCGGCAGCCTTTCTGGACCGGCCCGACAGCCGCCCCCGCGATGTCGTCCGCCTCTTGCCGGACCGCGATCTGCCTGCGCGGCTGCTCTTGCGCATCTCCGCCGAATTGCGCGCGGCGGGTGTCGAAAGGATCGTGATTGCCACAGAAAGGGCAGTGCGGTGATCGCGCGGTCGCGTCTGGTTTTTGCCGGTATCATGGTGTTGTCATCCGCTCTGCATCTTGGTGCGGTGACCCTGCTGTGGATCGAACCGGCCGCCCGTATCGAGGGCGGATCACCTGCGGCGGACACATCGCTTGGGTCAAGTTTCGCGGACCTTGCGGTTGGCATCCAACAGCCGGTCGAGACAAGCGAGATGGCCAGGCCGCCTGTCGCATCAACGGTCACACGCGCCGTCGCGCCCGTCGCAACCGCAGCGGCGCATGTTGTCCCGGAACCGTCCCGTTCCGTGCAGCCCGCCGTTTCGCCGCAGGCAGCGGCGACGGTGACGCCTCCCGTCGCCGTGCAAGAGCCTATGACTCCGGCTCCGACGCACACCCGGTCCGCACCGGTCGATACCACGGTTGCAGCCTTGCCGGACACTGCCGCCACGCCGGTATCCGTCAGGCCTAAGATGCCTGCCAAACGCCCCCAACCGCCGAAGATGACAGCCGCGCCGAAACCTGCGCAGGCCAAAGGAAACGCAAATCGCAATGCCAGGGCCGGATCACAACATGGTGCTGCCGCCAAACCGGCGCAGGCGCGACAGGCAGGTAAGACGGTCTCGCAGAAGGCGCAGGGCAATGCCGCCGCTGCGAATTATGCTGGACAGGTCATGCAGCGGATTTCCCGCGTGCCCCGGCCGCAAACCTCGGCACGGGGTGTCGCCGTGGTCCGGTTTTCAATCGCTGCGAACGGCGGCCTTTCATCGGTCGGCATTGCGGGGTCGTCGGGATCGGCAGCGCTTGATCAGGCCGCGTTGGCCGTGGTGCGCAAGGCACAGCCCTTTCCCGCGCCGCCCAGCGGCGCAGGCCGCAGCTTTTCGATCCGGATCAAGGGGCGTTAGGGACGTTCAAGATGGCGCGGGATCGGCTTGGTGCCTGTCACAAGGTCAGATCGGCCGCCAGCGTGGTGCTCTCGACCAGCCGCGCGTTGGGCAGATCGTTCTCCTCGGCCCGCGCTTGCGCCTCTTGCGGTGACAGCCCATGCGCCAGCCAGCGGTCCACCAGCCGCTGTCGCAGGGTTTCGATAGGCGTGCTCAGGCGTATCGAAAAATCCCAGTGCGCGGCAAGGTCGCGCCACTTCGGGGCGTCATGGAGCAGGTAATTCCCCTCAACGATCACCGTGTCGCACTCCGGGCCAATGACACCGGAGCCGGCGATGGCGATGTCGCGGTCGCGCTCGAAAGTCGGAAAGAACGCTTCCTGCGCGTCGTGCAGGCGGGCGACGAGCGACAGCAGGCCCTCGACATCGAAAGTCTCCGGCGCGCCCTTGCGGCCCAGCAGGCCGCGCGCGACCAGCAGGGGGTTGTGCAGGTGAAACCCGTCCATCGGGACCACCTGCGCCTGGCACCCCGCCGAGCAGAGGGCCTGCGCCAGTCTGCCGGCCAGAGGGGATTTGCCGCTGGCCGGTGCCCCGGCCAGCGCCACGAGACGGCGCCGACCCGCGCGCGGAGCGCTCAGAAGCTGTCGAACGACGGCAGCGGTGCCGGGGCCGCTCATGCCGCTGCCGGGGCTTCTTTAGCACCGGTCATGAAGGCGACCGCATCCGACATCGTGTAGTCGCGCGGGTCGATCACGCAGAGCCGCTTGCCCAGACGGTGGACATGGATACGGTCCGCGACCTCGAAGACATGGGGCATGTTGTGGCTGATCAGGATGATCGGAATGCCCCGCGATTTCACGTCCTGAATGAGCTCCAGCACCTTGCGGCTTTCCTTGACCCCGAGGGCGGCGGTGGGTTCGTCGAGGATGATCACCTTCGACCCGAAGGCAGCGGCGCGGGCCACGGCGACGCCCTGGCGCTGGCCGCCTGACAGGGTCTCGACGGCCTGATTGATGTTCTGGATCGTCATCAACCCCAGTTCCGTCAGCTTGTCCCGCGCGATCCTCTCCATCTCGGGGCGGTCCAGTTGGCGCAGGTACTTGCCGCGCCATCCCGGTTTGCGGATCTCGCGGCCCATGAACATGTTGTCGGCAATCGACAGGGCAGGGGACATGGCGAGGGTCTGGTAGACCGTCTCGATCCCCGCTTCGCGCGCCTGGATGGGCGAGGTGAAATGCACCGGCTTGCCGTCCAGCAGCACCTCGCCCGCGTCGGGCACCACAGCGCCCGACACCGCCTTGATAAGCGAGCTTTTGCCCGCGCCGTTGTCGCCGATCACGGCGAGGATTTCGCCCGGAAAGAGGTCGAAGTCGCAATGGTCGAGTGCGGTTACCCGGCCATAGCGTTTGACCAGTCCGCGTCCTTGCAAGATGGGTTCCATCAGGCTGCCACCTTTCTGATCCATTGATCCACCGCCACAGCGGCAATGATAAGGGCGCCGATCAGCAGGAAGGTCCATTGCGCGTCGGCCCCCAGAAGGCGCAGGCCGAGGGTAAAGACCCCCACGATCAGCGCACCGAACATGGTGCCCAGCACCGACCCGCGTCCGCCAAAGAGCGAGATGCCCCCGATCACGACCGCCGTGATGCTTTCGATGTTGAGAAGCTGCCCGGAGGTGGGAGAGACCGATCCGATGCGTCCGATCAGGGCCCAGCCGCCGATGGCACAGATGAACCCCGCCACCGCATAGACCGAGATCAGCATGCCCTTGACGTTCACCCCCGAAAGCTCTGCCGCTTCGGGGTCGTCGCCCACGGCATAGACATGCCGCCCCCAGGCCGTATGGCGCAGCACATAGGCGAGGATGGCGACGATCAGCACCATGACGACAACGCCGAGGGTAAAGACCGCTCCGCCGACGGAGAATTTCGCGCCCAGCAGTTGCAACAGGGGCGCTTCGGCGGCGATTTCCTGACTGCGGATGGTTTCGTTTGCGGAATAGAGGAAGTTCGCGGCCAGCACGATCTGCCACATGCCCAGCGTCACGATGAACGGCGGCAGTTTCATCACGGCCACCAGCCAGCCGTTCACCGCGCCGATGCCGGTGCCCACGGCGAGACCGCAAAGCACCGAGATCTCGACCGGCAGGCCGTAGCGGAAGGTGAATTGCCCCATGATGACGGAGGAGAGGACCGCGATGGCCCCGACGCTGAGATCGATGCCGGCGGTCAGGATGACCAGCGATTGCGCGGCGGCCACGATGCCCACGATCTGCACCTGTTGCAGGATCAGCGTCAGCGCGAAGGGCGAGAAGAACTTGGTCCCCAGCAGCAGGCCGAAGACAATGATTGCCGCCAGTAGCACGATCATCGGGACCAGTGCTGGTGTCGTGTGCAACGCGTGGTGGAACCGGCTGACAAAGCCGCGACGGTGGTCTTCGAACTCCGCCACCTTTGCACTGCTCTGTGCCACGACGGCCTCGTAGTTGTCTGGCGTAGACATCTTGCTCCCCCCTTTGTTTTCTGGTGTCACCGGGCCCCGATCAGCGGGGCCCGGTGCGATGGTTCAATCGATGCCTGTCAGATCAGCCCCAGCAGAGCTTCGTGCCTTCTTCGGTGTCGATGCTCTCCACACCGTCTACTGGCTTGTCCGTCACCAGCGCCACGCCGGTGTCGAAGAAGTCCTTGCCGTCGGTGGCCTGCGGCTTGACGCCGTCCTTGGCCCAGGCGGCAATCGCCTCCATCCCCTTGGAGGCCATCAGCATCGGATACTGCTGCGAGGTGGCGCCGATCACGCCGTCCTTGATGTTGGCCACGCCGGGGCAACCGCCATCGACGGAAACGATCAGCACGTCGTTCTCGCGCCCGATGGATTTCAGCGCTTCATAGGCCCCCGCCGCGGCAGGTTCGTTGATGGTGTAGACCACGTTGATTTCCGGGTCCTTGGCCAGCAGGTTCTCCATCGCCTTGCGGCCACCTTCCTCGTTGCCTGAGGTGATGTCGTTGCCGACGATGCGGGGATCTGTTTCGTCGCCCCACTTGCTGGGATCGCCCACGTCGATGCCGAAACCGGTGAGGAAGCCCTGATCTCGCATTACGTCCACCGTAGGCTGGCTCACCAGCAGATCCAGCATCGCGATCTTGGCGTCTGCCGCCTTGTCGCCGAGGGCCGCCTTGGCCCATTCGCCGATCAGTTCACCAGCGAGGAAGTTGTCGGTGGCGAATGTCATGTCTGCCGCGTCGATCGGGTCGAGCGGCGTGTCGAGCGCGATCACCAGAATACCCGCGTCGCGTGCCTGCTGCACTGCCGGCACGATGGAGGAGGTGTCGGAGGCCGTCAGCAGGATGCCCTTGGCGCCATTGGCGATGCAGGTCTCGATGGCGGAAACCTGGGTTTCGTGGTCGCCGTCGACCTTGCCCGCGTAGCTGTTGAGCGTCATGCCAAGCTCGGCTGCCTTCGCCTCCGCGCCTTCGCGCATCTTGACGAAGAAGGGGTTGGTATCGGTCTTGGTGATCAGGCAGGCAGAGATGGCATGGGCATCCGCATAGGCAGTGCCTGTCATGGTGATCAGGGCCAGCGCAGTGCCGGTGACGAGCTTTTTCATGGTTTCCTCCCGAGAAACTGTTCTGTCGTGTTGTTGCGCAGCAATCTGTGCGCTCTACCCAGGAGATTTCCCTCCCAGATTGCAGACCAAAAAGACCGATTCTTTCGATTCTGTCAATAAATAAATAAAGTTGATTTATTAATTCATCTGTCGGATGGTCATGGCAGCCAAATTGGAGGTATCTGGCAGGGATGGACGGGTCAGAGACAATCAGAGGTCGGGGGGGCGTGAACCAGAGTGGGGTGCGCGACCATAACGAACGGCTGCTGTTGTCGATGTTGCGGCGGCTGGGGCCGACGCCGGGCAGCGACCTTGCGCGCCGCACGGGGCTGTCGCCGCAGACCGTTTCGGTGATCCTGCGCAAGCTGGAGCAGGACGGCATCCTGCGGCGGGGGGATGCGATCCGGGGAAAGGTCGGCAAGCCCTCTGTCCCGATGGACCTCGATCCTGACGGTGTCTTGTCCTTGGGCCTCAAGGTGGGGCGGCGCAGCGCCGACCTGCTGTTGATGGATTTCGCGGGCAAGGTACGAGGGCAGTTGCACACCGCCTACGGCTTTCCCCTGCCTGCGGATATTATTGCCTTCCTTGAGGCCGGGATCGCCAGCCTGACGGGGGGGCTGAGCGATGACAATCGGGCGCGCATCTGCGGCATCGGCATCGCCATGCCTTTCGAGTTTTGGAAGTGGCAGAATGCGACCGGCCCGCAGGCCGCCGCCTATCGGTCTTGGGAGAACATGGATGTGGCCAGCGCCATCGCCCGCTTCTCGGACCTGCCGGTGGTCGTGGTGAACGATGCGACTGCAGCCTGCCGGGCCGAGCATCTCTATGGCCGGGGCGCAGATTTCCGGGATTACGCCTATTTCTTCATCGGCTCCTTCATCGGCGGGGGCGTGGTGCTGAATGGCACGGTGTTCGAAGGCAATCAGGGCAATGCGGGCGCGCTGGGGTCACTGCGCAGCACCGGGCCGCTGGGGGAAAGCCGCCAGCTGATCGACGTTGCCTCCATCCACCTGCTGGAAGCGCGGTTGCAGCAGGCAGGACTGAGCGGGGACCTCCTGTGGCAGGGGCCGCAGGACTGGAGCCAGATCATGCGCTACGCAGATCCCTGGATCGGCGAGGTGGCTCAGGAACTGGCGAAAGCGTCATTGTCGATCTGCTCGGTGATCGATTTCGAAGCGATCGTGATAGACGGGGCCTTCCCCCACGCGGTGCGCGATACGCTGGTGGAGCGCGTCCGACGCTATCTCGTCAATCAAGACACGCGCGGCTTGATCGAACCGCGTATCGAGGCGGGCAGCATCGGCCCCAACGCCCGCGCCATCGGGGCCGCCAGCACGCCGATCTTCGCGCAGTTCATGCTGGATACCAACGGTGGTCTCGCACGGGTCTGACGCTTCAAGCCGTGGCCTGCCATCTTCCTGCGGCATGGTCTGCCATCATCGCCGCGACAGCGGCAAGGTCAGCGCGAAAATTGGCGGTCTCGCGTTCGCGGTCCAGTTCTGAGCCCTGCCGGAGCAGGAAGGCAGGGTGTAGCGTGATGAAGACAGGTCGCCCGTCCAGACCGCGCTCTACCTTGCCGCGTCGCTTGGTGATGTTCTTGCCGTCGCCCGTCAGGGCCAGCGCCGCCGTGGCACCGAGCGCGAGCAGCAGCGCGGGCTGCACCTGCGCCACCTCGCGGTTCAGCCACCATCGACAGTGCTGCACTTCGGACCCGTTCGGACTCTGGTGGATGCGCCGCTTGCCGCGTGGGATGAATTTGAAATGTTTGACCGCGTTCGTGACGTAAGCCGCACGTCGGTCCAGCCCGACTTCCTGGGCAATGCGGTCAAACGCCTGCCCGGCAGGTCCGACGAAGGGGCGACCGGCCAGATCCTCCTGATCGCCGGGCTGTTCGCCAACGATCATCAGGGCGGCGTCCATCGGGCCCTCTCCCGGCACCGCCTGCGTCGCGTGGGCGGCGAGGGGGCAGCGGGTGCACCCCTGAAGGTCGTCCTGCACGAATGCCGCCGCCTGCGCGTCCTCCAACCTCTCCGTGATCCGTGCGGCGCGGGCGGGGGCATCGCTGGGGGCAGCGTCGCGCATCTCCAGCACGCGTTTTTCGGCTTCGGCGATCAGGCCGGGGATCAGGGCGGCTTCGGGCAGGTTCTTCCAGTACTTCTTGGGCATCTCGGCCAGCATCGCCTTTATCTTCAGCCGCGCGGGGTTGAAGATGTTGGCGTAGTAGGTCCGCCAGAGCTCCTCCGTCTCGTCGCTGTGGTCGGGTTGCGCGTTTGCCTGGGCAGTCTGCGTCAGCGTCCCGTCCGCGAACTGCGTCGTGACCTCGGGTGTGATGATTGCCCAGTCCATATCCGCGAAGCGGCGGCAGAAAAATCCTGCGGTCAGTTCCTCGATCCGGTTGTCCGGTTCGAACCAGGCGACGAACTGCCGCCGATCCGCGCCCGCCTCCGACACTTCACGGAAGCGGACGAAAGCCTTCATCTTGTGCATGTCGCGGCGGATGGACTTGGCGATCTCCTCGGCCTGCTGGACCTCCTGGTCGGCACGGTTGGTCAGCAGTCCGGGCTGTTTCGCCACCCGCAGGAGAAGCCGGTAGAGCAGGTCGAAGGCACCGGGCTGACGGCTGGCGCAGACTTGCCGGGCGAGGTTGGGAAAATCCTTGGGGACGGTGAGGCCTTTCAAGCGCTCCGGAGGTAGCGGAATATCCTGCGTGAAAAGAGAACGCGTATCTCCGTCCATACGCCAGTCTATCTCGCCCGGAACGACGCCCGCCCCCGCCAACCGTCGCGCAGCCGCGCGCCAGGCGTCGAAAATGCCGAGGCGGGGGAGGGCGACGGCATAGGTCACAGCAGGGTCAGCTGCTCGGGCGGCGGGGCGAAACGCGCGCGCAGATTGGCTTCGTCCGTCAGTGATCCGGGCCGCCAGTCGCGCGTGACGATGAAGGGCCGCGCCTTGGTGACGAGCGCCCCCATCCGGCGCAGATCGTCATAGCCCAATGACCCATTGCGCCGGGCGGCGAGGATGCGGTTCACCGACTTCGTCCCGAACCCCGGCACCCTGAGCAGCAAGCCGCGGCTGGCTTTGTTCACATCGACCGGGAAGGCCGCGCGGTGCGCCAGTGCCCATGCGAGCTTGGGGTCGATGTCGAGGTCAAGCATCCCTTGGCCCGAAGCCGGAGCGATCTCATCCGCGTCGAAGCCGTAGAATCGCATCAACCAATCCGCCTGATAGAGCCGGTGTTCACGCATCAGCGGGGGCTTGATCAGGGGCAGCTTCGCGGCGCTGTCGGGGATGGGCGAAAAGGCGGAGTAATAGACCCGCTTGAGCTTGTAGGACGAATAGAGCCGGGTGGAGCTTTGCAGGATCGTAGAATCGCTCGCCCCGTCCGCCCCGACGATCAGTTGCGTTGATTGACCGGCAGGCGCGAATTTGGGGGCCTTCCGACCGCGGTGCGTGGGCGTCGCGCTCTCCTTGCGAAGACGGACGTTGCCCATGGCCTTGCGGATGCCATCGGGGTTCTTTTCCGGCGCGTAGGCACGGATGCCCGCATCGGTGGGCAACTCTATGTTCATCGACAGACGATCCGCCAGCAGCCCCGCTTCTTCGATCAGTTCGGGAGAGGCGTCGGGAATGGTCTTGAGGTGGATATAACCTTTGAAATCGTGGGTCTGCCGCAGCTCCCGCGCGATGCGGACCATGTCGCCCATCGTCTGGTCCGGTGAGCGGATGATGCCAGAGGACAGGAACAGCCCTTCGATGTAATTTCGCCGGTAGAATTCGATGGTGAGATGCACGACCTCCTCCACCGAGAATCTCGCCCGCTCGACGTTCGACGACACCCGGTTGATGCAATAGGCGCAATCGTAGATGCAGAAGTTCGTCATCAGGATCTTCAGCAGACTGATGCAGCGGCCGTCGGGCGCATAGGCGTGGCAGATGCCAGACCCTTCGGTGCTGCCGAGCCCCTTGCCCGGCGCGCTGCTGCGCCGCGTCGTGCCGGAGGATGCGCAGGACGCATCATATTTCGCCGCATCGCTGAGCAGCGCGAGTTTTTGCTGGAGAGTGAGCTGTGTCATACGTTCTTGATATGTTCCGGAATCGTGAACGGCAAGGGGCTGGTATGTCACAGTGCATCGCGACATGATGATTTCCGAAAAAGGCGTGCTCTTGCGCAGGCTTTGAAGATGGAATGAAGGTTAACGAGATGAAAAACAGGAAAATGGCGTGCAGTCTGGCCGCCGTCTGTGCCACCTTGATCGGGAGCATCGCCGCCCGCGCGGATGTGGTGGGCAATGTCGACGTCGACTGGCTTGGCAATGACATCGTGATCGAGGCGATTCAGGACCCCAAAGTCACAGGTGTCACCTGCCATCTGGCCTACTTTGACCGCGGATTGATTGACCGTCTGCAGAAAGGCAACTGGTTCGAGGACCCGTCGAATTCCTCCATCGCCTGCCGTCAGACCGGCCCGATCGAGATCGGTGACATCGAACGCGATGCGGAGGGCGAGGATGTCTTCAGCGAGCGCCGGTCGGTGATCTTCAAGACCCTCCGCGTGAAGCGGATCTTCGACGAAGCGAACAACACGCTCGTCTACATCAGTCACGCACGTGACGTTCAGAATGGCTCGGCCAAGATGTCCATGTCGACTGTCCCGCTTTACGTGCCTGGCCAATAGGCAAAGGCTCGCCCCCGCGACCAAACCCCGCTTTGCGCGGGGTTTTTCGTCGGCTATGGTACCCGCAAAACAAGAGGCAGGCATCATGACACCATCACGCAGAACATTCGTATTCGGACTCGGCGCTCTCGGGCTTTCGGCCTGTACCACAGGCGGCACGGGGGCGCTTGGCCCGCGTGTCACCTCCGCACCCTCGGACCTTCAGCCGGTCCCTAATGCCGGCTACGACGCCTGGGTCACGTCCTTTCGCGCACGCGCCGCGGGGCAGGGCATCAGCGATGCGACGCTGCGCAGCGGCTTTGCGGGTGCGGGCTACTTGCCCGGCGTCGTCACGCGGGACCGCAACCAGACGGAATTCACCCGCACGCTGGAGGATTACCTCAACATCGCGGCCTCTGATGAGCGCGTCTCCAAGGGCCGCGCGGCCTTTGCCCGCCACCGCAATACGCTTGCGGCCATCGAGGGGCGCTACGGCGTCGCGGCGGAGGTCGTCTGTGCCGTCTGGGGGCTGGAAAGCTACTACGGCGAGCGGCGCGGAGATGTGCCGGTGGTCTCTTCTACCTCCACGCTGGCCTTCGACGGGCGGCGCGGGGAGTTCTTTGAAAAGCAGCTCGTGGCCGCGCTGAAGATCCTGCAAAACGGCGACATCACGGCGGGGGGCATGACCGGGTCCTGGGCCGGAGCCATGGGCCATACCCAGTTCATTCCCACGTCTTATCAAGCCTTTGCGGTGGATTTCACCGGCGACGGGCGGCGCGATATCTGGTCGGAGGACCCCTCCGACGCGCTGGCCTCCACTGCCGCCTACCTCGCCAAGAACGGCTGGACGCGGGGCGTGAAATGGGGCGGGGAGGTCGGCAACGGCGCACCGGCGGGCACGATCATCACGCCACAGCCGGGCGGGCCGTCCTTTGCCGTCACCGGCAATTTTCGCGCCATCAAGCGCTACAACAACTCAGACAATTACGCGATCGGGGTGGGGCATCTGTCCGACCGCATCGCGGGGGCGGGGCCGATCCGCGGGTCTTTCCCGCCGGATGCCAACGGCATGACCAAGGCCGACCGGGTCGCGCTGCAGGAGCGGCTGACCGCGCGGGGCTTCGACACCGATGGCAGCGACGGGGTGATCGGACCTGCCAGCCGCAAGGCGATCAGTGCCTATCAGGCAAGCATCGGGGCGCCCGCGACGGGGGAGCCTTCGGTGGAACTGCTGCGGCGCCTGGGGTGAGGGCAGAGGGGCGTGATCTGCGTGCACCGCGCATGCACCCCCCGTACACCGCCGCAGTGCAGCACTGGCAATGTGACGCTCATTGGCTCGGAACGGGCTCTCACCTTTCGTGAACCAGATCCGGCGCAGGAGGGCGGCGCGGCGCGCGGTCGGGGCAGGCGCAAGGCTGTGGCCGAATCGGTTGGGAATGCCCCTCTCTTTCACTTGTGGTGACGGCTCGAAACCCGATCCGCTCCCGGCGGAGGCGAAAAAAGCCCGGATAACAGTGCCTTCTGGTCGCAAAAACGCGGCGGTTGGCGCAAGCAGTCCTTCCCGCTGAGAATGTTTTTTCCTATAGTCGGCAATGGACCATAGATAAAAGTCACATCTCAGGGGGGATAGCGCGATGATCCGGTCAGAACTGATCCAGAAGATTGCGGACGACAATCCGCACCTCTATCAACGCGATGTGGAGCGGATCGTGAACACCATCTTCGACGAGATCACCGGCGCGATGGCGCAGGGCGACCGGGTCGAGCTGCGGGGGTTCGGTGCCTTCTCGGTCAAGAAGCGTGATGCCCGGACCGGGCGCAACCCGCGCACCGGCGAGACGGTGGAAGTCGAAGAGAAACACGTGCCCTTTTTCAAGACTGGCAAGCTGCTGCGTGACCGGCTGAACGGAAACACCTGATGCGTTATGTCCGCTACTTCTGTATTGCCATCTTCGCGCTCGCGCTGATTTCGGTCGCGCTGGCGAACCGGGACATGGTGTCGCTGCAGGTTCTGCCTTCGGAGGTGTCGGGCTGGTTCGTGCTGAACCCGCGGATCGAACTGCCGCTGTTCATCGTGATCCTCGGCAGCATCGTGGCGGGCCTGCTGATCGGCTTTGTCTGGGAGTGGATCCGCGAATACGGCGAACGTGCCGCCGCCGCCAAGCAGGCCCGCGAGATGCGCAGGCTGGAGCGTGAAGTGGCACGGCTGAAGGCCGAAAATCACGAGGGCAAGGACGAGGTCCTGGCTTTGCTGGACGAAGCCAGCTAGGCGCGTGCCAAAGGGCGTCAACGTCAAGATCTGCGGTCTGACCGATCCGGCGGACGTGCCTGCGGCCTTGTTGGCGCGGGCGCGGTATCTGGGCTTCGTGTTCTTTGAAAAATCACCCCGCAACCTGTCCCTCCCGGATGCCGCCGTCATGGCGGGCACGGTGCCGGCGGGCATCTGCAAGGTCGCCCTGACGGTAGATGCCGATGACGCTTTTCTCGATGCGCTGACGGCGGCGGTGCCGCTGGACATGTTGCAATTGCACGGCAGAGAGAGCCCCGAGCGTGTGGCAGCGGTCAAGGCGCGTTACGGGCTGCCGGTGATGAAGGCGGTGGGGGTCGCGGATGCTGGTGATCTGGCGGCACTTGAGACCTACGGCCGGATCGCCGACCAGTTGCTTGTCGATGCCAAGCCGCCGAAGGAGGCGGTGCTCCCGGGGGGCAACGGCCTGACCTTTGACTGGCGGCTGATCGCGGGACGGCGCTGGCCCGTGCCGTGGATGCTGGCGGGAGGGCTGACGCCGGACAACGTGGCCGAGGCTATTGCGCTGACCGGAGCCCGGCAAGTGGATGTGTCGTCCGGCGTCGAGAGCGCGCCGGGGGTCAAGGACGCGGCATTGATCTCGGCGTTCTGTGCGGCGGCGCTGGGGGACTGATCCCGGAGACCTTCGCCGCCCGGCGACGGCTGCCGCCGAAAGGGGCAGGCCGGCTCAGGCGGACATACCGCTACCCCTCAATGCCGCTGCAACAGGCTCTTTCAATCCGCACCACTCACCCGGAGATTGAAACGCCCGCAAGCCGGGCAAAAAGCGCCCACCAACCCGTCAAGTGACGCCCAATTTTCAGGCGCTGGCTTGACTCATCTGCCGCTCTGCCGAACGATCCGGCAGGCACATCACCTTTGGGGGACCACCATGTCACATCGCACCATCTCACGCCGTCATCTGCTGGGCAGCGCCGCAGCGCTGTCTGCTGTCGCCCTGCTGCCGCAGGTCGCCTTCGCGCAGGAAACCATCAAGGTCGCGGGCATCTATACCGTGCCGGTCGAACAGCAATGGGTCAGCCGCATCCACAAGGCGGCGGAAGCCGCCAAGGCGCGCGGCGACATCGACTATACCTATACCGAGAACGTATCGAACACCGACTACGCGCGGGTCATGCGCGAATATGCGGAATCCGGCGTGCAACTGATCGTCGGCGAAGTCTTCGGAGCCGAGCAGGAGGCCCGCGAGGTGGCGGCGGAGTATCCGCAGGTCGCCTTCCTGATGGGGTCTTCCTTCAAGGAGGACGCGGGCCTGCCGAACTTCGCGGTCTTCGACAACTACATTCAGGATGCGGCCTATCTGTCTGGTATCATTGCGGGTTCTATGACCACGAGCGGCAACATCGGCATGGTCGGCGGCTTCCCGATCCCCGAAGTGAACCGCCTGATGCATGCCTTCATGGCAGGGGCGCAGGAAATGAACCCGGACATCAAGTTTCAGGTCAGCTTCATCGGGAGCTGGTTCGATCCGCCCAAGGCCAAGGAAACCGCCTTTGCGATGATCGAGAACGGGGCGGATGTGCTTTATGCCGAGCGCTTCGGTGTGTCGGATGCGGCCAAGGAGAAGGGTGTGCTGGCCATCGGAAACGTGATCGACACGCAAGCCGACTATCCCGAAACCGTTGTGGCCTCCGCGATCTGGAACTTCGAACCGACGTTGGATGCCGCCATCGCCGAGGTCAAGGCGGGCACCTTCAAGGCCGCCGATTTCGGGGTCTATTCCTTCATGTCCGAGGGCGGCAGCGAGCTTGCGCCCTATGGCACCTTCGAGGGCAAGATCCCCGCAGAGGCGGTCACGATGGTCGAGGAGAAGACCAAGGCGATCAAGGACGGCAGCTTCAAGGTAGAGATCAACGACGAAGAGCCGAAATCCTCGTAAATGACCGATGACGACACCGGGGCGCAGGTGGTTCTGCGCCTCGATGGCATCACCAAGCGGTTTGGCGCGCTGACGGCGAACGATGGCATCAGTTTCGCGCTGGCCCGGGGCGAGGTGATCGCGCTGCTGGGGGAGAACGGCGCGGGCAAGACCACGCTGATGAACATCCTCTTCGGCCATTACACGGCGGACGAAGGGACGGTGGAGGTCTTTGGCCGCAAGCTGCCCCCCGGCAACCCGCGCGCGGCGCTGGAGGCAGGCGTCGGCATGGTACACCAGCATTTCACGCTGGCCGACAATATGAGCGTGCTGGAGAACATCGTGCTGGGCACGGTGCCGCTTTGGCGCGCGGGCTACGGTCGGGCGGCGGCACGGGCGCGCGTGCTGAAGCTGGTGGCGGACTATGGGCTGAGCGTGGACCCCGATGCGCAGGTGGGCAGCCTGAGCGTGGGGGAGCGACAGCGGGTGGAGATCCTCAAGGCGCTTTACCGCGATGCGCGGATACTGATTCTGGATGAACCCACGGCGGTGCTGACCCCGCAGGAGACGGAGGATCTTTTTGCCACGATGCGCAAGGCGGTGGCGCTGGGGCTGTCGGTGATCTTCATCAGCCACAAGCTGCACGAGGTGATGGCGATTGCCTCCCGGGTCGTGGTGCTGCGCCACGGCAAGCTGGTGGCGGAGGCGGAGACGGCGGGCACCGACCGGCACCGGCTGGCGCAGATGATGGTGGGGTCGGAAGTGGCGGCACCGACCGTGCGCGAGGCTACACCGGGGGCGGTGCTAGTGGCACTGTCGGCGGTCGGGACTCCGGACCGGGGTAGCGCGCCGGGTCTGCGCGGCGTGGATTTGCAGTTACGCGCGGGTCAGATCACGGGGCTGGCGGGGGTGTCGGGCAACGGGCAGGCGGCACTGGCGGATCTCATCGGGGGGCTGATCGCCCCTTCTACGGGAGAATTACGCGTGCTCGACAAGAAGTTGCAGGGATGGTCGCCGCAGGCAGCACTTGCGGCTGGCATTGCGCGAATCCCGGAGGACCGGCACCGCACCGGGACGATTGCCGACTTCGACCTGACGGAGAACGCGGTGCTGGAGCTTTACGCCAAGCCGCCCTTCAGTCGGCGCGGCTGGATGAACTGGGGCGCGGCGCGGGATTTCGCCGGGCGGGTGATCACCGGCTATGACGTGCGCTGTCCGGGGCCGGAGACGCGCATCCGGCTGCTGTCGGGCGGCAACATGCAGAAGCTCATTCTGGGGCGGGTGCTGGAGACCAGCCCGCAGGTCGTGCTGGCCAACCAGCCGGTGCGGGGGCTCGATATCGGGGCGCTCACCTATGTGCACGAACAGTTACTCGCAGCGCGGGACCGGGGGGCGGCGGTGCTACTGATCTCGGAGGATCTGGACGAGATCACCGCCTTGTCGGACGTGATCCATGTGATTTCCGAGGGGCGTCTGTCGCCGGGGTTCGCCCGGGGTGCGTTGACGACGGCGGAGCTGGGTGGCTGGATGGCGGGCCATGGTTTCGGGGAGGATGCGGATGCGGCTTGAACCCGTCGCCAACCCCTCGACCCTGCGCACGCTGGGCCTGCCTGCGCTGGCGCTGGCGGCGACGGTCGTGGTGGCCTCGTTGCTGGCGATGGTGGCGGGGGCGCAGCCGTTCTCGGTGCTGGGGCTGATCGTTAAGGGCGCCTTCGGGTCCAAGTTCGCCACGCTGGAGACGCTGAACCGCGCGACTCCGCTGATCTTTACTGGCCTCGCGGTGGCCGTCGCCTTTCGTGCCAAGCTGTGGAACATCGGGGCGGAGGCGCAATTGTACGTGGGCGCGGTGGTGACCGTGGTGCTCGGCACCGGCGCGCTGGCCTGGCCGTCCTTTGCGCTGCTGCCGGTCATCGCCGGGGCGGCGATGTTGGGCGGGGCGCTGGTGTTGCTGGTGCCGACCTTTCTCAAGACGCGCTTTGGCGTGGATGAGGTAGTAACGACGCTGCTTTTGAATTTCATCGTGCTGCTCTGGGTGTCGATGCTGCTGGAGGGGCCGCTGAAAGACCCCATGGGTCTCGGCTGGCCCAAGTCGGCTCGGTTGATCGACGAAGCGCGGCTGCCGCGCTTGGTCGAAGGGTTGCGATTGCACTGGGGTTTCGGGCTGGCGCTGATCTCGGCTGCCGTCGTCTGGGTCATTCAGCGGCGCACGACCTTGGGCTACGAAATGCGCGCTGTGGGGTTGAACGTTGAGGCCGCGCGATTCGCGG
>JBBSJO010000017.1:0-37958 GCA_038257185.1 Rhodobacterales bacterium | reverse complement strand
TGCCACGACGGCGGCCTTGGCGAAGAACTGGAGCGTGAGATCACCGTTCAGGAAGGCATAGATCACCGCCACCAGATCACCCAGAAGCACCGACGCCGCCACCAGGAGCGTGATGTAGGTCAGCCACTTGCGCACCGCAGAGCGATAAAGCGCTGGGTCCGCCAGGAGGTTCGATCGCTCCCGCCACGTCAGCCAGAGGTACACCGGCACCGTCACGATCAGCACCGCCATCGACCAGCGGATGCGGTAGGCAAACCGATAGCCCTCAGGCTCCATCGCAAGATCGATGAGCGCGTGGAACAGCTGAACCAGATAGACCGCCCCAAAGATCAGCAGGCCGAAGGTCAGCGCGTAAATGAAGAAATCCCGCGCCGAGACGGTCGCTTGCGGGCGCGGGATAGGCGGCGAAAACGGCGTCTCCGCCCAGGCCGCCAGCGCGTCGCTCACTTCCGACCTGCTCCAGCCGGAACCGGTCAGGACTGTCGCGATCTCATCCCGGTTCCGCCCGCCCGCCAAGGCATCGCGGACGAACCGCGACAGTTGCTTGTTCGCCGACATGGGCTACCCTCTTCTTCTCTCTGCAAAAAATCTCTTCAACAAGTCCTCTGCCTCCCCCCCCGCAATGCCGTCGAAGACCTCCGGCACATGGTGACACTGGGGATGCGAGAACACCCGCGCCCCCTGCGCCACCCCGCCCGACTTGGGGTCGGCAGCACCATAGTACAGGCGCGCCACACGCGCGGCGGCGATGGCGGCAGCGCACATCGCGCAGGGCTCCAGTGTGACGTAAAGCGCATGTCCCACCAGACGCTCTGATCCGGCAGCTGCACAGGCCGCCCGGATCGCAAGCATCTCGGCGTGGGCCGTGGGATCATTCAGTTCCCGCGTGCGGTTGCCCGCCTGCGCCACGACCTTACCCGTGGCATCCAGCACCACGGCACCCACGGGCACCTCGCCGCGAGCGCCAGCCGCACGCGCCTCTGCCAGGGCGAGGTCCATATGGGAACGGAACGTCATCTGCGCACAGGACCGCAATCGCCGCCCTTTCGCAAGACCACCAAACAGGCTAAGCGAGGACGATGAACAAGACGCCCCCCTCCGACACGCCCCCCGGCGACCGCATTGCTAAGGTGCTGGCCCGCGCAGGCCTCGCCTCGCGCCGCGAAGCGGAGCGCATGGTCGAAGCCGGACGCGTGCGCGTGAACGGGGAGCAGATCCTGTCGCCCGCGCTGAACGTGACCGAGGACGACAAGATCACCGTCGACGGCGCGCCTCTGGCCGCTCCCGAACCGCCGCGCATGTGGCTCTACCACAAGCCCACCGGCCTCGTGACTACGAACCGCGATGACAAGGGCCGCGGCACGATCTACGACGACCTGCCCGAGGATATGCCCCGCGTGGTTTCCGTCGGACGGCTCGACCTCAACTCCGAGGGGCTGCTACTGCTCACCAACGATGGCGCGATCAAGCGGAAACTAGAACTGCCTTCCAGCGGGTGGCTGCGCCGCTACCGCTGTCGCGTGAACGGGCGGCCCTCGGACGAGGCGCTGGAGCCGCTGCGCCGCGGCATCACCGTCGAGGGCGAGCAGTTCCAGCCGATGACCGTGACCCTCGACCGCCAGCAGGGTGCCAACGCCTGGCTCACCATCGGGCTGCGCGAAGGCAAGAACCGCGAAATCCGACGCGCGATGGAGGCGGTGGGTCTCTCCGTGAACCGTCTGATCCGCATCAGCTACGGTCCCTTCCAACTGGGCGAGTTGAAGCCCGGCGAGGTCGAGGAAATCCGCCGCAAGATCGTGCGAGACCAGTTGGGTATCGAGCTGGAGGACCCAAGCGGCACAGCGGTGAGGAAACCCACAGGCATCAAACGCGGCCCCCGGCGCAAGCCCGGCGGTTTCGGCGGCGCGGGCCAGCCGGGCCGGCCGCGCCCCGCCTCAGCGGATGCGGCAAAACCCAAGGGCGGCAAATCTCCGCGCAAACCGCGCTGAGCACGCGCCACAAGATCATTGCAATGATCTTGCCCGAACTTTTGCAAAAGTTCGGCCCTGCGAGCGGGGAGAGGTCGCGCGCTTTTCCCCCTGACCCCCAATTCACAAGGACCCGGCAAGCCCTTACCTGACCTGGAGCGCGTCACTGGCAACGGCGCCGATTGCAGACTATGTTGATGATATCGGAGGGCGCATGGCCAGATTGTTTCTATTCTTGGTGTTCTTGGCAGTCATCGTTGCCATCGTCGCCATTCTGGTATCAGTCTGGAATGAAGTGTATCGGACCGGACGGCGTGCGATGCGCCCGATGTTCGGCCCAAATGACGGAGGCCTGATGGCACCCAGCGGATTGCAGAAAATCGCCTACCTGGCGCTCATCGTGCTGCTCCTCGGCGTCACCTCCGGCTGGCTCGGAGGGCTCTGAGCCATGGCGAAACGGTTTGGCGGCAAGTTCAGCCCCGATGACACTGGCACGACCCACGCCGAACGCGTGGAGGTCGATCCCGTCGGCGGGCGCGCGAACGTCATGTTCGTCCCCCCCGTCGTCCTGCTGGCGACAACGCTCGGCAGCGGGGCGCAAAGCCTGACCATCGGGCTGCTCGGAACCGGTGCATTGGCGCTCTCGGCCTGGCTCTTGCGCGAGGGTTTGCAGGCCGAAGCGGTCTATCACGCCCGCAAGGTCGCACGCCGGCCCGCGATTCCGCGCAAGCTGATGGCAGCGGCGCTGACGGGGATCGGTGCCGCCCTTGCGGTAGCGGCGCACATGGCCACCGCGGGCGACCTGCTGGCGGCTGTTCTCTACGGGTTTTGTGCCGCAGCGCTGCATGTGGCCGCTTTCGGCATCGACCCGCTGACTTCAAAGGGCATGGAAGGCATCGACACCTTCCAGCAGGATCGCGTCGCGCGGGTGGTGGGCGAGGCCGAAAAGGTGCTGGCCGCCATGAGTGACGCCATCAGACGCGCGGGCGACCGCAAGGCCGAGGCGCGGCTGGAGACGTTTCAGGCCACCGCCCGCACCCTCATCCGGACGGTGGAGGAAGACCCCCGCGACCTTACCGCAGCACGCAAGTACCTCAGCGTCTACCTGCAGGGTGCCCGCGACGCGACGGTGAAATTCGCCGATGTCTACAGCCGCACGCAGGATGCCAAGGCACGCGCCGACTACATGGCCCTGCTTGACGATCTGGACACCAACTTTGCCGCCCGCACCCGCAAATCCCTGCTGGACGACCGCGACGACATGACCATCGAAATTGACGTGCTGCGCGAGCGGCTTTCCCGTGAGGGCGTCCGGACCGACTAGGACCGCCTTCATCCAAAACTTCAAGGAAACACTCATATGTCTGATACCGTTCGTGAAAAAGCCAATCAATCTCTTGCCATGGTCGAAGAGGTGACGGCGCTGGTCCTGCCCGAACCGACGGATGCGAACGCGGTTGTACCGCTGCACGAGGCCGACAAGCCACTCAGTGCAGAGATCACCCGCCGCATGGACGAGATCGACATGGAGGACACCCAGTCCATCGTCTCCTTCGGCTCCGCCGCCCAGGCTGAATTGCAGGAGATCAGCCAGGCGATGCTCGCGGACGTCCGCAACAAGGACGTAGGCCCCGCAGGTGACAGCCTGCGCGACATCGTCAGCACCATCCGTGGCTTCTCGGTCTCCGAACTCGACGTGCGCCGCGAGCGCAGCTGGTGGGAAAAACTGATAGGCCGTGCCGCCCCCTTCGCAAAGTTCACCGCCCAGTTCGAAAAGGTGCAGGGCCAGATAGACCGCATCACCGACAACCTGCTGACCCACGAACATACCCTACTGAAGGACATCAAGTCCCTCGACATGCTCTATGAGAAGACGCTGGGCTTCTACGACGAACTGGCGCTCTACATCGCCGCCGGGGAGGCCAAGCTCGCCGACATCGACGCCACCACCGTCCCCGCCAAGGAAAAGGCCGTGAAAGCCGCCCCCGAGGACAAGCAAGTCATGGTCGCGCAGGAACTCCGCGACATCCGCGCCGCCCGCGACGACCTGGAGCGCCGGGTGCACGACCTCAAGCTCACGCGGCAGGTCACCATGCAGTCGCTGCCCTCCATCCGCCTCGTGCAGGAGAACGACAAGAGCCTCGTGACCAAGATCAACTCCACCCTCGTGAACACCGTGCCCCTGTGGGAAACCCAACTGGCACAGGCCGTCACCATCCAGCGTTCGGCCGAGGCAGCAAGTGCCGTGCGCGAGGCCAATGACCTGACCAACGAGTTGCTCACCTCCAACGCGAGGAACCTGCGCGAGAGCAACAAGATGATCCGCACCGAGATGGAGCGCGGTGTCTTCGACATCGAGGCTGTGAAACAGGCCAACGCGGACCTGATCGGCACCATCGAGGAATCGCTTCAGATCGCGGACGAAGGCAAGACCAAGCGCGCTGCGGCCGAAAAGGACCTCAAGGAGATGGAAGCCAGGCTGCGCGACACGCTGGCCTCCGCCAAGGCCCGCAAGACCGGGCTGGGCGAGACCGCCGGCGGCGCGGTCCCGAACTGAACAGGTCATGTATCCACACAAGCTGAACAGGGTTGGTCGGGCAGGTATTGCGATTCTGCTCGCAATGGCAGTGCTGGGGTGCGAGCTGTTCCCCGCACCGCCCGCACCCTCGCTGAAACCGCAGGCGCGACCCGCCGCAGCGGCCCTGCCCCCCCCTGTGGTGGCACAGCCGACCTCCAAAAAGAGCGCGGCACTGCGCAGTTACCTGAACGAGGTGCAGACAGCGCAGATGACTCAAGGTTTGCTGCGCCAGGACGGCGGCGGGCCGGACACCCCCTTTTCCGCCGACATGCTGGCGCGGAATTTCGAGCAGATCGCCTTCTTCAACGAATACGACGGCAACTTTTTGGGCCGTGGCGGCGCGAGCCCCCTGCGCCGCTGGGCCGAGCCTGTGCGGATGGAGGTGATCTTTGGCCCCAGCGTGCCCCCCTCCCAGCAACGCATCGACACTGCCAATATCCGCGCCTACGCCGCCCGGCTCGCACGGGTCACGGGGCATCCGGTCTCCACCTCCGGCACGCCTAATTTCATGGTGGTCATCGCCTCAGAGGATGACCGCGCCGAAGCCCTCGCTCGCGCCGCCGCACGGGTGGCGGGCATCTCTCCCGCCAGCCTGAGCGCCATGGCGGACCTGCGTCGCGACACCTATTGCGCGGTCGCGGCATATGCCGCAGGGCCGCAGGCCAATACCTATACCGCAGCCGTGGCCATGATCCGCTCCGAAAACCCTGACCTTCTGCGCCTGTCCTGCATCCACGAGGAACTGGCGCAGGGCCTCGGCCTCGCCAACGACAGCCCTGCCGCACGGCCCTCGATCTTCAACGACGACGACGAATTCGCGCTGCTGACGGATCATGACGAGTTGTTGCTGAAGCTGCTCTACGACCCGCGCCTGAGTATCGGCATGAGTGCGGCGGAGGCGGCGCCGATTACGCGGATCATTGCGCGGGAGTTGACGGGCGGGGCTTTGTGAGGGTCGGGCCGATGCGACATTCACCGCCATCCAGACGATCTTCGGCCCGGGACAAGTCGCAGGCGTCAGACCATCCTCGGCCCGCCCCACATGATCCATCCGGATCAAAATCGGGCGAAGCGGGAACATCAGCCCTTCAGATTACCGAGAGCTTCCAATTCTCGCGTTCAAGCCGCCAGAATTGCTTCTCCTTGGCAATCACCCGATTAAACCCTGCGCGTTCAGCCAGACGTGCAGCAACTGTGTTGCTCAGTGCAGTATCGGCAGTAAGAGCCATTATTTGCAATTCGGAGAACACCCAATTTATCATCGCACTCGATATCTCTACCGCAAATCCGTGCCTACCCCAGTATGGGCGAGCCAGTTCAATTCCAAAGTCGGCTTCTTCTGGTGCATGGCTGTTTAACCTGATGCCGCAGCTCCCGATCAACTGGTTTTCATCAGCTGAATGACAGATCGCAAACTGGTAATTCAGACGCGGGGATTCATCCTGCCATGCCATGAACATCTGGAAAACGGATCGCGCACGATCTTCGCCGAGTTCCTCGGCCGAGTGATAAATCGTGAAGTTAGGATCAGTTTGGTACCCAATAAAATCGGCTTCATCCGTCATCAGGTATTCGCGCAGTAGAAACCTCCGAGTGTTGATCGACAAGGGCGGGTCAGTATCCATTACACGATTATAAGCCGTTCTTTACAAGCTGTCAGTGGTTAAGCGGACGTTGGCTGCGGGGCCGAAAAAGGTCAACCTGGTCTCAAACCGCCCCTCTCTGCACGTTCCGCATGTCTCTGGCGCCCATTTCACGCGCCCCGCAAAACATCGCAGCTAACCTCTCCACCCCTACTCCCTTCCCCGCACCTTGATAACCCCCGTCCGCCGCCATATCCTTCCCTCCAAACCACAAGGATTTGACCCATGGGCATTCTCGATTTTCTCTCCGGCCAGTTCATCGACGTCATCCACTGGACCGACGATTCCCGCGACACCATGGTCTGGCGGTTCGAGCGGGAAGGCCACGAGATCAAGTACGGCGCCAAGCTGACCGTGCGCGAGGGGCAGGCGGCCGTCTTTGTGCACGAGGGGCAGCTTGCGGATGTCTTCACCCCCGGTCTCTACATGTTGGAGACCAACAACATGCCGATCATGACGTCGCTGCAGCACTGGGACCACGGCTTCAAGAGCCCCTTCAAGTCCGAGATCTACTTCGTCAACACCGCGCGTTTCAACGATCTGAAATGGGGCACCAAGAACCCGATCATGGTGCGCGATCCGGAGTTTGGGCCAGTGCGGCTGCGCGCCTTCGGCACCTATTCGGTGCGCGTGAGCGACCCCGCGAAGTTCATGACCGAGATTGTCGGCACCGATGGCGAATTCACGATGGACGAGATCAGCTACCAGATCCGCAACGTGATCGTACAGGAATTCTCGCGCACCATCGCGCTGTCGAAGATCCCCGTGCTCGACATGGCCGGCAACACCCGCGAACTGGGCAAGCTGGTAAGTACCGAGATTTCCAAGACAATCGCGGACTACGGTCTGACCATCCCCGAACTCTACATCGAGAACATCTCCTTGCCCCCCGCCGTCGAGGCGGTGATGGACAAGCGCACCTCCATGGGCGTGATTGGGGACCTCAACCAGTACACCCAGTTCCAGGCGGCAGAGGCGCTGGGGCAGGAAGGCAACGCCGGGGCCGCCATGCAGGCGGGTCTGGGCATGCAGATCGGTCAGGCCGCCGCCGCCGGCGGGCCCTGGGGCGCACGGCCGCAGGCTGCGGCATCCCCCGCGCCGATGGCACCGCCGCCGCCACCGATGGAAAAGGTCTGGCACATCGCCATCTCGGGCGAAACGACGGGCCCTTTCTCCAAGGCCGCGATGGGCCGGAAGGTCTCGGACGGCTCGCTCGGCCGCGACAGCTATGTCTGGACGCCGGGTCAGGACGGCTGGCAAATGGCCGAAGATGTTCCCGAGCTGGCGCAACTTTTTACCGTCCTTCCTCCGCCCCCACCGGGCACCTGAAAGGTTTGACCAATGGTCACCAACAACGCGTACTCCAGGCTCCAGATTACCCTGCACTGGAGTATCGCAATCCTCATCGCCATCGCCTGGTTTCTCGGCGACGGCATGGGCAAGATCTGGCGCGACCGGATGCAGGCGGGCACCACAGGCATCGAGGGCAACACCTGGCACGTCTGGGTCGGCGGTGCCGTCTTCCTGCTTGTGCTGATCCGCATCGTCGTGCGCTTGACGTCAGCCGTCCCTGCGCCGGAACCGGCGCAATACGGCTGGCAGGAGAAGGCCGCACTCTGGGGGCACCGCGCGCTCTACCTGATGATGGTCGTTGTCCCGGCACTTGGCGCGTCAGCCTGGTACCTGCACATCAAGGCCGCGGGAGAGGCGCACGAGATCGCCGTCAGCGTCCTGTTGGTGCTCATTGCGGGCCATACGATTCTGGCACTTTATCACCATTACATCGCCAAGGACGGCACCCTGCGCCGGATGGTTCCGTCGCTCAAATGACAGGCACATTGGCCGACCTCATGCAGCCTCCGCCCGGTCGATGGGGGCTGCGGGCCCCTTCTGGCGCGAAACTGTGCTGCCTCTGCTGGTGGCCCGCTACCGTGCCGCCATGAACCCATGACAAGGCGCGGCCTCGTCATCTTCCTGCACTGGTCAGCGGTGACTCTGATTCTCGCCATGGTGAAGGGCGGCACCGACAACCCATATGTCCTCGCGGCTTTCGTCGCGGTCGTGGCCCTCTGGGGCGGAATGACGCTCACTATTGGGCTGAGCGGACGGCCGGGGCCGAAACTTTCGCCCAACCTGCGCCGTATCTACCCCTCGATGCACCGCGCTCTTCATCTCCTGCTGGCCCTCACGGCCATCGCCATCGCGTTCCGGCTCGCGGGTCGCCCCCTGTGGTTCCTCGACGCCTGGACCATGCTGCTGGTGACGCTTTCTGCGGGCGCATTTCACGGACTCTTCCACTTCTGGCGTCACACGGCGCTCTATGACGGGGCGCTGCGGTTGATCCTGCCGCGGATCCTGCACCGGTATCTTTGAGCCGTGGCGCGCCGCCTGCCCTCTCGCCGCACCGCGCTCAAGGTGCTGCACTGGTCGATGGTGCCCCTGCTGATCTGGTTCATCCTCGTGACGCCCGCGGACGTGTTGCCCTTCGGTCCGACCGCTTTCCAGATGCATTCCCTTCTGGCGCTCTTCTTTGTCACCTTGTGCCTGTTGTGGACCGCCGATTACCTGCGGCGCGGGCTTGCGAGCCGTCCCGGTCCGAAACTAAAGGGCTGGGCGCGACGCTTGCACCAGGGTCTGCACAAGGCGCTGATCTGGGGGTTGTTCGGCGTCGCTGTCACCGGGTTCCTGCTGGGGCTCACCTCCACCAAGCTGCTCAAGGCGGCGGGCGTTCTGCCCTTCGCGCCACCCCTAGACCTGCCACGCGCGAACGAAATCGTGGCCCAACTTCATATCTACGAATTCTACCTCGTGGCGGCGCTGGCCCTGATCCATGCCGCGTTTCACCTCTGGAGGCACCTGCACCTGCGCGACAACGCGTTGCGCATCATGGTCCCCAAGGCGCTGCACCGCTATTTGTAGGCCGATATTTGTAGGCCGGTATTTGTAGGCCGGGGTCTGGCAGGCCCCGCGCATCGGCGCTATGTTCCCGCGGACCCCGGAGGGAGCCTTCATGTCCGACACCACGATGCCGACGGAGCCGGTTTCCGAGCACCGCTTTCCCTGTGACAATTGCGGCTCCGATCTGCGCTACGACCCGAACGCCGCGTTGCTGGTCTGCGACCATTGCGGCAATACCCAACCCATCGAAGGCGGCAGGACCCGGGTCGAACCGATCCGCGAGTTGGATCTGCAGGCGGGCCTCGACGCAGATCTCGACGCGGCGGAAATGGAGGAGACCCGCGTTACCTCCTGCCCCAACTGCGGCGCACAGGTGGAATTCGCACCCGGGAAACACGCCGCCGAATGCCCGTTTTGCGCCACGCCCATCGTGGTCGACACCGGCACCCACCGACACATCAAGCCCCGCGCCGTCCTCCCCTTCGCACTGACGGAGGATGTGGCGCGCAGGGCGATGACCGACTGGCTCGGCAAGCTCTGGTTCGCGCCGAACGGGCTGCAGGACTACGCCCGAAAGGGCCGCAGGATGCAAGGCATCTACGTGCCCTACTGGACCTATGACGCCGATACGAAATCGACCTACCGGGGAGAGCGGGGGACAGTCTACTACGTGACCGAAACCGTCGTGCGAGATGGCAAGCGAGAGCAGGTCCAGGTCGCCAAGGTCCGTTGGAACCCGGCGTCGGGTCGTGTCGCGCGGTTTTTCGACGACGTGCTGGTGCTCGCTTCCACCTCGCTGCCGAAACAATACACCGATGCGCTCGAACCCTGGGACCTCGCCGCACTGGAACCCTACGCGCCCGAATACCTCGCGGGTTTCCGGGCCGAGGCCTATTCGGTGCCGCTCAAGGAAGGCTTTGTGCAGGCCCGTGCCCAGATGGACCGGGTGATCGAACGCGACGTGAAGTTCGACATCGGCGGCGACCGGCAGCGGATCCACGGGATCGATACGCAGGTGGCGAACCTGACCTTCAAGCACATCCTGCTGCCTGTCTGGCTCGCGGCCTATAAATACCGGGGCGAGACCTACCGCTTCGTCGTCAACGGGCGCACCGGGCGGGTGCAGGGGGAGCGGCCTTACTCCAAGGTCAAGATTGCAATCGCGGTAGTGCTGGGGCTGATCGCCGCCGCCATCGTCGGCTATTTCGCGGCTCAGCAGTAATGACACAATACGACACCTTCACCGACATCCTTTCCGCGCGCTATTCCTGCCGTGCGTTCAAGCCCGGTCCGGTGCCGGACGAGACAATCACCCGTATCGTCGATGCTGCGCGGCACGTTCCCTCGTGGTGCAACGCACAGCCTTGGCAGATCAGCATCACCAAGGGCGCGGCGACAGACGCCTTCCGCACCCTGCTCACCGAACTGGCAGGCAAGGGCACGGCACCCGAACCGGATCTCGACTGGCCCAAGGGATATTCCGGCGACTACGCAGACCGCCGCCGCACCTGCGGATTCCAGCTCTACGACGCGGTGGGAATCGATAAATCCGACCGCGCCGCGCGCAGGTCCCAGATGCTGCGCAACTACGCCCTCTTCGATGCACCCCATGTCGCCATTGTCCATTCCCCCACCGAGCTTGGCCCCTATGGGGCGTTGGACACCGGAGGCTTCCTCACCGCCTTCACCCTTGCGGCCACGGCGTTGGGCGTGGCCACGATCCCGCAGGCCGCCATCGCGGCCTATGCGCCTCAGGTGCGCGCGCACCTGCGGATCGGCGACGACCGGCTGGTGCTCTGCGCCATCTCTTTTGGCTACGCGGACGAGAACGCGCCCATCAATCACTTCCGCACCGAACGTGCGGCACCCTCCGACATCATCGACTGGCACGGCTGATGCGCGCCCTGTTGCAGCGCGTGACTCAGGCGTCGGTCTCGGTTGAGAGCGACGATATCGCCCGTATCGGCCCCGGCCTGATGGTCCTCCTCTGCGCCATGCCGGGCGACAGTTCCGACACAGCAAGGGCGCTGGCGCTCAAGATCAGCAAGCTGCGGCTTTTCCGCGACGGCGCTGGGAAAATGAACCTCAGTATTGCCCAGTCCGGCGGGAGTGCGCTGGTGGTCAGCCAATTCACCCTCGCCGCCGACACTTCGCGCGGTAACCGCCCCGGCTTTTCGGGTGCCGCCAAGGCCGACGAGGCCGAAACGCTCTATCTCCAGTTCGCCCATGCGCTCCGTGATCTGAGCATCCCCACCGAGACAGGCCGCTTCGGTGCCGACATGGCCGTGAGCCTCACCAATGACGGTCCGGTCACGATCTGGCTGGACACCCAGATCCTCTGACCTCTGACCTCTGACACGGTAGGTCCGGCAGCGGAAAGATCAAACAATGTAATGCGCCGCAGGCGCTCCTTCGGATCACGCTCTGCCCCGTTGACAACGCCCGGAATTCGCAAGACGTTCGGGCCCATGACCAGCCCCCCCAATGCCCTGCGCGACATCACCGAAGAGCCGGACCTCGGCATCACCCTCCCGGACGGCTGCCGCCTGTCCGCCCGTATCTGGAAACCCGTGGACGCGGACACCAACCCCGTCCCGGTCATCCTCGAATACCTCCCCTACCGCAAACGCGACGGCACCTGCGCCCGCGATGCGCTGACGCACCCTTGGTTCGCGGAGCGCGGCTATGCCTGCGTGCGCCTTGACATGCGCGGCAATGGCGACAGCGAAGGCATCATGGAGGACGAATACACCGCCCAGGAACAGGCCGACTGCGTCGAGGCGATCGGCTGGCTGGCGGCACAACCCTGGTGCAACGGCAAGGTCGGCATGATGGGCATCAGCTGGGGCGGCTTCAACGGATTGCAGGTGGCAGCACTGGCCCCCGACCCGCTGAAGGCGGTGATCACGCTCTGCTCCACCGTGGACCGCTTCGCGGACGACATCCATTACAAGGGCGGTTGCCTGCTGAACGAGAACCTCGGCTGGGGCGCGACCATGTGGGCCTATTCCAGCCGCGCGCCCGATCCGGCCCTGCGGGAGAACTGGCGCGAAATGTGGCTGGAACGGCTGGAGGCCGAACCCTTCCTGCCTTCCCTCTGGTTGCGCCACCAGTCCCGCGACGCCTATTGGCAGCATGGATCGGTCATCGAGGACTATTCAGCGATCAAGGCCAAGGTGCTCGCCATCGGCGGTTGGGGCGATTCCTACAAGAACGCGGTGCCGCAACTGGTCGAGGCCCTGCCGGGCGCCAAGGGGATCGTGGGGCCATGGGTCCACAAGTACCCCCATTTCGCGGTCCCCGAACCCCGCATCGGCTTTCTTCAGGAAGCGCTGCGCTGGTGGGACCGCTGGCTCAAGGGCGCCGACACCGGGGCGGAGGACGATCCCGACTACCGCGCCTACCTCATGGACGGCGCGCGCCCCGCGACATGGTATGCGGATCGCCCCGGCCGCTGGATCGCCGAGGACAGCGGCGCGACCTCGCATCTGCCGGTGCATACTCTTCACCTGACGGACGCAGGCCTTGCCGCCGACGAAAGCGCACTGGCCCGAACCGTTGCCTCGCCCGCCGACTGCGGCGCGGATGCAGGCGAATATTGCGCGATCTGGCTCGGGCCGGAAATGCCGGGAGACCAGCGGCAGGACGACGCCCTGTCATGCTGCTTTGATAGCCCGCCTCTGGAAAGCGCCATGGACATCGTCGGTGCCCCGCGCCTGACGTTGCGGCTGGCAAGCGACCGACCGCAGGCACAGATCGCGGTGCGCCTGAATCACATCCACCCCGACGGGGCCAGCACCCGCATCACCTATGGCGTGCTGAACCTCAGCCACCGCGCCAGCGCCGCCGATCCAGAACCGATGACACCGGGAGAACTGGAAGAGGTCACGCTCGCCCTCGATCAAATTGCCTACCGCGTGCCTGCGGGTCACCGCCTGCGCGTGGCGATCTCCACCGGCTACTGGCCGCTGATGTGGCCCGCGCCGCATCAGGCACAACTGACCCTGAGCGGCGGCAGCATCGCCCTGCCCCAGCGCCCTACGAACGGAGGCGACGAATACGCCTTCCCGCCCCCCACCGCAGCCGCCCCTTGGGAAACGGAGACGCTGCGCCCCGAAGCCCACGTCCGTCGCCGCGAGACGCACCTGACCACCGGCCTTGTCAGCCTCATCATCGAGGACGACTTCGGCAAGCTGCGCGACGCCGACCACGGCCTGATCACAGGGTCGGTGGCGCGCGAACGCTGGGACATCCACCCCGATGACCCGCTTTCTGCACGCGGTGCCTGCCACTGGACGGAGGAACTGCAACGCGACGACATCCGCCTGCGGACGGAGACAAATTCGGCCATGTGGTCGGATGCCACACACTTCCACCTCACCGCGCGGCTGGAAGCCTATGAGAACGATAAACTGATCTATGAGCGCGACGTCGAGGATCGCATTCCCCGCCGCGACCTGTAATGCGACCGTCATACACGCGGGGGTAATAACCCTTGCGAGACGCGGAGAAATGCGCAAACTTGACCCATCAATCAATAAAACAGCGCGACAACGCGCCAATGATTCCAACCGGGAGACACCAGATGAACGAACAACTCAAATATATGACAGACAAGGTGGCCAAGGGCCTGATGACGCGCCGCGAATTCGTGGGTCGCGCCGCAGCGCTCGGCGTGACGGCGGTTGCCGCCAACGCAATGCTGGCAAACAGCGCCCGCGCACAGGACAACACGCCCAAGCGGGGCGGCACGATCAAGATCGGCTCCTCGGGCGGGGAATCGACCAACACGCCTGATCCGGCCCTGACCGCATCCGAAGTGCCGCTGAACAACCTCTACTGCTGGGGCGAGACACTGGTCGACGTGGACCCGGAAGGCAAAATCGACTTCCGCATGGCCGAAAGCGTCGAGGCGTCTGCCGATGCCAAGACCTGGACCTTCAAGATCCGCAAGGGCATCCCCTTCTCCAACGGCAAGGACATGACACCCGACGACGTCATGGCGACCATGCAGCGCCACTCCAACGAGGACAGCCAGTCGGGCGCTCTGGGCATCATGAAGGGCATCGCCGACATGAAAGTCGACGGCGACAACTTCGTGGTGGAACTCGAGACGGCAAACGCCGACCTGCCCTTCCTGATGGCGGACTATCACCTGATCATCCAGCCGAACGGCGGTATGGACAATCCGACCGCGGCCATCGGCACCGGCCCGTACACGTTGGAAATCGACGAGCCGGGGGTGCGCCACGCCTTCAAGCGTCGCGAAGACTATTGGGATAGCGAAAACCGCGGCTGGGCCGACGCGGTCGAGGTTCTTGTGCTGAACGATGCCACTGCGCGCACCGCGGCACTGCAGTCAGGTCAGGTCCACGCCATCAACCGCGTCGATCCCAAGGTCGCCGCCCTGCTGGACCGCGCGCCGAATCTGCGCGTCGAAAGCTCTGCGGGCCGCGGACATTATGTCTTCATCGCCCACATCGACACCGCGCCCTTCGACAACAATGACCTGCGGCTGGCTCTGAAGTATGCGATCAACCGCGAAGAGATGGTGGACAAGATCCTGCGCGGCTACGGCTCCATCGGTAACGACTTCCCGATCAACTCCGCCTACCCGCTGTTCGACGCGAGCATTCCGCAGCGCGAACACTCCATCGAGAAAGCGAAGGAACATTACGCGAAGTCCGGCCACGACGGCAGCCCGATCATCCTGCGTGTCTCCGACGGTGCCTTCCCGGGTGCGGTCGACGCCGCATCGCTCTTCCAGGAAAGCGCCAAGGCCGCCGGTATCCCGCTGGAGATCAAGCGCGAGCCCAACGACGGCTACTGGTCAGAGGTCTGGAACGTGCAGCCCTTCTGCGCCTCCTACTGGGGCGGACGTCCGGTGCAGGACCAGATGTACACGACCGCCTATCTCTCCACCGCGGACTGGAACGACACCCGCTGGAAGCGCCCCGAGTTCGACGCCATGCTGAACGAGGCCAAGGCGGAACTGGACGATGCCAAGCGCAAGGAAATCTACTCCAAGATGGCCGTGATGCTGAAGGACGAAGGCGGTCTGATCCTGCCGATGTTCAACGACTTCGTGAACGGCGTGTCCAACAACCTCGGCGGCTGGATCAATGACCCGAACGGGGAAATGATGTCCAACCAGGCCGCCATCAAGTGCTGGGTGATGGACGCATAATGCATCCGATCCTGAAACTGATTGCCCAGCGCCTCGCGCTGGGCTTTCTGCTGCTGTTCGCCGCCTCGATCCTGATCTTCGCGGGAACGACCATGCTGCCGGGCGACGTGGCACAATCCATTCTGGGTCAGTCCGCGACCCCTGAATCTCTCGCCAATCTCAGACGCGAGCTTGGCATGGACGAACCCGCCCTCGGCCGCTACGTCAGCTGGCTTGGCGGTTTCGTGCAGGGCGATCTGGGCACCGCGCTCACCAATGGCCGCGACATCGCCGAAAGCCTTGGCGGGCGCCTCAAGAATACCCTTTTCCTCGCCTTCTGGGCGGCCGTCATCTCGGTCCCGCTGGCAATTTTCCTCGGTCTGCTGGCCGTCCGCTACAAGGACCGCTGGCCTGACAAGCTGATCTCGGCAGTGACGCTGACCACCATCTCCATTCCCGAATTCATGATCGGCTACGTGCTGATCTACTGGGTCTCGATCAAGTGGGGCATGTTCTCCTCCGTCGCGATCATCAACGACGGGATGAGCCTCGGACAGAAGCTCAACGCCATTGCGATCCCGGTCATGGTCCTTACCCTCGTCGTGCTGGCACACATGATGCGCATGACCCGCGCCGCCATCCTGAATGTGATGCAGTCGGCCTATATCGAAACCGCAGAGCTCAAGGGCATGGGGATGCTGCGGATCATCCGCACCCACGCCTTCCCCAACGCCATCGCGCCCATCGTGAATGTGGTGATGCTGAACCTCGCCTACCTCGTTGTCGGTGTGGTGGTGGTCGAAGTCGTCTTCGCCTACCCCGGGATGGGGCAGTACCTCGTCGATCACGTGTCCAAACGTGACGTGCCGGTGGTGCAGGCCTGCGGTCTGATTTTCGCCGCCGTCTATATCGGTCTGAACCTGATCGCGGATATCGTCTCGATCCTCGCCAATCCAAGGCTGAGGCACCCCAAATGAAAAACATTCCCATCTCCGCCATGATCGGCCTGTTCTTCACGGGTCTCTACTTCCTCATGGCACTCTTCGCGCCGCTTATCGCCCCTTACGGCATGTCCGAGATCGTGGGTGACGTGTGGGAGCCCTCCTCCTCCGAGTTCTGGCTCGGCACAGACAGCATCGGGCGCGATCTGCTGACGCGCCTGATCTACGGCGGGCGCACCACGATCTTCATCGCCACCATGGCCACGATCCTCAGCTTCGTGACCGGCTCGGTGCTCGGCTTCTTCGCTGCAGTCTCGGGTGGCTGGGTCGACCAGACGCTGTCGCGTTTCGTCGACCTGATCATGTCGATCCCTTCGCTGATCTTCGCGCTGGTCGTGCTGTCCGTGATGCCGACGACCACCACGATCCTCATCCTCCTCATGGGCCTGCTCGACTCCACCCGCGTCTATCGCCTTGCCCGCGCCGTCGCCGTGGACATCACCGTGATGGACTACGTCGAGGCCGCCCGGCTGCGGGGTGAGAAGATCGGCTGGATCATCTTCCGCGAAACCCTGCCCAATGCGCTCTCGCCGCTGGTGGCCGAGATGGGCCTGCGCTTCATCTTCGCGGTGCTCTTCATTTCCACGCTCTCGTTCCTCGGCCTCGGCGTGCAACCGCCGCTGGCGGATTGGGGCGGGATCGTGAAGGAGAACAAGGAGGGCATCAACTACGGCATTCAGGCCGCCCTCTACCCCGCCTATGCCATCGCCACGCTCTGCATTTCGATCAACCTCGTGGCCGACTGGATCCTGAACCGCACGACCTCGCTGAAAGGGGGCAGAGGATGACCGAACCCCTTCTCAAAGTTCGCGGACTCAAGATTGGCGCGACCATCTATCCGCCCGGCGAACGGCCCAAGCCCATCGAGATCGTGCACGGTGTGGATTTCGATCTGGAGCGCGGCAAGGTGCTGGGCCTGATCGGGGAATCCGGGGCGGGCAAGTCCACCATCGGGCTCGCGGCCATGGCCTATGGGCGCGGCGGGGTGGAGATCACGGGCGGTGAAGTCTGGGTCAACGGGCGCGACATGATCAAGGCGGGGCTGCGCGATGTGCGCCGTCTGCGCGGGGCGGAAGTGACCTATGTATCACAATCCGCCGCTGCCTCCTTCAACCCGGCCAAGAAGATAATGGAGCAGGTCGTCGAGGCCGCCGTCTACCAGAACAAGTTCTCGCGCAAGGAGGCCGAGGCGCGTGCCGTCGAGCTTTTCCGCAAGCTTGGCCTGCCCGACCCCGAGAACATCGGCAACCGCTACCCGCATCAGGTCTCCGGCGGCCAGTTGCAGCGCTGCATGACGGCGCTCGCGCTCTGCCCCGAGCCCGACCTCGTCGTCTTCGACGAACCCACCACCGCGCTGGACGTGACCACGCAGATCGACGTGCTCGCCGCCATCAAGGAGGCGATTGCCGCCACGGGGGTCGCCGCACTCTATATCACCCATGACCTTGCCGTTGTGGCGCAGGTCAGCGACCACATCATGGTCCTCCAACAGGGTGCGATGGTCGAATACGGCACCACCGACCAGATCATCAACGCCCCGCGCGAGGAATACACCAAGGCGCTCGTCTCCGTCCGGTCGATCCAGCACGAGGAGAAGACCCCAAGCGACAACGCTCTGCTGCGTGTGGAGAACATCACCGCGCGGTATCGGGGCACCGATTTCGACGTTCTCAAGGACGTGAACGTGGAACTGCACCGCGGGCAGACGCTGGCGGTTGTGGGGGAGTCCGGTTCCGGTAAATCCACGCTCGCGCGGGTCATCACCGGGCTGTTGCCCCCGGCCGGTGGCAAGATCACCTTCGACGGGCGGACCCTGACAGGCGACCTGAAATCCCGCCCGCTCGATGACCTGCGCGAGTTGCAGATGATCTATCAGATGGCCGACACCGCGATGAACCCGCGCCAGACCGTGGGCACCATCATCGGCCGGCCGCTGGAGTTCTACTTCAACCTGCGTGGCAAGGCCAAGCAGACCCGCATCCAGGAACTGCTGGACGAGATCGAGTTGGGGAGCGGTTTCCAGAACCGCTATCCGGCGGAGCTTTCGGGCGGTCAGAAGCAGCGGGTCTGCATTGCCCGGGCGCTGGCGGCCAAACCCAAGCTGATCATCTGCGACGAGGTGACGAGCGCGCTGGACCCGTTGGTGGCGGACGGTATCCTCAAGCTGCTCCTGAACCTGCAAAATATCGAAGATGTGGCCTATCTCTTCATCACTCACGATCTGGCGACGGTGAAGGCCATCGCGGACAGTATCGCGGTGATGTACCAGGGCAAGGTCGTGCGCTACGGTCCGAAATCCCAGGTCCTGTCGCCGCCGTTTGATGCCTATACTGACCTTCTGCTCCGCTCTGTACCCGTGATGAAGATCGGCTGGCTGGAAGAGACCATCGAACACCGCCGCATGGAAAGCGCAGGGAACTGACCAAGCACAGACCGCGCTGTCTGTCCGTATCATCGCGGCGCTTGAAGCCAGAGGGCGAGGCCAAACCATGAAGAACAAGTTGCTGCTGATCATCCTCGACGGCGTGCCCTACCGCAACTGGCGGCGGCTCTTCGGCAATCTCGAAGGCTGGGTGGACGCAGGCGATGCGCGTGTCTGGAAAATCCGGGCGGTTCTGCCTTCGATCTCGGCCTCCTGCTATGCCTCGATCCATACCGGCGTGGCCCCGGCGGTGCATGGCTGCACCGGAAACGGCAATGTGTTCCGGCTGAAGGAGAAGGACGTCTTCGCACAGGCACGCGCCGGGGGCGGTGTCACCGGGGCGGTGGCGCATTCCTTCTGGTCGGAGTTCTTCAACCGCCATCCCTTCGACTACGTCCGCGACATCGAATACGACGAACCGGAGAGCGACACGATCAACCACGGGCGTTTTCACACCATGTCGGGCTATGGGCTGATCAACCAGATGACGCCCTCGGACGTGGACCTTTTCGCCACGCTCACCAACCTCTGCATGCGTTTCGGGCTGAACTACGGGATGCTGCACACCTGCACGCTGGACAGCATGGGGCACAGGTTCTTTCACGACTGTCAGGAGATGGACCACGCCTGCGCCGTCATGGACGAGATGCTGGCGCCCTTTATCCACAAGTGGATGGAGGCGGGATACGAGATCATCGTCACCGCCGACCATGGCCAGGACGAGCGCGGCCACCACGGCGGACGCGGCGCCTTGCAGCAGGAGGCGGCGCTCTATTACTTCGGTCCCGCCAAAGGGCCTGCGGAAGATACCGTGATCGACCAGCTGCAACTGGCCCCGACGATCCTGCACCGTCTGGGCGCGCCGGTCGCGGCGACGATGAGGGCGAAGAGCTTTCTGACGTAGGGCGGGGTTTCACCCCGCCGCCGGCTCAATAGGGCCATTCACCTTTGCCCAGATGATCCACCGCCCGCACGACCTCATCAAAGAAGCCAGCCGCCCGCTTTGACATGGCGCGTGCGCGCAGGCAGGCGTGGACCATGCCGGGCACCTCGATCCAGACCGCCGAAACGCCCGCAGCCCGCAGCGCGTCGCGGTAGGCCTCGCCGTCGCTGGACAAGGGATCGCACTCCGCCGTGACGCAGACGGTGGGGGGCAGGCCAGAGAAATCACTGTCCTGCAAGGGGGCATAACGCGGATCGCCGATGGGCGGGATCGCCCCGCCGGTGCGCACCGTCTGATAGAACTCCATGTCCGCCGTTGTCAGGTGCGGCGCGTTGCCGTGGATGACGTAGGAGCCCTTAGTCCGGTCCCCGCCCAGCCCCGGATAGATCAGCACCTGTCCCACTATTCGGCCGGCGACCCTGCTCCGCGCGTCGTGCGCGACGGCGGCCGCGAGGTTGCCGCCCGCGCTGTCCCCGCAGAGGATAATGTTTCCCGGTATCTCCGCGGCGACCGCCTCGAAGGCCGCCCAAGCGTCGTTGAAGCAACCGGGAAAGACCACTTCCGGCGCCAGCCCGTAGTCGACGGAGATCACACGGTATCCGGTGCGCGCGCAGATCTCGGCGCAGACATCGTCATGGCTGTCGAGCCCGCCGACGACGAACCCGCCGCCGTGATAGTAGACAACGGTCAAGTCGCTTTGTCCGCTCTCGTAGCGGCGGCACTGCACCCCGCCCCATGGCTCATCAACCACGGCAACACCGTCCGGACGACCCTGATAGAACACCCGGCACATGGCGTCGTAGACACCGCGCTGCTGCGTGATCGTCATGTCCACTGCGTCGGGCGGATAAGTGGCATCGAGCCGCTCGATATAGGCCCACATCTCCGCGTCGATCAGCTTGCGATAATCCGGTGCGCTCAAGCTTCCTCCCACTGCCCCGTGAAGGCGTTGAGCGATTTGCCGACCTCGTCCTTGCCCGCGCCGTTCATCGTCACCTGCGCCACCAGACCGCGCTTCTTGTCATCGATCACACTGGTCACGCGGGCCTTGCAGCCGTTCTTCTCCAGCGTCTCGTTGTAGACGCGCGTGATCGCGTTTCGGCGGAGGTCAGGCTTGAAGATCTTGCCGACCGCCGTCTTGGGCAATTCGTCCATGATGGTCATGTGCTTGGGGTGCGCCGCGCGCTCGTGCACCTTCTCGCGGCAGAAGGCCAGCAGCTCTTCCTCGGTGACCGAGGCGCCATCCACCAGTTCGACAAATGCGCAGGGCACCTCGCCTGCATGGGCGTCTGGCTGGCCGATGGCACCGGCAAACGCCACGGCCTCGTGACCGAGCAGCGCCTCCTCGATCTCGGCGGGGTCGATGTTGTGGCCGCCCCGGATGATCAGGTCCTTGGCGCGCCCCGTGATCCAGAGGTATCCGTCCTCGTCCACCCGACCGAGGTCCCCGGTGCGCAGAAACTTGCCATCGTAGTAGAGGTCCTTGTTCTTGTCTTCCTCGGTATAGGTATGCCCCGCGTAGACGCCGGGGTTGGAGACGCAAATCTCGCCGATCTCGTCCACGTCAGCATCGATCGGGCCATTCTCGGTGCCCTTGACGATTCTGACGGTGGTATGGGGGAAGGGAATGCCGATGGACCCGACCTTCTTGATCCCGTCGGTCGGGTTGCAGGACACGAGGCAGGTCGCCTCGGTCAGCCCGTAGCCTTCGACCAGTGTCACGCCCGTGGCCTTCTCGAAGCGACGGAACAGCTCGAGCGGCAGCGGGGCGGAGCCGGAGAAGGCAGTCTTGACCGTGCTCACATCCGCGTCAATGGGGCGCTGCATCTTGGCGGAGATGGCGGTGGGCACGGTAATGATGAAGGTGATCTTCCAGCGCTCCACCAGCTTCCAGAAGTTGTCAAAGACACCTTCCCCCCGGTACCCTTGCGGTGTCGGAAAGACGACATGCGCGCCCGAGCTGACGGCGGCCATGAGGATCACGTGACAGGCGAAAACGTGAAACAGCGGCAGCGGACACATGATGTTGTCGTTCTCGGTATAGAGCAGGCGGTGCCCGATCCAGCCGTTGTAGATGATACCCGAGTAACGGTGTTGCGCGACCTTCGGCATTCCCGTGGTGCCGCCGGTGTGGAAATAGCAGGCGACGCGGTCTTCCTGCACGTCCTCGAAATCGAGCGTGGTCTTCTGCTTCGCAACTTCCGCATTGAAGTTCAGGTATTTGGCGTGGTTTCCAACCTTCAGCTTGGGGCGGATCAGCGGCACGATCCAGGACTTGGGCGGGGTCAGGTAACGCAGCAGGTCCACTTCCAGCACGGTATGCACACCCGGCGCCAATTTCACGGCTTCGGCGGTCTTTTCGGCCACATCCGTCTTCGGAAAGGGCCGCAGGGTGACGACAACAGATGCCCCGGTTTCGCGCAGGATGGAGGCGATCTGTTCGGGGTCCAGCAGCGGGTTGATCGGGTTCGCGATACCCGCCACAGCACCGCCCAGCAGCGTGATCGTGGTCTCGTTGCAGTTCGGCAGGACATAGGCGACCACGTCTTTCGGCCCCACGCCCAGCCCGCGGAAAAGGTTCGCGGCCTGCGTGACCTTGCCGTGCAACTGCCGCCATGTCAGCGTTTCCGCCTTGTCTTTGGGGCCGGAGAAGATCTGGTAGCTGACCGCATTGTGGTCGGGAAATTTCGTGGCCGTGCCGCTCAGCAACCCGTAGAGGGTCACGGGAAGGTCGCGCTCCTCCCACGCCATTTCCGCTTCGATTGCGTTGCGATCTTCCATTCCGGCGAATGTCATGGCCGTTCCTCCCCTTGTGCCGGTTTTCCGGCCTTGTTTTCAGTGCGGGCAGGATGGGCGGGATTCACGCATTTCGCAAGCGTACATCACTGCGCCCGACGCTACGTCTCCGCAGCGCGTTCAGCATAAAGGGCGACCGCACCTGCAATCGCCCTTTCTTTGGATTTCTAAAAAGACCGGAGGGTCTTCAGGCGGCGGGGATGCGCAGAACCTGACCGGGATAGATCTTGTCGGGGTGGGTCAGCATCGGCTTGTTCGCTTCGAAGATCTCGGGATAGCGGTTCGCATTGCCCAGCGTTTTCTTAGCGATGGCAGACAGGGTATCGCCCTTTTCAACCGTGTGGAAAGTCGGCTCGGCTGCATCGTCGGCCTGAACGTCATCCTCGACCGAAGCCACGCCTTCGACGTTGCCCACCGCGAGGATCACCTTTTCCTTTATCTCCTGGCTCATCGCCTTGCCGGAGACCTTCACCTTGTCGCCTTCGACCTTGATGTCCAGATCGTCATCATCGAGACCGAGGTCCTTCAGTTCGTCCTTCAGCGCCGCGCCGGATACTTCAGCATCATCGTCGCCGCCGAACACCTTCTTCCCGGCGTTCTTCACGAAATTCCATAGTCCCATTGATCGTTCTCCTTCTGTGAACAATACGTCTCGAATGACAGTTTCGTTCCCTTACTGGAAGCGCAATCAAAAACTGGCGACGCGGCCAGGCAGGCACCGCCTGACCTACTCCGCCGCAAGCCCGTCGGTGAACTGCAACCGCGCCAGCCGCGCGTAGAGCCCGCCATGTGCGACCAGTTCGTCATGGGTGCCGATGGCCACGATCCGCCCCGCTTCCAGCACCACGATCCGGTCCGCCTTCTTCACTGTCGCCAGCCGATGCGCCACGATCAGCGTGGTGCGGTTGGCGCTCAACCGGTCGACGGCAGCCTGCACGGCGCGTTCGCTTTCGGCATCCAGCGCGCTCGTTGCCTCGTCCAGCAGCAGCACCGGCGCATCGCGCAGGATCGCACGGGCAATGGCAATGCGCTGTTTCTGCCCGCCCGAGAGCATGACACCGCGCTCGCCGAGATAGCTTTCGTAGCCCTCCGGCAGGGCCGCGATGAAATCATGCGCGGCGGCGGCACGGGCAGCCTCACGGACCTGTTCGTCCGTCGCATCGGGTCGGCCGAAGCGGATGTTCTCGGCCGCGGAGGCGGCGAAGATCACAGGGTCCTGCGGCACCAACGCCACTTCCCGGCGGAACCGGTCGCGCGTGACGTTACGCAGGTCCACGCCGTCCAGCGTGATGCGCCCCGAGGACGGATCGTAGAACCGCAGGATCAGCTGGATAATGGTCGTCTTCCCCGCACCCGAGGGGCCGACGAAGGCCACCGTCTCACCGGGATTGATCTCCAGGTCCACCCCGTCAAGGGCGGCGATGCCGGGCCGCGCGGGATAGGAGAAATGTACGTTCTCGAAGGCGATCCGCCCTGCAACAGGCTCCGGCAGCATCCGCCCTTCGGCGGGGTCCTGCACCGTGTCATCGGTCTGCAGCAGGTCCACCAACCGCTCGGTCGCACCTGCCGCCCGCTGCAACTCGCCCCAGATCTCGGACAAGGCAGCGACCGCCCCCGCGACCATGACCGCGTAGATCACGAACTGCACCAGCGCACCGGGCGACATCTCCCCCGCCCGCACGTCCCGCGCCCCGATCCAGAGCACGCCGACCACGCCCGCAAAGACGAGGAAGATCACGATCATCGTCATCGCGGCCCGGGTCTTGATCCGGCGCCGTGCGGCATCGAAGGAGGCTTCGGTCATCTGCGCGAACTGGTCGCGACTGGCGGCCTCGTGGGTGAAGGCCTGCACGGTCTGCACCGCGCCCAGGCTTTCGGAGGCATTGCCGGAAGACGCTGCGATCCAGTCCTGGTTCTCGCGGCTGATAACCCGCAGGCGGCGGCCCAGCACAAGGATCGGCACGATCACCGCAGGCACGATCAAGAGCACCATCCCCGTCAGCTTGGCCGAGGTGAGCATCATCAGGACCAGACCGCCCACGAAGATCAGGAAGTTGCGCAGGGCGATGGAGACGGACGAACTGATCACCGACAAGAGCAAGGTGGTATCGGTGGTGATCCGGCTCAGCACCTCGCCGGTCATGATGCGTTCGTAGAAGGCGGGGCTCATCCCGATGACGCGATCAAAGACCGCACGACGGATGTCCGCCACGACCCGTTCCCCCAACCGCGTGACCAGCGCGTAACGCAGGCCCGTGCCGATGGCGAGCAGGGCCGCGATCACGAGTGCCGCCGCGAAATACTGGTCCAGCAGGTGCGTCTCACCGGTGCCGAAGTTGTCGATCACCCGGCGCACTGCCAGCGGCAGGGTCAGCGAGATCACCGCGGTCAGCACCAGCGCCAACACCGCCGCCACCATCAGCGGCCTGTAGGGCCAGAGATAGGGTGCAAGGCTGCGCAGTCCCCCAATCCGGCGGGACTTTTCACGTTCGTCGGACTTGCTTTGTACGGGCGGTGCGGGGGCTGCCATGGGCTGTCCTTCGTTTGTCGCAACAGGACATGGCCGGCGCGGGCGCAAGGGTCAAGCAGCACCGAGGTCGCATCCGGGATACTGAGTTGGAGCGGGCGGCGGGAATCGAACCCGCGTCATCAGCTTGGAAGGCTGAGGTCTTACCATTACACAACGCCCGCGCTCAATTCCCTACGTATTTCACCTCCGTTCAGAGGTCAAGACGACCCGCTCTGGCTCCTTGGGCTGGACAGTTCTGGTTGCCGGATAAATCGATGCGTCTGACCTATTCGGTGAAATAGGGCGGCGGGTGATGGTTCGGCGCCAACACGAATGCGGGAAACGGACCTTTGCCGCATCGGCAGGCTCTAAAGTTCTGCCGCATGGATCTGGCCGCCGTCCAGTCCGACATGTTCCGTGGCCGTAGCAAGATCTCAAAATATGGGAATGAAAGTCTCCGACTCAATTCGTGGCTGGCAGGGCAGACGGCGGTCATGAAGAAGGCCAACAGCTTTCGCGACAAATTCGGGCGATACATCTCCTAGTACCGGCATAACCCGGATCTGCGCCGCAATGCATCATACTGAAAACCGGATGTTTCTATCCCAAAAGGTGAACCACTGAAGTGGGGGCTTTCCAGGTTTGCTCGGGGCCGAACCGTGGGCATGAGGGCTCGGTCGGGATATGCTTTCACTGCGCCTTACAAGAGGGGTGACAGATCGGTCGCGATTCTGCATTATCGCAGGCAGGGCCTCCACTTATCGGTGTTCGTATCTTTAAGGCCCGCATCAATTCCGATTCACATTGGCGAAACGGAGGGATTTCTAGATGAGGCCAAGTTGCATTAACCGACTGGACCACTGTTTCTTGCTGCTTTGCTGCCTTTGCTTCTGGGTCGTCATCGCGGCGTCGACACTGGCGCAGGCGACGGGGCGAGGCCATTCTGCGTCAGAGCCAAACTTCTTTGGAAGCGCTGTCGTCGCCAAAGCAGCACGCACGAGTCCACTCAATGTGCTGCGCAGGCTGTGCGCAACACCATCGGCCACAGGTTCAATCGCAAGAGCCGTCGACACCGCCTATGCCTCCTGCGCCCGTTCTGTGCGGCGGGAACATCTGGTCGATTGTCCGGGCGAACAGCGTCGCGTCGTCGCCATCGCGATGTCGAAGTCCGGAGATTTTGGCGACGCCCGCGCGATACTGGAGAATACGTCCAAGAAGCTGTGCGCACCCATCGGTTCCAAGAAGACATTGCTGCGTTCTGCCTGAGGGCTGCGCTGCGCGAACAAGGAAATGACAGGATGATGAAGTTGAAGTGGCACCTGAAGGCAATCTGCATCTCGGTCCTGATGGCGGCAGGGGCAGGCCTGCCCGCCTTGGCACAATCCCCGTTTGCGGGCGGCTGGACGCTCAAGCCGGAAATGTCGAACCTGAGCTTTCAGTCGGTCAAGAACCAGACTGTAGCGGAATCGAGCAGTTTCGCCAGCCTGCAGGGCGGGATCGACGAAACGGGCGCCACCAGCGTGACCGTCCTGCTCGATTCAGTCGATACCAAGATCGACCTGCGCAACGTCCGCATGCGCTTTCTGTTTTTCGAAACCTTCAAGTTCCCCGAAGCCAGGATCACCGGCAGGATCGACCCCGCCCTACTGGCGGACCTCACCACTGCTCGTCGCAAGCAGGTTCCGGTCACTTACGAAATCGACCTGCACGGCGTGAAGAAATCCTATGAAGCGAACGTAACCGCGACGCTGCTGAGCGACAATCTCGTCTCGGTCGCCTCCGCGAGGCCGATCTCCGTTCCTGTGGCGGACTTCAATCTGGCCGACGGTCTGGGCAAGCTGGAGGAGGCGGCAAACGTCACCATCCTGCCATCCGCAACGGTGACATTCGACTGGGTTTTCGCGCGCAACGAGTCAACGGCGGCGGCGACCCAGGCACCCGCCCAGGCGGCCCCGACGTCGGTGGCCCTGGAAGCAGAAGGGGATTTCGACCGAGAGGCCTGCAAGGGCCGGTTCGAAATCCTGTCGCGGGCGGGCAACATCTATTTTGCCTCCGGTTCCGCCCGGCTGGAAGACAAGAGCGCCCCCTTGCTGGACAGTCTCGCAGGCATCGTCCTGCGTTGCCCGGGTATGGTGATCGAAGTGGGCGGGCATACCGATTCCGTGGGGCCGGAGGGGTCCAACATGCGGCTTTCGGAGGCGCGCGCGGCTTCTGTCATTACATATTTGCTTGGTAAAGGGCTTGGAAATGATACGATGATAAGCAAGGGTTACGGCGAGACCCAACCCATCGCCAGCAACGATACGAAGAAAGGGCGATGGGACAACCGACGGATCGAATTCAAGGTACTTGAAAACTAGATGATAATGACCCTTCGCATTTTGCTGAGTGCGCTTGCCCTGCTGGTCGGGGCAGGCGTTGCGACGGCCGAACCGCGTATCGCCCTGATCGTTGGCAACGGCAATTACAGTGCCGTGACGGCATTGGACAATCCTGTATCCGACGCGGATCTGATGGCAAAGACGCTGCAGGCCAAGGGTTTCGAAGTACGGTTTGTCACCGATGCGGATCAATCCGCGCTCAACACCGCGATCTCGCAATTTGGGCGTGATCTGCGCGCGGCGGGCAAGGATGCGACGGGGCTGTTCTATTACGCTGGCCATGCGGTTCAATCCTTTGGGGAGAACTACCTGCTGCCGATTGATGCAACGCTGACCGATGCTGCCGACCTGTCGCTGGTCGGCGTGCAGGCCGAGGCGGTCCTTCGCCAGATGCGTTCTGCGCGCAACAAGACCAATATCATGATTCTGGATGCCTGCCGCAACAACCCCTTCCGCGCGATACCAGAACTGAACGACAACGGTCTGGCCGAAATGAATGCGCCCACCGGCACCTTCCTGGCCTATTCCACAGCGCCCGGTGCCGTGGCCCTGGATGGACTGGATGGCAACAGTCCCTTCACCAAGGCGCTGGCAAGGGAAATACCGGTTGCGGGCGTGCCGATCGAACAGACCTTCAAGAAAGTACGCATCGAAGTGATTGCCGAGACCGGCGGCATGCAGACGCCTTGGGATACATCCTCTCTCACGGGCGACTTCTTTTTCGAGCCCAAGGTGCAGCTGACGGCGGCGGAACTGCAGGAAAAGCAGCTTTGGGATTCGGTCAATCAAAGTGACGACCCGGTGCAGATCATGCTCTTCTTGCGCAGTTATCCTGGAGGACGTTACCAGGAGCAGGCCCGGGCGCTGCTGAACAAGGCGCTCGCCGCCGAGCTGGGCACACCCACTGCAGCGCCGACAGAAAAAATGGCGGCGGTAACACCCGATCCCTCGCGCGCGGCGACGCCTTCAGCGAGTGAGGAAGAGCTGATCGGTGCGGCGCAGTCCAGCGGTGCTGCTGTCGATTACCAGGCCTACCTGGACGTGTTCCCGGACGGGATATTCGCGGAACTGGCGGCATTCGAGCTGAAAACCATCCGCGAGAAAGAAGAGCTTGCTGCGGCGGCCGCGCCGGTGGCGACAATACCCGAAGCCCCAGCCGAAGCCGAACCCTCGCCCGTTGCGACTGCGCCCACGGGCGGCGCGGAAGACTTCACCGGCCTCACATTCACCTCGGCCTTTCCAACAGGCGGCGCTCCGATCCAGGGTCTGAGCATTGCGCAGATCGTCGAACAGTCGCCGCTGTTCCCGCCGATCGAAGGCCTGCCGGAGTCGGTCTGGAAAGGGCAGAAATGCACCAGCTGCCACCATTGGACGCAGGAGGCGCTTTGCGACCAGGGCAAGACTTACGTAAATGCCGACGACGACAAGGCGGTTTCCAAGAAGCACCCCTTCGGCGGCGTCTTCAAGCGCGGCGTGCGGGCCTGGGCGGCAAGCGGCTGCCCCTGATCGGCCTGCGCGTCCCCGTCACGGCGGTTTGGCCGAGATGACGATGGCTTTCCGCGATGAATTCTTCAAACAAGCCCGGCAATCAAAGCTGGCGGTCAAATCTCTTTGCCCGTCTCTTTGCTTCTGCCCATGCCAATTTAGGCGTCAGATCGCCTGACAAAACCGCGCCATAATCTTGCCCCAGGATCGCATCCAGGGTGTGGGCTGCCGTAAGAACCGTATTGTCTGTCCCTTCGAGAGTGGAAATTCGAAAGCTCTGAATTTGGCTCTGAAAACGCGCCAAACGTTCCAGCGGACTGCGTTTCGATTGCGGTTGTCTTTCTACTGCGGCGACCAGACTTGGAAGCGCATTGTTCATGGTCGCGTGTTCTTTCAATATTTGGCTCAGTTTCGCTGCAAGATCGGGACTATTCCGGGCCGACCCCAAGACATAGCGATACCACTTCAGGTAATCTGGCTTGATTTCCATCACGGAATGATTGCGCCGCAGCGTTTCAAGGGTCGAGAAGAACGCCAACGGGACGGAACCAGCATGAGGAATCACATCGCTGACAGGATCCTTGGCATTCTCCATGGCAAATTTCTGGCTGCTGTCAGTGTTTGATTGATTCTTCTGCTCCGCACCATGACCGCCACCTGTGCTCGCCGGACTGTACCCATTAATTGAAAAGGGATGATCAACACCGATAAAGTTTCCGCCTTTCAGAATCGCCCGATAGGTCAGATTCACATCTGGTATGGCGCTATCAAAGATAGCGTCACGCGCCGACGCGGTCTTGAGCATGTAAGACCTCGATAGACAGCCATGATAGATATCGGGGACAGGGCGCAAGCTACCCACGTCTGCCGCAAGAAGTTTCTGCAGATTGTCTGAACCCTGATACTCCCGAGGCGGACCAAAGCAATTGTTGCGATAAAATCTTATCCCAGGGGGCTTCTTGATAAATTCCGAAGGCCAGCCATAGGTGGCCTTTACCCAGCTCAGCCCATCGGGCACGTGCTTTTCCAGAATTTGCCGCAGAAACGGAAATTGCCGGGGCGAAATTCCGTCATCATCTCCAAAGTATATCAGATAGTCGCCAGTCGATTCCTCGAAGGCATGGTTGAAGTTCTGGCGCATCGACACCCGGCCCCCCGTGTTCACATACACCAGACGCGGGTCATCTATGCCTCGGATTACTTTGGCGGTTTCATCGTTGCTCGCATTGTCACAAACAACAATTTCGATGTTCTCGTCAGAAATTTCCAATGCCGTTTGCACAGAGTGCATCAGATATTGAGACCGTTCTCGGGTAGGAATGACAATGCTGATTTTCATCACTTGAATCCACTACAAGTTTTCTAAATGCAACCAAGCTAAGCACATCCTCCAGCTGGCATTGATTTCGGCCAAGGTTACTCCAAATCACCGGCCAGAATCTTTAAGCCAGAGATGCCTGGCCACATCAAGGCGATCACAAACCATGGCATTATCGCACAAATCAACCAAACCCTGGGCACATGTTTTTCTCAGCTCAACTGGAATTGGCTACCCGACCCTTTTCAGGAATCCATCATGCGCTACGGTGATAAGCAGTTTTGCCGCAATGCTTTTATCAATTTCAAACTCGGAGTGCGTCTTCAGATAGTCCCAGACAGCAGTTTTCGGGTTGTTCCCGGGGCCCCAGGGTCGGTTCGGGTATTCGTCCGCAGGCATATCTTCGATCAGGGTGTCAAAGACTACACAGTAGCTTCCAACCGATGTCAGCGGCGCGTAGAGTTCCAGCTCCTTTCGGACATGATCGTGTGTATGATTTGAATCAAGACAGACAAGCACGCGCTCATATCCCTTGGCGGCGATCTGCACCTTTGCAAAAATGTCCGTACCGACGCTGGAGCCTTCGATCATTTCGATACGCGAAGCCATCGGGTGGTCAAGTATGGCGGCTCGGTTGTGCTCGCGGATGTCAATATCGATCCCCAGAACCTTCCGCGATGATTTTGAGGGATCCATGACTGTGCCAGCCTTGATGGCGTCACACATATCCAGCAGCGCGAGCATGGAAGCACTGAAAATCAATGACCCGCCGTGAGCAATGCCGGTCTCGATAATCAGATCGGGTCTTACGCTCCAGATCAACTCTTGCATCGCAACAATGTCTTGGGGGTATTGGATGATCGGGCGGTCTTGCCAATGAAAGTTATACGAATATTGCGGTTGGGTCGACGCCTGCAAGAACGCCATTGCCTTTTCGTTCAGCGGCCTGTTTTCCATCATCTCCGAGATACGGCCTGCGATCTCCTGTTTGAATTCAGTCATTTCCCACCTCAACGTAAGTAAATTGGTTGTTCGATATCTGCCGGATTTCCTCGCAGTAGTTCGGGTTCATCACAAGGATCCTTGTTGTTTGAGGGACATGCGGAAGAATCTCGTCAGGCGCGCTGACGCGTAAGCCGGTTCCTGCCAGAAAGCCGCCCTGCTTGTTCGGATTGATATCAATCACGGCCCCAACCGGTATGCCCGCCCGCTCGCGCAACAGAGCGTATATGACGCCTTTGGAAGCGCCCCCCCAGATGATATCCGAGGGTCCGGCGGCCGGATCGCTCAAAGACGCGTCGAAGCCGTCAGGGAAGTCCATCGGATCCTCTGGATCGTATTCGGGAGCGCGAAGACTGGACAGATCGCCTATGATATAAAGGTACTGCCCCCCAAAGCATCGCCCCATCGCAGACACACGACCGAACATCTTCTGAAAATCAGACAGCCTGAAATAATTGACGTGTTCGTAAAAGATGTCGAACCACGACCGTCTTTCGCATATCCAGTCGAAACAGGGCACTTCGATGTAAATCAAGCCGCTTCCGCCATTTGCATCCCGCAGTCCGCACAAAAAGGCATAAGGGTCGGGAATATGCTCCAACACGTGGCGGAGCACGAGGCCCTTGGCCGAAAAGCCCAAATCTGGTCCGAAATAGTGCTTTTCGATGAGGGCGCTATCCCCCTCGTAGGTCGGATCAAACCCTGTGATCGACGCACCTCGCGCTGCAAGCATCTCCAGAAACGTGCCCTTGCCACAGCCGACTTCTACCAGATCATCAAGTCCAATGACGTCGGAAATCAAATCGGCGGCCCAGTTCAGATGCTGGCGGAAGGGCGCGCTGTTGGCCTGTTCGTTCTGATAGGCGGCGTCGTAGTCGACCAAGGAGGGGTCAAAGGCCGCATTGTATACCAACCCTGAAATCGGGTCCTCAATCAGGCGCATATTGCCTCGGGGACAGTGCCGCGCCTCTTGGGCGCTCTTATACATGCGGTTTTGAAAGACGGGAAAGTCATCCTGCTTATAGAGCAACCGGGGCGGCGAGGTGTGAGTCATCTTGTTTCTTCCGTCCTTCGTCCCACTACAATTGGCGGGTCCGTCAAAATGTCCGGGCGCACACCAAATCTAAGGAGATCACGGCGATCATACTGGTCGGCAATCCCTTCTGCGAGGGCCCGGATCGTGACGCCTTTGCCGCTGCAGATGTTGGTTGGGCCAACCCGACTGCTGGTGATGTCTCTTACGAGCAGTTCCGCAGCCACCTCTACATGCAGATAATCGCGCACAGCGGCACCACTGCCCAGTTCTGCCGCCTGACCATTTCCGAGTTGGTTATGCAGGTAGGCAACGAGGCGGCGTTGGTCCTCGCGCGCGCCATGGAGATAGAACAGACGCGCCCAGAGAAACTCCACATTTTTGCTGGCGAACCATGATCTCAGCATGGTGAAGGCTGCCACCTTGGCCGCCGCATAGGGTGTGTCCGGGGCAAGTGGCGTGTCGACCGACAACTCGCCCGCAGACAGATCATATTCAAAGCAGGTGCCGATTCCGACAAACCGCGGCAGTTTGGCCGCAACTGCACCTTTCGCCATAGAGAGGGTGCCAGCCAAGCAGTCCAGATTTCGCTCAGACGTCAGGTATTTTCCGGGCTCTGCATACCAGGCCAGATGCACAGCTAGATCCTGACCAGCAAGCGTTTTGGCCCACCAATCGGGAGACTGCGCAAAAACGACTCCACAGGGGATGGTGTGGGTATCCAGCCCCTGTAGCCTGTCTTCTGTTCCCGCACGCAGAATGCACGTCAGGTCATGCCCTGCAGACGCGAGTTTCTGCGCGACGGGCAATCCGACAAACCCTGTGGCGCCGGTGATCAGAATGCGGCTCATTCCGACACTTCAAGTCGTGGTACAGCGGTGACAAACCGCGTGCCAAGAGCGGCAAGGTCGCGGCATTGGGACTTGACCTCAGCCGCGATATTCCAAGGCAAGATGATCAGGTAATCCGGCCGATTTTCGCGCAAAGCCGTTGGTGCCAGTATCGGAATATGGCTTCCGGGCATCAGTTTGCCGATCTTGGCCGCAGCGGCATCACAGATGAACGGCAGCAGATCGGGACGGACGCCAGCATAATTCATGATGGTATTGCCTTTGGCAGCCGCGCCATAGCCAGCCACGGATTTGCCTTCGGCCTTGGCCTGCAACAAAAACCTCAGAAAGTCGTTCTTAACATCATCCGCCTGCGATTGGAACGCGAGATAAAATGCGTCACGATCCATTCCGCGTGCCCGCTCCTGAGCGATCAACGTGGCGACCGAGCCGCTCTGCGCATGATCAGCGCCGTAATGGCAGCCGTATACGCGCAGGCTTCCGCCATGGGTTGTCAGTTCCTCAACGTCAAAAATCCGCAACCCGGCCGCCATGAACATCCGATCTGCGGCCAGCAGGGAAAGATAGGAGAAGTGTTCATGGTAGACGGTGTCGAACTGCCGAAGTTCAACCAGACGCATGAGGTGTGGAAACTCCAGCGTAATCACGCCCTGCGGTTTCAGGGTCGCCTTCAACGCTGCGGTGAAATCGTTGATGTCTGGCACATGGGCATAGACATTATTGCCGATGATCAGATCCGCCTGTTCCAGACTGGCGACAAGGTCCATGCCAAAGAACTCTTGCACCACGCGAACACCCTGCTCCCGCGCGGCTGTAGCAGTACTTTCGGTCGGCTCGACACCAACACACGGGATACCCTTGGCGACGAAGTTCTTCAGCAGGTAGCCGTCATTCGACGCAACCTCCATCACATGGCAGTCCGGCCCCAGGTCGAGCCGTTTTGTCACCATATCCGCATAACGCGCCGCGTGGTCCAGCCAACCCTGTGAGGTCGACGAAAAATAGGCGTAGTCTTCCGTAAACAATGCATCTGCGGTGGCGAAGTCTTCTGTCTGGACAAGACGGCAATTGCCGCATGCCAAAAGTCGCAGCGGGAAGGTCATTTCGGGCTTTGTCAGGTCGTCAGGGTTTAGATAGGCGTTGGAGGGAGGAGCAAAACCAAGATCCAGAAACCGGATACTCAGGGGAGATGCACAATGGCGGCACACCTGCGTCATAGCGGCAGCATGTCCGTGAGAGTCGGCAGAAACTTGTCACGCTCCGACATCTGGCCAGGTGGCAAGGGCCAGTTGATCGCCAGGTCACTATCCATCAAGTTGAGGCCGCCCTCGTGATCTGGCGAGTAAGAATGAGAATGGAAATACTGCAGCTCGACCTCCTCTTCCAGCGTTTGAAAGCCATGGGCAAAACCTTGCGGAATGTAAATCGAGTTGCGGCGTTCCGCATCAAGTTCGACACCGACATGCTGTCCGTAGCTGGAGGACCCTTCGCGAAGGTCGACAATTACGTCATGGACCCGTCCGCGAAGGCAGCGGACCAGCTTCACCTCGGCACCAGTCCCACGCTGAAAATGCAACCCGCGAAGCGATCCTCGACCTCGGGTCAGCGACAGGTTCATCTGTACCCAATCTGTATTGAGACCGTGCCCCGAAAATTCCTCGTCACAATAGAAGCGGGAGAAAAAGCCACGCGAATCGCCTTTTGGCTCCAGCAACACTTCAAACGCACCACTGAGTGAAAGCGGGGAGAAAATCATGACGTGCCAAAATCTAAAAGCTGGGATTGCGTGACTTCCGCCGCCGGTTGTCCATCATTGACCGCGCGGTACCACTTGATGGTCCTTTCGATCGCTTCCTCGAACGTCCAGCGCGGCGTAACCCCGAGAAGTGTTTCACTTTTCGCAGAGTCGAGACTCAGAAACCCCGCCTCATGTACACGGTCGCCGGATGATGTATCTGCCCAAGTTCCAGGCCAATGATGCAATGCTTCGGTCACCAGATCGGCGACGGGGAGTGCATCTTTTGGGTCTGGACCAAAATTGAACGCCGATTGATAGGCGGTATCCTCCGATGACCAAAGGCGTTCCGCCAATGCAAGATAGCCTGCCAGCGGCTCCAAAACGTGCTGCCACGGACGCACGGCGTTTGGATTACGCACATCAATGCACTGCCCGCGTTTCAGTGCTCTCACGATATCGGGCACAATCCGGTTGGCGGCCCAATCACCGCCGCCAATGACATTCCCAGCCCTCGCAGAGGCCATCCTGATATCGGTGCCGCCAAGGAACGATCGCCGCCAACTGGACACAGCGATCTCCATCGAGGCCTTGCTGGCGCTGTAGGGATCATGACCGCCAAGTGGCTCATTCTCACGATAGGCTCTACCGTCTTCGAGGTTTTCATAGACCTTGTCTGTCGTGACCATGACGACAGCGCAACGCCCCGCAAGCTGGCGAACGGCCTGCATCACGTGAGCGGACCCCATGACGTTCGTTTGCCAGGTTTTGAGCGGAGTTTCATAGGATTCGATGACAAGGGGTTGCGCTGCAAGATGGAACACGACGTCGGGTTGAACCTCGACCACCCGGCGGACAACCATATCAGCATCGCGGATGTCACCGATCATGTGGTCGAGCTGTGTCTCGATCCCGAGCTGTGTGAAGAGCGCAGGAGTGGTGTCTGGCGGCAGCGCAATGCCTGCGACATTGGCGCCCAGACGGCTCAACCAGAAAGACAGCCAGCTTCCCTTGAAACCGGTATGCCCCGTAATGAGAACACGCTTGCCGCTCCAGAAGCTGTTCATGCCCAGGTTTTCCAGGGGGCCTCACCCGTTGCCCAAAGCTCCTCCAAGAGGTTCCTGTCGCGCAAGGTGTCCATGGACTGCCAATACCCACTGTGTTTCCAGACCGAAAGCTGGCCTTCCGCCGCCAGAGATTCCAATGGGCCCTTCTCGAACACGGTCTGATCACCCGAAATCCGGTCGAAGACGGCAGGCTCACACACAAAGAAACCACCGTTGATCCACCTCCCATCCCCCTCAGGCTTCTCTTGAAACCGCGCAACCAGGCCGCCGTCCAAAACGAGCCCGCCGAACCGCCCGGCAGGCTGTATCGCGGTCACAGTGGCTTCGGTTCCAAGTGTGCGATGGTGCTCGATCAATGCCGTCACATCAACATCGCTGACCCCATCGCCATACGTCAGGCAGAATGTTCCATTTAGGTGATCTTTGACACGTTTGATCCGCCCCCCGGTTTGGGTTGTCTCACCTGTATCGACCAACGTGATTTTCCACGTTTCTGCCCGTTGGGAGTGTATTTCCAACCCATTGGTTTCCAGATCGATAGTCACATCTGACATATGCAGGAAGTAATTCGCGAAATACTCCTTGATCATATAGCCTTTGTAGCCGCAGCAGATCACGAACTCATTTATCCCGTGCTCGCTGTAGTGCTTCATTATGTGCCAGATTATGGGACGACCGCCGATTTCAATCATCGGCTTGGGCCTGAGATGCGATTCTTCGCTGATCCGCGTCCCGAACCCGCCCGCAAGTATTACCAATTTCATTGCTGCTGCCTGTCAATCAATGTGCAAGTCCAATGGGTCGGTTGAAAGTAGTCAGGGACTTACCTCGACAGCCCCATCGAGTGGTCCGGTTTTAACGTTAATGCATGGTTTGCCGCTGGTCCATCCGCACGATGCTTTCAGGGGCTGTACACGTCTTCCGCTGGTGGTGCTGATCGATGATTGTCCGTGTGGTCCGTCATGTACCAAAGGGCACCTGGACCACGGGCCACAATAACCATTGAAAGCAGATGGTTACAGTTTGTGGCGGAGACGATCTCCGCCGCCGAGTTAGGATAACTATCTGATCTTTATATATTTTATATAGATATGCAAAAATCATACCACAGACAATACCCCACCTCACGTTGCCCCCAACTTTTATCAAGCGTGAACGAGACTTCGGGTTTGAGTTTTGCCGATTTGGGCGGCTTGAGCAACGGGGGCTGTCGCGGAGATTTGCGGATTGCGCAGCGTCATGCCCCGTTGCGGGGCAACGGTCTGGGCAAACTCGGCTCGGGTCTGCCAGCCGAGGCGGGAGTTGGGTCGTTCGGTGTTATAGTCCTTGCGCCAGGTGGCCAGCTTCGCAAGGGCGTGGTGCAACGACGGGAACAGCGTATCGTTCAGCAAGTCATCACACAGGTGGCCTTTGAAGCTTTCGATGAAGGTTTTCTGGGTCGGCTTGACGGGCGCGAAGTAGTGCCAGTCAAACTTGCGATCATCCATGAACTTAAGGATCGCGTTCCAGGTGAACTCGGTCTTGCAGCACGTCGGGCGATCCTGAAATGGGCCGATGAGAGTGCGGTGCCATGGCACAAAATCTATCTAGGCAAGCCGCAACAGACGCGTTCATCGAGTCATGCAACGGCAGCCTGAGAGACAAGCTGCTGAACAAGGAAATCTTCGACAGTGTGGATCATGCGCGTCGCAGGCGGGCCCTGCGGCGCTAGGCGCGCGGTGCGCGAGTATCTCGAAACGCTTGACGAGGCAGGATTTGGTGCCGCCAGCGAGGTCCAACCGAAGTTCACCTCGCATTCCGACCCCGGCCAGCCAGTCGACCGCAGAACGCACGGCGCAGGCACTCTTCAGCTATTCCGACAACTACCTAATCGACACGGATCATGGCGTGATTGTCGATGTGGAAGTCACAAGGTCGATCCGGCATGCCGAGGTCGGCTCGACACAGGCAGAGAACGACCAATACATCTGCCCGGAAGGCCACAAGCTGAAGCAGTTCCGCCGGAACCATTCCGACCCAAACCGGGTGTCGGCCGACAAGGGCGTCGCCAAATACCGCGGCTCAAGCGCACCTGCCAAGCGTGCCCCCGAAGTCACGCTGCTGCCTGTTGATTTCCACCCAGAAGTGACCCGGGTTTTCCATCGAGAACTGACCCACCTTTAG
>JBBSJO010000016.1:0-38383 GCA_038257185.1 Rhodobacterales bacterium | reverse complement strand
TCCTTCTTCTCGGCGGCGAAGGTCCATTCCTTGTTGTTCGCGTTCGCCGTTTCGATCGCGGCGTCCACGGTGGCCTTGGACGCGTCATCGAGACCGTCGTACCAGTCCGCCGACATCAGCGCGGCACGGAAAGGGGTGCCGGCCTTGAGGTCGGTGAAGTGGGTCAGGAACTCGGTGTGCTTGAAGATCAGCGGCACGGCGGGCGGGTTGAAGTAACCGTCCACGATGCCCTGCTGCACGGCCCCGGCAAACTCCGGCATGTCCACTACGACGCCTTGCGCGCCCCATGCCTCGAAAAGCTTCACCTGCGTGGCGTCGATGGCGCGCAGGCGCAGTCCTTCGACATCCGTCAAAGAGGACACGTCCTTGGTGGTGTTGAACAGCCCCATCTGCCCGCCGAGGCCCGGCAGGCCCGCGATCATCACCCCCTGACCCTTCATGTTCTCGCGGATTCCATCCAGAAGCGGGCTGTCTGTGTCCTGCGTCGCGCGGAAGAACTGGGCCGAGTCGTTGAAGACGTAAGGGGCGAGGAAGCCGATGATGCGTGGATCTACCTGCGCGATCATCACGAAGTTGGTTACGCCGAACTGCAGCAGGCCCTGCGACAGCTGGTCCACGATCTCGGGGTCCTTGCCAAGGCTCGCTCCGACAAAGACGGTCGCTTCCATCCCGCCCGCACGAAGGGATGCCGCGAAGTCTTCGGCATAGACCCAATCGGAACAGGCGGGAACGGCCGGACACTGGACCGCGATGCGGACCTCCTGTGCCATGGCCGGAGCGGCGAGGGTGGCGCTGAGTGCCAGCCCTGAGAGTGTCTTGCGGATCATGTTTGTCATTGTCGTTCTCCCTGTTTTTGGTTGGTTGTGGTTTCAGTTGATGAGCCCGAGCAGGCGCGGCAGTGCGAGTGTCAGCTCGGGGACGAGGATGAGCAGGATCAGCAGGACGACCTGCACTGCGAGAAAGGGCAGGACGGCAAGTGACAGGCGCAGGTAGGACACGCCGCTGGCAGCGGAGACGACCATCAGGATACCACCAAACGGGGGTGAGATCAGCCCGAGCGTCAGGTTGAGGCAGCTTACCACACCCACATGCACCGGATCGCCCCCGGCGAGGATGGCGGCGGGGATCAGGACCGGCACCATCAGGACGAGCGCCATCGTGACGTCCATCACCATGCCCGCCGCGAACATCACGAGGCTGGCGATCAGGAAGTACCCCGTCGCGCCGAGATTGAGGTTGGTGACGGTGGCCGCAATCGCCTCTGGCAGGCGCATGATCCCGATGAGATATCCGAAGACCGCCGCCGCGAAGAGGATCATGAAGATCGACCCGGTCAGCATGACAGCAGTCTCCACTGCCTGCGACCCTTCCGCGAAGGTATGGCGCAGGGCCGCGCGGGGCCGTGCGTGGTCGAGCAGGCGGTAGACGAATACCAGGACCACGGTGATCGCCACCGCCAGCGCTGCGGCTTCGGTCGGAGTGACGACGCCGAAGACGATGCCACCGACGATCACGATGGGGATCAGCAGGGCAGGGACCGCGCGGATGACGGTGTCGCGAAACGGCGGCAGTTCCGCCTCCGCCCCGCCGGGGTGATCGTCGCGCCGCGCAACGAAACCGTTGTAGGCAAAGAGGAACACCGCCATCAGCAGACCGGGCACGATGCCGCCCGCGAACATCGCCGCGACGGAGACGTTCATCAGCGCCCCGTAAAAGATCATCACGATGGAGGGCGGGATGATTGGCCCGATGACACTGCTGGCCGCCGTAAGGGCCGCCGCGAAATCCACCTTGTAGCCACGGTCGACCATGGCGGGCACCAGCGTCTTGGTCGTCGCCGCCGCATCCGCCACGGCGGAACCGGAGATGCCCGCCAGAAAGACGCTCGCCGCGATGTTGACGTAGCCCAGCCCACCCTTGAATCGCCCGACGATCAGCATCGCGAGGTCGATCAGTACGCCGGTCACGCCGCCGCGTGTCATCAACTCTCCGGCGAGAATGAACAGCGGCATCGACAGGAAGGTGAAGACGTCGATCTGGCTGAAGATGCGCTGCGGCATGATCGCCAGATAATTGCCATACCCCGTCGCCATGAAGGCAAGCACGGCCGCCGACCCCGCGACGTAGCTGATCGCCACGCCGCCCATGATCGCGAAGCCGATGAAGACAATGATGAGTACGGCTGCCAAAGTGTTGCTCCTTGCAACCATCCTCGCTTTCGTATACGAAATATGTCAAGGGAAATCATGCCGAAAGGAAATATCCATGCCTGAGAAGGCTGCTCCCTTGGAGACAGAGGAAGCCCTGAGCGCTTTCGGCAAGAAGGTCCGCGCGTTGCGGCAGGGAAAAGGCATGACGTTGCAACAGGTTGCCGACCGCGCGGGCATGGCCGGATCGACCATTTCAAAGATCGAGAACTCCAACTTGTCGCCCACATTCGACGGGCTGCTCAAGCTCGCGCGCGGGCTGGACGTGGACCTTACGACACTGCTGGCGGGTGACAATGCCACGCCCGAACCTCCGATCCCGTCCATGGGCCGCCTGAACGTGACGCGCGCGGCGGAGCGTGTGGTTCATGACGCGGCGACCTATATCTATGAACCGCTCGCGATGGGGCTCAAGCAGAAGCAGATGGATGCCACCTTCGTCGTGGTCAAGGCGCGGGCGGTGGAGGAGTTCGATCACCTCGTCGTTCATCCCGGAGAGGAGATGATCTTTGTCCTCACCGGCGAAGTGGAGCTGCACACGAACCTGTACGCGCCGATCCGGCTGGGTGCCGGGGACAGCGCCTACTACGATGCCGGGATGGGTCATGCGCTGATCTCGGTGAGCGATGCGGACGCGACACTATTGAACATCGTGACAGGGGGCGGCGGAGGCGCGCCGGGACAGGAGGGATATCATGCTGACACGTGAAGAATGGATGGGCTACGATCTGGTCGGGCTTGCGGCGCTGGTTGCAGGCGGCGAGATCGCGCCGCGTGCGGTTCTGGAAACCGCAATCCGCGAGATCGAGGCGCAGAACCCGCGCGTGAATGCGGTGGTTGTGACGGCATTCGAGGAAGCGCTCGATGCGCTCGATGCGAGGGTAGAGCAAGGCGATCGGCCCAGGTTCCTCGGCATGCCATACCTGATCAAGGATCTGCACGCCCCGGTGCGCGGCCTGCCACTGTCGAACGGATCGGAACGGTTCAAGGGCACGGTCTTCGACTTCGATTCCACGCTGGTCGCGCGGTTGCGTGCCGCCGGATTCGGTTTTCTCGGACGCAGCGCCGCGCCGGAATTCGGCCTGACGCTGGAAACCGACAGCGCCGCCTGGGGCACGACACGCAACCCATGGGATCTCGATCGCGGGGCAGGGGGATCAAGCGGGGGTGCTGCGGCCGCGGTCGCCAGCGGCATGATGCCCGCCGCCCATGCCACCGACAGCGCCGGATCGATCCGCATCCCGGCGGCCTTCAACGGGCTGGTGGGGTTCAAGCCCAGCCGCGCGCTCAATCCCTTCGGCCCCCATCGGGGGGATCCGAACCACGGCATCAGCCATGAACACGCCGTGGCGATCAGCGTGCGCGACAGCGCTGCGATCCTCGACGTGACGGCAGGGCCTGACACCGGGGCGCCCTACTTCACCGCAAAGCCGTCAGAGCCTTTTGAGACCTTGATAGAGCGCGCGCCGGGACGGCTGCGTATCGGACTGGTCACCACATGTCTGGACGGCAAGTCCGTCGATCCCGTCTGTGCCGAGGCTGCCGCGATGACGGGGCGGTTACTTGCCGACCTCGGCCATGAGGTGGAGGAGGCGATGCCGGACTTCGAAGTGCACGCCCTGACCGATGCAATGATCCGGGTGCTTCTGGCCTCTCTCGCGGGGCTCTATCCCGGTGCAGGCAATCTGGGTGAGGAGGAACTGGTGGGGCTGGAGCCCATGACCCGCTGCGCATTGCGCTACTCACGTACGGTGTCGCTCTCCGATCACCTGCAGCGGACGGCCGTGATAAACCGCGAAGTGCGCCGTCTTGCGGCCTATTTCGAGCGCTTCGACCTGATGATCACGCCGGCCACGGCCACGCCGCCCTTGCCCCACAAATCGTTGCCCATGACCGAAACCGATCTTGACGCATTTCTGGATCGGCTGTTTGAAATCAGCCCCTTCACGGCATCCTTCAACGCCAGTGGGATGCCTGCGATCGTTCTACCGGTCCATCAGACGCCAGAGGGGCTGCCAGTCGCGTCGCAGTTGATTGGCCCGATTGGTCGGGACGCCCTTGTTCTGCAAGTCGCAAGACAGATGGAAGCTGCGTCACCCTGGCGGCGACGCCCGGCTTGAGGTGAGCTAATTTCCTCGTGCTGGCTGGACAGGCGATTACGCCAAAAAGCTGAAACTCCGGCCGCGAGCCATGGCGAGAGCAGGTGGACCACGACGACGGGAGCGACACGTCTACGCCTAGTGAAACCTATGCTGTCGATTGTCGCGGCAGAACCCTGGTTCGAAAGCCAAGGCCGCAAAGATATGCGGTTTTCATTGTCTTTAAACTGAACGACGCGCAAGTTGCCCATGTCACGTCGAAGTGCGTGCACCCCTGGGAGATTTTAGTGGCCTTCACGTTTCGTCAATTGCAATTCTTTGTCGCTGCGGCGGAACAGGGCTCGGTCACCGGTGCAGCGCGGGCCCTATCGATTTCACAGTCATCCATCACAGAGGCGATCCAGTCATTGGAAGTCGATCTGGGGGTGAGCCTCTTCGACAGAAATGCCCGTGGCATCATGATCACGCACAAAGGGTCCGCCTTCTTGCATCACGCGCGTCAGATCCTTACCGATGTCGCCTTGGCGCGGCAATCGTTTGGAGGCGAGGCAGAGCAAACGACCGGCTCTCTGACGCTCGGGGTCACCTCGCTGGTGGCGGGTTATGTGCTGTCTGACCTGCTGGCGCGCTTTCGTCGGGCCTATCCGCAGACAGAGCTCAGTATCATTGAGGACAGCGGAGCCTATCTGCAACATTTGCTGATTGGCGGAGAACTGGAAGTCGCTGCCTTGCTGACGTCATCAGTTGTCGATCGGCTCGCGCTGCATGTCGAAACCCTGCTGGTTTCACCCTACCGGCTTTGGCTGCCAATGGGGCACACTCTGGCACAACAGGAGGCGATCGAACTTGATGCGCTGGCGGATTGGCCGTTGATCCAGTTGACCGGTGACGAGATCGAAGGCACCACGCGCGATCTGATGCAGGGGATGAAACGCGGCCCGAACATCATGTTCCGCACCCGGTCCGTCGAGGCGGTACGATCCCTTGTCGCAACCGGCGCCGGCCTGGCGATCCTTCCAAGTCTCGCCTATCGGCCATGGTCGCTTGAAGGCGACCGGATCGAGATGCGTGACGTTTCAGGCGATTTGCCAACCGTTCAGGTCGGGCTTGCATGGCGACGCGGGGCTCCGCTGCCTGCACCTGCGGCAAATTTCATCCGAGTCGCGCAGGCCACACTGTCGGTTCCGTGAGGAATCGGAAATTCCGATATTACGGTTCTTTACTTTGATATTGCGAAAGGTCGACGCGAGTTGCAGCTTGGCGTGATTGATCCCGCCTTCGCGGCGTCGCCAGATCAGGGAGTGCCGTGCCATGCTGAGTGTGAACCTGTCCACGCTGCGTCACGCTGCTTTGCCATTCGTGTTTGTATTGATGTCAGCACCGGCGCAGGCCCAAGATCCGCTGTCTGTTGTTGACGACTACCTTGCGGCCTGGAATGCCCACGACAGCACTGCCGCTGTGGCCTTTTTGGCCGAGGATGTCCGCTATTACGATTCGTCCGTCGGAACCGCGGTACAAGGGCGCGAGGCTGCCAAGACGCAGGTCATCGACGCCTTTCCGAATGCTGCCCCCGACGGCGATTGGTCCGATGGCACCGCTGCCAGTCGCAAGCCGTACAGCTTTGAAGGGATGACCATGATCACCGTCACGAACGGCAAGATCAGGACGCAGTCCGACTACTACGACGCACTCGGCTTTTACACCCAGCTGGGTCTGATGTGAAAAAATGCACCTGAAGGGGGATGAACGATGAATAGACTTCTGATGACGACAACAATTCTGGCCATGGTAGGATCGCAGGCCGCAATGGCGCAGGTCCAGTCGGTCGGCGACGGAGAAGGTGCGCTGAACATCGTCGCATGGGCCGGATATATCGAGCGTGGTGAAACCGACCCTGCCTATGATTGGGTGACCAAATTCGAGGCCGATACCGGCTGCATGGTCAGTGTCAAGACAGCCAATACCTCTGACGAGATGGTCGCGCTGATGAACGAAGGCGGGTTTGATCTGGTCACGGCCTCCGGTGACGCGTCGCTGCGGCTTGTGGCGGGCGGCAAGTTGCAGCCGATCAACATCGACCTGATCCCGTCGTGGTCCACTGTGGACGAACGGTTGAAAGAGGCAACGTGGCATACTGTCGACGGGGTGCATTACGGTGTGCCCTACATGTGGGGGCCGAACGTGTTGATGTATAACTCCGAAGTCTTTCCTGAGCCGCCCACATCGTGGAACGTCGTGTTCGAGGAAATGGACCTGCCCGACGGCCAGACCAACAAGGGCCGCGTTCAGGCCTATGACGGCCCGATCCATATCGCTGATGCCGCGCATTATCTCATGTTTCACAAGCCAGAGCTCGGCATCACCTCGCCTTACGAGCTGAACGAGGCGCAATACACCGCCGCTCTCGATCTTCTGCGCACGCAGCGCACGGTGGTCAGCCGCTACTGGCACGATGCCTTCATCCAGATCGACGACTTCAAGAACGAAGGCGTTGTCGCTTCTGGGTCGTGGCCGTTCCAGGTAGGTCTCCTGAAATCCGAAGGTCTGCCAATCGCCTCCACGATCCCCGAAGAAGGCGCGACCGGTTGGGCCGATACCTCGATGATGCATGTCGATGCGGAACACCCCAATTGCGCCTACAAGTGGATGGAGCACAGTCTTTCGTCGAACCTGCAGTCGGACCTTTCGGTCTGGTTCGGTGCGGTGCCTGCCGTGCCTGCCGCCTGTACTGACGGACGCGGGTTGCAGACGGCAGAGGGTTGCACGGCCAATGGTCTGGACGATTTTGAGCGGATCGCGTTTTGGACAACGCCAGTATCCGCGTGCGAACAAGGGGACTGCGTGCCCTATTATCGCTGGGTCAGCGACTATATCGGCGTGATCGGCGGACGCTGATCCGACCCCGCAACGGTCCGGCTGTCATATGATGGCCGGACCCTCACGCCTGCCCCTTCGTGTTCAGGAGCATCCATGACCAGTGCTGTAAGCTTTCAATCCGTATCGCGCATCTACGGAACGGTTCACGCTGTCGATGGAGTCGATCTGGATATCGCCGAAGGCGTGTTCTTCGCGATGCTGGGGCCGTCGGGATCGGGCAAGACGACCTGCCTGCGCCTGATATCGGGGTTCGAGCGGCCGTCGAAAGGAAAGATCAGCATCTTCGGGCAAGACGTGGCCAACGTGCCGCCCAATCGGCGCAACGTGAATACCGTGTTTCAGGACTATGCCCTGTTCCCGCACATGAACGTGCGGGACAATGTAGCATACGGCCTCATGGTATCGGGCGTGGCGAAAAAGCTGCGCCATGCGCGGGCGGAAGAAATGCTGGCCCTGGTCCGACTGGATGATCACGGTGATCGCAAACCCGGGCAATTGTCAGGCGGCCAAAGGCAAAGGGTGGCGCTGGCACGCGCTCTGGTCAACGAACCGCGCGTTCTTCTGCTGGATGAACCACTGGGTGCGCTCGATCTCAAGCTGCGCGAGGCCATGCAGGATGAGCTCAAGGCGCTGCAACGGCGGTTGGGGATCACATTTGTCTTCGTGACCCACGACCAGAACGAGGCGCTGTCGATGGCCGACAAGCTCGCGGTCTTCAACGCCGGAAAGATTGCGCAAATTGGCACCCCAGAGGAAATATACACCCGCCCCAAGACACGTTTCGTTGCCGATTTCGTCGGATCTTCGAATGTGTTGGACCCCGAGTTGACGCAAAGTCTGGGCGGTCCGTTGCAATGGGCCAGCCTGCGCCCTGAAGCGATCAGACTGCACTCCGGGCCGAACAGCGGCACAGTCAGCGCGGTCCGCTATCTGGGGTCCGGCACGCGGGTCGTCCTGCAGATCGACAAAGAGGCGGTCGCGGCCCTGGTCCCCGCCGGTGAAGCGGTGCCCAACCCGGGCAGCACGGTTCAGTTCGGCTTTGCGGCAACCGACCTGCACGTTCTGGACAACGCATGACCACCAGCAACGCCGTGCTGGCTGATCGAGGCTTCGGGGACCGGATGTCTGCCACCTTCTGGCGCAGGCCGGGGTTGCTGCTGGCGTTACTGATGACACCGCCCTTGCTGTGGCTGGGTGTGGTTTATCTGGGATCGCTGGCTGCATTGTTGTTGCAGAGCTTCTATTCCATCGACGAATTCTCTGGCGTGATCAAAGAGGAATTCACCCTCAAGACCTATGGCGATCTGCTGCGCCCGTCGAACATGGACATCATCATCCGCACATTGGTGATGTCGGCGGCAGTGACACTGACCTCTGTCGTCGTGGCCCTGCCTATAGCGTATTATGCGGCCCGCTATGCACGCGGCAAATGGAAGGCCGTATTTTATCTGGGTGTCATGCTGCCACTTTGGTCATCCTATCTGGTGAAGGTCTATGCGTGGAAGTTGATCCTGGCCAAAGAGGGCATCATCACATGGATTGCCGAAAGCGTTGGCGCCGGATTTGTGCTTGATGCGCTGTTGTCACTTCCCAGTGTCGGCGGCAGCTCCCTGTCGACGTCCTTCATCGGAACGTGGATCGTTTTCGTCTATGTCTGGCTGCCCTATATGATCCTGCCGATGCAGGCCGCGTTGGAACGGGTACCGGCGTCGATGATCGAGGCTTCTGCCGATCTGGGAGCAGGGCCGGGCCTGACCTTTTGGAAGGTCACCTTGCCGTTGGCTTTGCCCGGCATCATCGCAGGGTCGATCTTTACATTCTCGTTGACGATGGGCGATTACATCATTCCGCAGATCATCGGCACCTCTGCGAATTTCATCGGTATGGCGGTCTATCAACAGCAGGGCACCGCCGGGAACATCCCGTTGGCCGCGGCCTTCTCCGTCGTCCCTATCGTGATCATGCTGGTCTATCTGACCCTTGCGAAAAGGGCAGGAGCGTTCAATGCACTCTGACCGCGCCTCCCTTGGTCTGCGTTTGTCGGCGGTGACCGGACTTCTGTTTCTGCACCTGCCGATCATGCTGATCTTCGTTTATGCCTTCACGACCGAGGAGCGGTCTTTCGCCTTTCCGCCGCCAGGTCTGACAACCAAGTGGTTCGCCGTGGCATGGAACCGCGCGGATATCTGGCCGCCGTTGTTTCTGTCGCTCAAGGTTGCGGCGATTTCGACCCTGCTGGCGATGATCCTTGGCACGCTGGTCGCGGCGGCGATGGCGCGCGCCAGATTCTTTGGCCGTGATCAGCTGTCTTTGCTGATCATCCTGCCGATTGCGCTGCCCGGCGTGATCACCGGGATGTCGCTGCGGTCCGCGTTCTCGATCATGGACATCCCGTTCTCGACCCTGACCATCGTGCTGGGCCATGCGACCTTTTGCATCGTCATCGTCTATAACAACGCAGTCGCGCGGTTTCGACGGCTGTCCGGTGGTGTCGTGGAAGCATCTGCTGATCTGGGCGCCAACGGATTCCAGACGTTCCGCTATGTGTTGTTGCCAAACCTTGGTTCGGCCTTGCTGGCGGGGGGAATGCTCGCGTTTGCGCTTTCCTTCGACGAAGTCATCGTCACCACCTTCACCTCTGGTCAACAATCGACCTTGCCGATCTGGATGCTGAACGAACTGGTGCGACCGCGTCAGCGGCCTGTCACCAATGTCGTGGCCATCGTCGTGTTTTGCGCCACCTTCGTCCCCATTCTTCTGGCCTATCTTCTGACCCGCGGCGGTTCCGAAACCGCTGGCGGTGGCAAGTAATCGCAAAAGGAGACCTCCATGACCATCGACACCGCGCTGCTGATCGGCTCCACCTTCGAGACGGGAACGGAAACCGCCGAAAGCGTGCTCAACCCGCGCAGCGGCGCATTGATCCTTGAGGTACCGGAAGCCTCGACCCATCAGGTCGACCGCGCCGTCGCCGCGGCCCGCAAGGCCTTTGCGATCTGGTCCCGCACAACACCCGCGGAACGCTCTGCTGCCCTTCTGCGGATTGCGGACCGGATCGAGGCCGAGGCTGAAGCATTTGCAGCTCTTGAGGCGCTGAATTGCGGCAAACCCATCGGCGCGGCCCTGAACGATGAGATTCCCGCCATCGTCGACTGCTACCGCTTCTTTGCAGGTGCCGTGCGCAACATGCACGGTATGGTCGCGGGCGAATATCTGCCCGGTCATACGAGTATGATCCGCCGCGATGCGATTGGCGTCGTGGCCTCAATCGCGCCGTGGAACTATCCGTTGATGATGATGGCCTGGAAGCTTTGCCCGGCGATCGCGGGCGGAAACACCATAGTGTTCAAACCCTCTGAACAGACGCCGCTGACCGCCCTGAAGATGGCACATATCCTGGCCGACATCCTGCCGGAGGGCGTGGTGAACGTCGTTACGGGCCGTGGGCAGACTGTCGGCAGCTATCTGATCAATCATCCCGACGTTGACATGATCTCGATCACCGGCGACGTGGCGACTGGCAAAAAGGTCCTTGACGCTGCTGCAAAATCGGTCAAGCGGACCCACCTTGAGCTGGGGGGCAAAGCGCCAGTCCTTGTCTTCGATGATGCCGATCTGGACGCTGTCGTCAGCGGCTTGAAGGCCTTTGGCTACTACAACGCCGGACAGGATTGCACGGCGGCCTGCCGGATTTATGCGGGTAGGAAGATCTACGAAAAACTGGTTGCAGACCTGTCCTCGGCTGTGGCTACGATTCAGCTTGGCAACGAGGATGACGCGACGAATGACATCGGGCCGCTGATCTCATTGCGTCAGCGTGACCGCGTCGCGTCCTTCGTCAATCGTGCCCGAGAGCTGAAACACGTGGAGGTGACAACCGGTGGCGATGTGATGGATCAGGGTTTCTATTTCCGCCCCACGGTCATCGCAGGTGCGCATCAGGAAGATGAGATCGTGCGCCGGGAGGTCTTTGGGCCGGTTGTGTCCGTCACACCCTTCTCGAACGTCGAGGATGCCCTGGCCTGGACGAACGATAGCGACTACGGATTGGCATCATCTGTCTGGACCAGGGACATCGGTCTGGCCATGTCGACTGCGGCCCAGATGCGTTACGGTTGCACGTGGATCAATACGCATTTCATGCTGGTGAACGAAATGCCTCATGGCGGCCTCAAGCAATCGGGATACGGCAAGGACATGTCTTCCTACTCTCTCGAGGATTACACGGTCGTTCGCCACATCATGCTGGCGCATGGTTGATCCAATGCATCGTAATGCCACGGCTTGGCCCGGCGGGTTCGCACAAAATGAAGTTTAGCTTTGCCGCAGGAGACGTTACAAAGATGCCGAGGTTGCTATTTTGCCAGCCCTAAGACAGAGGAAGTCATGAAATTCATGTCAGCGCTCAGTGCGAAAGCCGCGTCGGATGCCCTGGCCGGTGAGCCGGGAACGGCACGCGTTCTTGCAGGAGGCACCGATCTGCTGGTGCAGATGAAATCCGGCAATCTGCTGGTCGATCTGGTCGTCGATATCAAGAAGATCCCCGGCATCCGCGACATCACCCCCGAGGCCGGCGGCCTGCGCGTCGGTGCCGCCGTGGCGGGGGCGGAACTTGGCGAACATGCCGAGATTTGCGCCCTTTGGCCCGGCGTGGTCGAGTCGGCGCGGTTGATCGGCTCTACCCAGGTTCAAGGGCGGTGCACGATGGCGGGTAATCTGTGCAACGGCTCTCCGGCCGGCGACAGCGTTCCGGCACTGGTTGCAGCCGATGCCGTGGTGCGGATCGAGGGCCCCGACGGCACCCGCGATGTGGCTGTGCTGGATATTCCCGCAGGCCCGGGCCGCACCACGCTGAAGAAGGGCGAAATCGTCACCTCTATGCTGTTGCCCGCCCGTCCGCCACGCTCGGGCGATGCATACCTGCGCTTCATTCCGCGCACCGAAATGGATATTGCCGTGGCCTCAGCTGCGGTAAACCTGACCCTCGACGCCAGCGGCACCATCACCGCCGCCCGGGTGGCGCTTGGGGCGGTTGCCCCCAAGGTGCTGCTGGTCGAGGCCGCCGCAAGCGCGATCATCGGCAGCAAGCTTGATGATGCCGCCCTTGCCGCTTTGGCCGCGGCCTGCGAAGCCGCCTGCACCCCGATTGACGACAAACGCGGCACCATCGCGTTCCGCACCAGTACTGCGGGCGTTCTGGCCCGCCGCGCCGCCCTTATCGCCTATGCCCGCGCCGGAGGTTCCAATTGAAATCGCTACATGTTTCCACCACGATCAACGGCGATCCGGTCGAGTTCATCTGTGACCCTGATGAAACCCTGCTTGATGTTCTGCGCAACCGCATTGGTTTGACCGGCGCGAAAGAGGGCTGCGGCACAGGCGATTGCGGGGCCTGCTCGGTGACGGTGAACGAACGCCTTGTCTGTTCCTGTCTGATGCTGGCCGGAGAAGCGCAGGATGCGCAGATTACCACGATCGAAGGCATGGCGCAGGGCGAAAAGCTGCACCCGCTGCAACGCGCCTTTATCGCGGGGGCGGCCTTTCAATGCGGCGTGTGCACGCCGGGCATTCTGGTGGCCGCCAAGGCTCTGCTGGCGAAAAACCCAAGCCCCAGTGACGAAGAGTTGCGCTATTGGCTGGCGGGCAATCTGTGCCGCTGCACCGGCTATGACAAGATCATCGCGGCCGTTCAGGTGGCTGCTGCCGAAATGAGAGGGGCGTAACATGGCCTTGGATCAAGCAACACGCGCCTTTCGCCATGTCGGCACTCGCCCGAACCGCCCCGACGGGGTCGACAAGGTCACCGGCCGGGCGCAGTTTGGCGCCGATATCACCGCGCCGGGCATGCTGACCGGGGCCATCCTGCGCTCGCCCCATGCCCATGCCCGGATCAAATCCATCGATACCTCGGCGGCGGTCGCCATTCCGGGCGTCCGCGCGGTCGTGACCGGAACGGACTTCGCCCGCCTAGAGGATGAATTCCTGCGCGATGTGCAGGAAAACTGCATGGCGCGGGACAAGGCGCTTTATGATGGGCATGCGGTTGCCGCCGTGGCCGCAACCTCGCCCGGCATCGCGCGCGCGGCAATCCGCGCCATCGTCGTCGAGTATGAAGTGCTGCCCCATGTCACGGATGTCGACCTTGCCATGCAGCTTGACGCGCCTGTGGTGCTGGCAGGGCGGGCACTGGAGAACGTGCCTGAGGGCATGTCTGAAAACGTCACCCATACTTGCGAATTCGGCCATGGCGATCTGGAAGCCGGTTTCGCCAAAGCCGATCTGGTGATTGAGCGCAGCTTCAAGACCGCTGCCACCCATCAGGGCTATATAGAGCCGCATGCCTGCCTTGCCTCGATGACGGCCGATGGCAAGGCCGATCTATGGTGCTGCACCCAAGGCCATTTCTTCGTGCGCACGCTGTGTTCGGCGATGCTCGGGATGGAGGCCAGCCAGTTGCGCGTCACGGCGTCGGAAATCGGCGGTGGCTTTGGCGGCAAGACTACGGTCTTCATCGAACCCGTGGCCCTTGCGCTCAGCCGCAAATCGGGCCGCCCGGTGAAAATCGTGATGACCCGCGATGAGGTGTTCAAGGCGACAGGGCCGACTGTTTCCTCTTCGATGGATATCAAGATCGGTATGACCAAAGAGGGCCGCATCACCGCAGGCGAGGCGCATCTGCGCTATTCCGGCGGCGCGTATCCCAATGTCACCGTCGATATGGGCGCGCAGGCCGGTTTTGCCGCCTATGACCTTGCGGCAGTGCGCACATATGGCTGGAACGCCCTGACCAACCGCCCGAAAGAGGCCGCATATCGCGCGCCCGGCGCGCCTCAGGCAATTTTCGCGGTGGAAAGCGTGGTGGATGAGCTGTGCCAGAAACTCGACCTCGATCCGCTGACGGTGCGGCTGAAGAACGCCGCCAGGAAGGGCACATTGTCTTCCTATGGCCCGACCTTCAACGAAATCGGCCTGATCGCGACGCTTGAGGCGGCCAAATCGCATCCGCATTACACCGCGCCCCTGGGGCCGAACCAGGGCAGGGGGCTTTCCTGCGGCTTCTGGTTCAACTTTGGCGGCAATACCTGCGTTTCGCTGAACATCAATACCGACGGTACGGTGGGCGTGACCGAGGGCAACCCCGATATCGGCGGCTCGCGTGCCTCGATCAGCCTGATGGCGGCGGAGGAGCTCGGCATTCCTTACGAAAACATCCGCACCATCGTCGCCGACACCAATTCGCTGGGCTATAACGATGTCACGGATGGCAGCCGGGTGACCTTTGCCGTCGGTCTGGCCACCATCAAGGCCGCCCGCGATGCCATCAACAAGATGAAGGTGCGCGCGGCGCAGATCTGGGGAATTGAGCCCGATGCAGTGGATTGGGTCGACGGTGCAGCCGTTCCGGCGGGCCCGAACGCGGGGTCGTTCCCACCGATGACTCTTGCCGAACTGGCGGAAAACTCGCCCTCGACCGGCGGGCCGATTGCGGGCCACCACGAGGTCAACGTCGATGGCGCGGGCGTCAGCTTTGGCGTGCATCTGGTTGACGTCGAGGTTGACCCCGAGACGGGCTTCACCAGGATCCTGCGCTATACGGTGTTTCAGGATGCGGGTAAAGCTGTGCATCCGGACTATGTCGAAGGCCAGATGCAGGGCGGCGCGGTTCAGGGTATCGGCTGGGCGTTGAACGAGGAATACATCTATGGCGAGGACGGCCGCTTGCAGAATGCGGGCTTCCTCGATTACCGCATTCCCGTCGCGTCGGACCTGCCCAATATTGAAACGGTGATCCTCGAAATCCCCAATCCGGGCCATCCATACGGCGTGCGCGGCGTGGGCGAAACGCCGATCGTGCCTCCGCTTGCCGCGCTTGCCAATGCGGTGTCACGAGCGGCAGGCGTGCGGATGACCGCCTTGCCGATGTCGCCGCCCCGCATCCTCGCCGCACTGCGGGACTGAGATGGTCAAGGTCAAGCTTTGGGGCACGCTACGCCAGCTGACCGACGGCCAGTCTGAAGTCGAGGTCGAGGCGAAATCCTTCAAGGAAGTCCTCGACCGCCTGAGCGAATCCTATCCCGGCCTTGCGCCGCAAATCCAGCGCGGGGTCTCGATGTCTCTGGATGGGGTGATATATCGCGAGGCTTGGTTCCAGAAGATCGGGCCAGACTCCGAGGTGGTCCTGATGCCCTATATGCAGGGCGGCTAAGACGGGGATCTTTGTCGACTGACTTGGCACCGGCATCTTATTGAGCCTCCATCAGCCAATCGTCAGCGCGGGATGATGATCAGCCAGATCTTTCAACCCGCGCGTTTCTCGCGCTCCGACATGTTCCATGTGGTCTGGGCGTATCATTGTTTCGTCTTTGGCCCTGTGATATCGAAGACCTGTTGGCGGCTGACTTAGGACAGGCTGGCAGAACGGCGCGACCACGCGCGTTCGGGCGAGGTCCAGACCAGTCTGAACAGCAGCGGGACGACCACGAGTGAGACGATAGTGGACAGCAAAACGCCGCCCGCAATTGCCACCGCAAAGGGGGGCCAGAATGCGCCGCCCGCGACGATCAGCGGCAGGAAACCGGCAAAGGTCGTGACTGTCGTGGACACGATATGGCGAGAGGACTCCACCACCACTGCCACGATCTCGGCGGTATCGCCTTCCACAGCCTTGTAATTGTCCTGCAGGGCCGTGACGATAATGATCGCCGCATTGATCGAAACGCCGATGGCCCCGATCACCCCGATAATGGCCATGATACCGATGGGCATGCCCATCACACTCAGCGTGAAAAGGCTGGAACCGACCGACAGCAGACATACCAGCCCGGCAATTGCGGCCAGGCGGAACGAACTGAAGGTCAGCACAACGATCGCAACAGCGAGTATGACGATAACGCCGACATATTGCTGGAGATCTTTCATGGTTCCGGCGCGTGCGTCGCTATCGCCCCCAGCGGCCATCGTGACCCCTTCAGGGAGGCTGAAACCTGTCTCGTCCAGGCGGGAAAACAGGTCTGCTTCGATCTCCTGGGGCAAGGCACCGCTTTCGGTGAAAGCCTGCACAATGTTCATGCGTTGGCCGTTCCGCCTGTTGATGCTGCCGGATTGTTGCTTGAGGTCGAGCGTGGCGAAGCTGGACAATGGTACACCCACAGGGTCCGCACCTTTCCTGATGCTATTGGCAGGAACGATGTAGAGGTCGGTGAGCCGCTCGAGGTTTGAGCGGGCTTCGGCCCCCAGCATCACGCGGATCGGCACCTCTTCCCCGCCCTCTCGAAAAGTGGTGCTTATCCGCCCGTTGATCGCGTCCGATATTTGTACCGCCACTTCGGTGTTGTTCAGGCCCAGTGAAGCGGCAACTGCATCGTCAACACCTACCTGAATGGTAGGGATTCCGCCTTGCAAGGTGGCGCGCGTGCCGATGATACCGGAGGTTTCTGCCATAGCGCTGCGCAACAGGTCGCCCGTTGCGCGCAGATCGGCGGCATTTTCTCCAAACAGGCGGACTTCGATTGGTGCGGTCACGGGGGGGCCCTGGACGAGACCCTTCACCACCACCTGCACATCCGTCATGTCGGCGCCCAGCGTTGTTTGCAGGCCGGGCAGAATGGCCGCTGTGGCCTCAGGGGAGGCGGTTATGACCATGGCCTGGGCGTAATGCGGCGTGCTGCCTTCCTGGCTGTTGACGTTATAGTAAAAGACCGGAACACCGCGCCCCACCATCCATGTGACGCTCTTGACCTCACTCAGGGAACGCAGCTCCGCATCCAGCTTCACAGCCGCCGCGCGGGTCTGGTCGATGGACACCCCAGGGGGCATGTGGATTTCGATCTGGAACTGATCCCGGTCGACACCGGGGAAGAACTGGATTGGAGAAAACGGCACCAAGGCGAACCCTGACAAGGGGACAGCCAGTGCCAGAGGCAGCGCCAGAGCGGGTCTTCGAAAGGCTGACGTAAGGCCGCGTACAAACAGACCGGCGCCGCGCTTCGCTTCCGGGCCTGCTTGATCTGGCGTGCGCAATTGCCCGTTGGCCGGTTTGAGCATGTGGCCTGCCAGTCCGGGTGTGATCAACACGGAGATGATCAAAGACCACCCCAGCATCAGAATTACCGCCGCTGCGATGGCGCTGATGAAGTCCCCCGACGGTCCGGGCAAGAGGAGCATCGGTGTGAACGCCAGTGCCGTGGTTGCGGTGGAGGCAAAGAGCGGCACGACCAGTCTGCGCACTGAAAGAGCGATCGCATCGGTGATCCGTTTGCCCTTGTCCAGATAACGGCAAATCTGATCCACCATGACAATATTGGCATCCACGACCAATCCAAGTGCGACGATGATACCGGTGATGGACATCTGGTGCAGGGGGATGCCCAAAGCGCTCATGCTGGCAATTGTGGCAAGGCCAACCAAAGGCACCGTCACGGCCACCACAAAGGCAGCCCGCCGCCCGATGGACAGGCTGAGGACAATCGCCACCAGGACAAAGCCCAACGCGAGGTTCATGCAGACTTCCCGCAGCCGAAGCGACGTGTAGTGGCTTTGATCGAAAATCAACTCGACCGCTATGCCCTCGGGGCTTCGCGAGCCGTGGAACGCGACGGTGTCTTTCACGCGCTTCAGCCAGTGATCAATGCGCAGCCCGTCCTGCGGACGCGCGGCCACCAGCACAGTGTCTCGACCGTTATGAAGGCCAAGTGTCGTGGGATGCCGCGTTGAGCGGGTGATTTCAGCCAAAGTGCCCAGACGCACGGTTTCACCCGCCAGCGGCGCGTGGATCGGTGTATCACGCAAGCTGCCGAGTGTTTCCAATCTGTTATCAAGGCCGATCTGCAAATCCGTTCGAGCATTTTCAACACGCCCGGCGCTTCCATTTCCCTCTGCTGCAAGGATGGTTTGGGATAGATCGGAAATACTCAGGCCCAAAGCAAACAAGCTCTCGGGATTCAGTTCGACGCGCACTTCTTCCTCTGGCAGGCCAAACAGCTGGACAAGCTTGGTTCCGTGAATGCCACGCAGATCGCTGGCCAGATCCCGAGCATAGCGCGCGATGAACGCCTGGGGGACGTCTGCATGCTCCCCCGATACCGCGATGATGGCCGAAAACGTACCGGCCACATCCGTGTCCAGTTCGCTGGCCAGGGCCCCGGCGGGATAGGTCAGCTGCGCTTCCTCCAACTCATCGCGGACTTCGGCCCAGATACTCTCCAGACGCCCAGGATCGACATCCGCAACAAGCTCAAGGGCAATAACCGAGAAATCAGGCGACGACAGAGACTCAATCAAGTCGATTTCCGGAATCTGGCGCAGCCGTTCTTCCAACGGGATGGTCAGGGTTTCCTCGATCTTGGCGGGATCGGCTCCGGGGAATGGGGTGCGCACCATTGCATAGACGTTGGTGATTGTCGGGTCCTCTTGTCTCCCGATAACGGACAGGGCGGACAGTCCGGCGACGAGGAGGACCACAATCGAAAGGACGAGGAACCTTGGATGCTTGTAGCTGAGATTTTCCATCATGGGGCCAGGTTGATCCGCTGGCCGGGCACGACGCGGTGCTGACCGCCTGTGATCACGAGTGCGCCTTCGGTGAATGTGCCACTCACGTAAACGGAGTTGTTGTTGGTGTGCAGCACCTGCACAGCCTCAACCGCGACACGGTGTGCGTCGCCGTCAGGCACTGCCACGAGAACCTCCCAAAGACCTTTCACGCCGTCGCGCAGCGCCGTCAGGGGCAAGGTCACGCCGGTCTCAGGCATCACTTGCTTCATCTCAAAAGAGACGATTGCCCCGGGGAGAGCAGCTGTGGCTTTCGAGTCGAACTCAACCAGGATTGATTGTGTCTGGGTGACCGGGTTCACATCTGGCAGAATTGCGCGAACGCGTGCCGTTACCTTTTGCTCCCGCAACCTGACTTCGGTGGTATCACCAACCCGAAAATGATTGATCAACGTGGCATCTACGCCGATGCGCGCCTCCATGGGACCGTCGGAAATCAGGCGGACTACGGGGCTATGCATTGCTACAATGCTTCCGGCGTTGACATAGGTGTGAGAAACCCACCCCGAAAAAGGGGCACGCAACACCGAGCGGCGCATACGGATGTCAAGCTGTGTCAACTGCCGCTGCAGGTCTGCTTTCCGGCTACGGGCCTGAACCAATGAGATCTTCGCGGTGTCAATCGCATCGGCCTCGACAAGGTTTTTTTGAACTTTTGAGGCGTGTCTCGCGACAATTTTCTCTATCAACGCGAGTTCAGCCTCGGTTTCCGTCAGCAGCGTCTGCAGAGCGTTCTGGTCTGCCCGGAACATCTCGACATCGAGTCGTGCCAGCACATCACCTTGAGTAACGAAGGCCCCGTCTTGAGCCTCGACGGCAACAACGCGGCCACTTTCCTCAAAGGCGACATCTATACTGCTGTTCGCCTCAATCGGGCCGGAGAAGCGCCGCGTGGTGACGAACTGATCCTGATACCGAACCGCCTGTGTCGTCACCAGCATTGAGGTGTCGACCGGCGGTGGTGCCGCCGCATCAACAGCCTGATTGGCAAACAGGTTCAGCAGCGCGAAGCTACCCCCAGCCATCAGCACGGCCGTTATCGAAAGCAGTCTCGCTGCACCCAAAAAATCATGGCGGAAGATGCGGTCGCTCAGTGTCACGGATTATATCCCGATAGGAAACATTAATGCCTGATAGCTGGCAATTAGGTCAAAATTGTGGAGTATCTGGTGCGATGATTTGACTGTCGCGTGAGTTCGTAGTGGCGATGATCTTCTCGTGTTGCCTTGATTTCATCCGGCCATGGGAAATTGCTCATAGACTACTGATCAGAATGCAGCGCAGCGCCCCTCGGGTATCCGATTTCGGCCCAAGTCGGCAGCGCGCCATGGACCCATCTGAGCGATAGCGTTGACTTCTATGCATCAAGAATGATCTATGGGTGAGTTATAGAAAGGACGTCTATAACTCATGCCCTGGAACTGGACATTGCCTGATTGGCCGGATTTCCGATATGACACCGCCATTCTGGAAACGTTCGAGCAGAGGTTTTTGCTGTCCTCCGGCGAGATCTTCGGCGCCGTCCATCATGTCAACCCACCCGACCGAGAACAACTGCGCATCGAACTTCTCAGCGAAGAAGCGATGCAGACAAGTGCCATCGAAGGCGAGATCCTCGATCGGCTCAGCGTCCAGTCGTCCCTGCGCCGCCACATGGGGCTGGACCCCGACAGCTATCCGACCAAGCCGCGCGAACACGGCGTGGCGGAAATGATGGTGGACCTCTATTCGGGTTTTGCGGACCCGCTTGACCACGAGACGCTGTTTCGTTGGCACCGTATGCTCCTGTCCCATGATCGTCGCCTTGACACCATCGGCGAGTACCGGCAGCACACGGAGGCGATGCAAATCGTCTCCGGCCGCCTTGACCGACCGACGATCCATTTCGAAGCGCCTCCCTCAGCTCACGTCGCGCCAGAGATGGAGCGCTACGTTGATTGGTTTAACAAGACCGGACCTGCTCGAGCAACACCGCTTCCAGCCCTGACACGCGCGGGGCTCGGCCACCTCTACTTTGAGAGCATCCATCCTTTCGAGGATGGCAATGGCCGCTTGGGCCGCGCTCTGGCTGAAAAGTCGCTGGCGCAGAACATCGGCCAACCGAGCCTGATATCGCTCGCCTTTACAGTCGAGAAAGAACGCAAGGCCTACTACGACCAGCTCGAATTCCATCAGAAGACGCTGGACGTGACGGAGTGGCTCGTCTGGTTCGCGGAGATCGTCCTCACGGCCCAACAGGTCACGCTCGACCGTGTCGGGTTCTTCATCGGCAAGGCGCACTTTTACGACCGGCATCGCGATCAGTTGAACGAACGCCAGCACAAGGCTGTCGCGCGGATGTTTCGGGAAGGTCCTGCCGGGTTCAAAGGCGGGCTCAGCGCCGAGAACTACCTCAAGATCACAGGCACCTCGCGCGCGACCGCAACCCGGGACCTGCAGGACCTCGTCGAGAAGGATGCGCTCAAACGAACGGGTGAGCGGCGGTACACGCGATACGCGCTAAACCTCGGTGATGGGAGTGTCCCCTGAACACAAGAGGGGCTCAGTAATGATACGCTGGGCTTAGTGAAACCGCCTTGTGATCAGCGGTGGCGTTGGACGCGCGCCGCAAAGTTACAGACATCGATCGAAACCTTTCCCCACCGTCTGATCAGCGACAAGCGGCACCTGGACGAAGTCGTGATCCCGATCTGCGGGCAGAAGCACCGGCTCCGGAGTGATATCGATGGCAACGGAGACAGGCTCAGAGTGCGGTTCTCTTTCGCCCAAATCGCCACCGTATCCGAACGGATGCCCACGACGCGGCTGAGGGTCATTCGGGAGGGAGGGGCTGATTGACGACCGTATCTCCGTCTGTTTCCTCGCCAAGCGTCTGTTTGAGCTGATGAACTGCGTCCATGATGTCGGCCTGAATGGCCACGCCGAGGGCCTGAGCGTCGCCGCGTCTGATCGCTTCGAGGGCCATCTGGTGTTTGTCGACGATGTCGGATTTCTCATTCAAGTTGAAGATGCTGCGCATGAAAGGACCGAACTGCATCCAGACGCTTTCCAGCAGCGGCACCAGAACTTCGGACCCGCCCGCGCGATAAAGCGCAAAGTGAAACTGATAGTTCTCGCGCATGTAGGCGTCGGCGTCGCCCGTGGTATAGCTTTTGTTCATGCGTCTGTCGCAGGCTTCCATTTCCGCTATGTTCTCTGGCGTCATGAAGGGCAGGGCGCGCATGGCGCATAGCGGTTCAAGTTGCTGCCGGGCCTGCATCAGCTCTTCGAAACGGTGGCGGGTCAGCTCTGGAACGCATATCCGTCCGTTCCGCTGAACCTCGAGCGCGCGTTCCCCGCTGAGCCGGGTAATCGCACCGCGTACAGGCATCAGGCCCACGTCCATCGCCTTGCTGATCCCGCGCATGCTGACGTTCGTGCCGGGGGTAAACCGCCCCGAAATAAGCTGTTCGCGCAGGGCCTCGTAAACCTGCTGGTGCTGGGTCGAAATATCTCGCATTCATTCCTCCCCTTGCGACGGCATTAACCCTTGCGTTCCTGCAAGATGTTGCCGCCGTCCACAACTAGCAAGGCTCCGTTGACATGGCATGCCTCGCCTTCGGTCGAGACAAACGGTCCGGTCACAGAGGCGATGTTTGCAATCCGCGTTCCATCGCAGGCAGCGGCCTGCGGTGGAACGCGGATGATTGTTCTGGGTCAGATGGTGTTGCCGAAGTAATCAAACTCCTCTGACGTGACCTCGGCCATGAACCGGTCATATTCAGACTGCCGCAACGCCAGGAATACCTTAGCCATCTTCTCGCCCAAAGCGTCCTTGATAAAGGCGGAACCTGACGCGCGTGCGATTGCAGCGGCCCAGTCCTTGGGAACGGCATAGGCGCTGTCAGCATCGTAGGAGGTGGATTCGGCGTCGGGCACAAGTTTCTCACGGATGCCTTCGAACATGCCGGCCAGCACGCCCGTGGCGACGATATAGGGGTTGGCATCGACACCGGGTGTGCGGTGTTCGATGTGGCGGTTTGCGGGGTTCCCGGCGGGCACCCTGATGGCGACAGAGCGATTGTTGCGGCCCCAGGTCGCGGCGGTGGGCGCGTAGCTGTTGCGGCTGAACCGTCGCCAGGAGTTTATGTTGGGCGCAAAAAGCAGCATCGATTCCGCCAGGTGCTTTTGCAGCCCGGCCACCGCACTCAGAAGCAGTGGCGCCAGTTCCTCGCCCGTGTCCGCCATCAGGTTCCGGCCCGCCTTGTCCGTCAGGCTGGTGTGCAGATGCATGCCCGACCCGGAGCGTTGCGACATCGGCTTGGCCATGAAATTGGCGCGCATCCCGTGCCGGATCGACAACCCGCGCACCAGCCGTTTCAGCATGACCAGATCGTCCGCCGCGCGCAGCCCGCTGTCGCGGTGCCGCAGGGTCAGTTCATACTGACCGGCAGCATATTCCGAAATCATCGTCTCGACGGGAAGCCCCTGCACCTCGGCATGGGCGTAAAGCTCTGAAATGAACTTCTCCATGTTGTCGAGCGGGTCCAGACCGTAGACCTGGTTTGCCTGCACCAGCTCGCCGGTGATCGGCATCCGCGCGGCCTGTGGGCGGCCAATGGCGTCACGACTGGCATCCAGCAGATAGAATTCAAGCTCAAAGGCCATCACCGGGTTCATCCCGATCTGCTTGAAGGCGTCGATCTGGCGCGAAAGGGCATGGCGCGGATCGGCGCCCATGCGCGTGCCGTCAAGTTCGTAGAGGCTGACCCGGACCTCGCCCCGTTTCGGAGAGGTCCAGGGCAGTTCAACCAGCGATCCGGCAATCGGCCATGCGATACGGTCGGCATCGCCGTCGTCCCAGACCAGCCCGGTTTCGTCAACGTCTTCGCCGGTAACGTCCAGACCCAGGATCGAGCCGGGCAAGTGCCGACCGGAGCGGAACAGGCCCAGAAGTTCGTGGCGGCGGATGATCTTGCCGCGTGCGATCCCGTTCGGGTCAATCAACACAAGGTCAAAGGCCGGGATATCCGGGTGCTTGGCAAGGAAGGCCTCTGCTTCTTCGATCGCAGCGGCCTCGTTTGGTCTGGAGCCCGACATCACACCCCCTCCTGCGCGACAAGGCGGTCGAGCACCTTTCCGAAAGCGCCCAACAGACCCTCGATCTGTTCGTCCGTCGTGGTCGGGGCGACCAGCACCATATTGTGAAACGGTGTCACAAGGTAGCCTTGGTTGAGCAAGCCGATATGCAGGGCGTGCTGGATGTCATCAATCGCGGCCGCGCGTGCCTCCTGCGCGTTGCGGACAGGCACGGGCGAAAAGACGATTTCAAGGCGCGCGCCAACGCGGCTGACATGCCATTGCAGCCCTGACGCGCGGATCGCGGCGGTGAAGCCCTGTTCAAGCCGGTCCGCATGGCGGTTCATCGTGTCGTAGGCCGTGGCTGTCATCACGTCTTCAAGGCAGGCCTGCAGGCAGGCAATCTGCAGCGTGCTGCCCGAAAGGGTGGTGCCGATGCCGGAGTGGCCGATGCCGCTCATTTTGGCGCGGATGTCAGTCATCGCCCGGGCCACGTCCTGAGACATGCCCCAGATCGCGACGGGCATGCCACCACCGACGGGTTTGCCGACAACAAAGATGTCGGGATCAAGACCATGGATTGCGGAATACCCGCCAAGGCCCGTTGAAATCGTGTGTGTCTCGTCGATATGAAGCAGGGTGCCGGAGGCGCGGGTCAACTCGCGCAGCGCCTTGAGGTATCCCGCGTCGGGCAGTATCATGCCGCAGTTCGTCATCACCGGCTCGGCCAGAACGACGGCGATCTCGCCGGTGTCCAGCGCGGCTTTCAAGGCTTCAAGGTCGTTGAACGGGATGCTGACGGTCGTCGTGGTGACATCGACAACCTGCCCGAGCAGGTTCTTGCGGGCCACTGTCTTGCCATCTTCAAGATCGACAAGGGTTTCGTCGACAGCACCATGATAGCAGCCGTCGAACACCAGTATCTTTTTACGCCCCGTCACCGCCCGCGCGACACGGATGGCAAAGCGGTTGGCATCGCTGGCGGTGGTTGCAATCTGAAAGACAAGCGGGCCAAAGCGGTCGGACAACAATTTGCCCACGGCTGTCGTTTCGCCGGAGGGCAGCATCGTCGTCAATCCGCGCACGGCTGACCTTGCCAGTGCCTCGACAATCGGCTGAGGCGAATGCCCGAACATCGCGCCGGTGTCGCCTAGGCAGAAATCGACAAGCACATTGCCATCGATGTCGATCAGGGTACTGCCGGACGCGCCGACGACGGCAAAGGGGAAGGGCATCGGCCAGTCCCGCATCCAGTGCTGCGGCACCTGATGATAAAAGCCCAGATCGCGGTTTTCGAACATCGCCTTGCTGCGCGCACGCCGCTGTTCATAAAGCGGCGCTTCCTGCGCGACAATGGCGCGGGCCCTTGCGCACAACGCTTGGGGATCAACATTTAGCGCAGCGGGTGGATGTTCTTCGCGGCGGCTCATGACAATCCCCGAAACTTGTAATGTGATCACTTTATTATTCGCGTGAAATACCCCTGTCAATCACACTTGCCAAAGTTGCTTGAAGTAGCAAGATTTTGGACCTCTTGAGAGTGGTTTCCACTTAAAAGTGATCACAATTTCTAGTACTTCATTTGGTTCCCGATGAAGCCGCTCATGCGGGGTTAACACGCCGCTGGAGATTCGGACGCACCCGGCCTAAGTTGATCGGCAAGTCGACTGGCGCCAGGCTCGGGTCAGCATGACAGCAAGAATAACCGAGCCAATTCGAACTTACATCTTCATGGGAGAACATGATGCCTGAACACAATATTGGAACACACCCCGCCGCCGCGATGTACGCACGCGAAGTGGCGGAAGGATCGCTGTCGCGTCGCGAATTTCTGACGCGTGCCACCTCGCTGGGGCTGACCGCTGCGGCGGCTTATGGGTTGATCGGATTGGAAAGCCCGGCCAAAGCCGCCGCCCATGCGCAGTCAGGCGGTACGTTGCGGATCCAGATGGAGGTCCGCGCGCTCAAGGACCCGCGCACCTATGACTGGCCGCAGATGTCGAACTTCTCGCGGGGGTGGCTGGAATACCTTGTCGAATACGAACGCGATGGCACCATGCAGCCGATGCTGCTTGATGGTTGGGAGGTCAACGAGGACGCGACAGAGTACGTCCTGTCCGTGCGCCAGGGCGTGAAGTGGAACGACGGCACACCCTTTACGGCCGAGGATGTCGCCTACAACATCACGCGGTGGTGCGAGAAGTCCGTCGAGGGCAACTCGATGGCCTCTCGCATGACGGCTCTCATTGACGAGGCGACCGGCGCGGCCCGCGAGGGCGCAATCGAAGTGACGGACGACAAGACCGTGACGCTCAAGCTGGTCAGCCCGGACATTACGCTGATCGCCGGTTTCTCGGACTACCCGGCGGCGATCGTGCCCCAGGGGTTCAGCGGCGACCCGCTGGAGAATCCCGTGGGCACCGGCCCCTACCTTCCCGGCGAATACGAGGTCGGCGTGCGTTCGGTGCTGAACAAGAATACGGACCACGAATGGTGGGGCGAGGGCGCCTATCTCGACCGGATCGAATACATCGACTACGGCACCGAACAGGCGGCGATCATTGCCGGTATCGATGCGGACGAGGTCGACATGGTCTACGAAACCGTCGGCGAGTTCATCAAGATCGTCGATGAGATCGGCTGGGAGAAGACCGAGGCCGTGACGGCCAACACCGTCGTGACCCGGCCGAACCAACTGGCCGAGGTCGATGGCAAGAAGGTCTATGGCGACGCCCGCGTTCGCCGTGCCCTTGCAATGGCGGTCAACAACGCGGTCGTCCTCGAACTGGGCTTCGACAACAACGGGCGCGTGGCCGAGAACCACCATGTCTCGCCACTACACCCCGAGTATGCGGAGCTGCCCGCTCAGGCGTACGATCCTGCCGGCGCGAAGGCGCTGATGGAAGAGGCGGGCATGGCGGACTTCGAACACGAACTGATCTCGATCGACGATACCTGGCGCAAGAACACCAGCGACGCCATCGCCGCGCAGCTGCGCGACGCGGGCATCAAGGTGAAGCGCACCGTCCTGCCAGGCAGCACGTTCTGGAACGATTGGGTGAAGTATCCCTTCTCCACAACGGACTGGGCGCAGCGGCCGCTTGGCGTGCAGGTGCTGGCGCTGGCCTATCGCACCGGCGAGGCGTGGAACGAAACGGGGTTCGCCAACGCCGAGTTCGATGCAGCTCTGGCCGAGGCGCTGGCCATCGCGGATGTGGAAAAGCGGCGCGAAGTGATGAAGCGGCTCGAGACGATGATGCAGGAGGAAGGTGTCATCATCCAGCCCTACTGGCGGTCGATCTATCGCCACCACAAGGCGAACGTCGTCGGGGCAGAGATGCACCCGACCTTCGAGATCCACGTCTACAAGCTTGGGCTCTCCGCCTGAGCCACCAGCCCGGCGGGCGGATTCAGTTTGAACCAGTCCGCCAGTGCCTGGGCAAGTAACGTCTCCGGCGCGCCGCTGCGCGCGCCGGATTTCGTGATCGCCCGCCACGTGATCCCCAATCCTGCCTGCGTCGCCCTGACAGGCACCAGCCTGCCCGTCAGGAATTGCGGCTGGATCGCCCAGTGGCTCAGGATGGAGATCCCGAACCCGGCCTTCACCAATTCGCAGATCGCATCGACCGATCCGATGTTTTCCTCGCGGGGGGGCAGCACGTTTTCGGGCGTCCAAATCCGGTCGGCCTCATAGCCGGGCTGCCGCACCAGCGAATAGGTCAGATAGGGATCGTCGAGAAAATCGCTGCCGTTGACATGCGTAAGCTGGGCAAGCCGATGTCCACGCGGGACCACAGCCACCAGTTCGTCCTCGAATAAATCCACGGCATCGAGCTGCCCCGGCAGCACTGAATCCGGTGAGATGACAAGGTCGATCTGCCCTTTCGCAAGCGTGTCGAAGGGGCTTTGCGCGCCCTGCGTTTCGATCTCTATCGCGATGCCCGGGTGGGCCTTCCGAAACCACGGCAGGAAGGCCGGCAGCCAGTGGAATGCGGCATAGACGGCCACCGACAGGCGAACGACATGGCGGATCCCCTGCGCCGTGGTGATCGCGACACGCTCCGACTGCTGCAGGTCCTCCAGCACCCGCTCCGCCGTCTGTGTCAGTATCCGCCCGGCAAGTGTCGGACGCAGGACGCGCCCCTGTTTCTCGTAGAGCGTCACGTTTAGCCGCCGCTCTGCTTCCCGGATGCGGTGGGTCAAGGCGGAGGGCGTGATCAGCAGAGCACGCGCCGCGTTTGCCATCGAAGAGTCCCGCGAGATAGCCACGAGCATCTCCAGATGACGCAGGGAAAGCCGACGTGAGATAGTTGAATCCTTTTCAAGTAAACCAAAAGTATTTGGAAATTGTTTTAACGAACTGTCAAGCGATAGATATCCGTCAGCAACCTCGCCGAACCTGTGAAGGGAATAGACATGGCCTTGGACATCAAACACGACTCCATCATCGAGACGCTGCCACGCGACGGCATGGAACTAATCAATCTGGAGCGTTATCCGCTCGACCGGCCCGACTCCGACGCCTACCGCCAACTGGTCGCCGACGCGCGGGCGGGCCTCGAAAAGGACGGCTGCGCCCGCCTGTCACAGTTCATTCGCCCCGAGGCGCATGAAGCACTCTCCGACGAAACCTCGCGCCTCGCCCCCTTCGCCTCGCACAGCAGCGAGGAGTACACGCCCTACGGCACCGGCCCCGATGACAGCTTCCCGGAAGGACACCCGCGCCGCCGCGCCCACCGCACCACCAGCGGGAGCGTTACGCGCGATCTGATCCCGGTAGAGAGCCTGATCCAGCAGATCTACGGCAACACCCATCTGATACGCTTTATCGCCGCCTGTCTGTCGGCTGAGGAAGTCTATCAGTTCGCCGACCCGATGCGCGGGCTGATCATCAATGCGATGGACGAGGGCAATTCGCTCGGTTGGCACTTCGACGCCAACGAGTTCATCGTCAGCCTGATGACCCGCCGGGCCGAAGCGGGCGGAATGTTCGAATACTGCCCCGGCATCCGCGCGCCCGGTCACGAGAATTTCGACGACGTGCAGGGCGTGCTGGACGGCAAGCCCGACCTCGTGAAGAAGCTCGACCTTCAGGTCGGCGACCTGCAGCTTTTCAAGGGGCGCTATTCGCTCCACCGCGTCGACCGGATCGAGAAGGGGACGCGTCACACCGCCATTTTCGGTTACGCCCGCCAGCCCGGTTTCATCGGCAGTGTGGCGAGCACGATGAAGGTCTATGGCCGCGTGATGCAGGAACACATCGACGCCGAGCACACCCGGCAGACCGACGGATTGAGCGATTGATGCGCGATCTTGAAGGGACCGGCATCCCCCAGGCCAACATGCTGGGCAAGGATGCGGAATGGCACCGCAGGCTGGACCTTGGCCGCGTCGCGCGGCTCAAGGCGAAGCTGCTGGAGTACGATTGCGCGGCGGGGCTGTTCTATGACCCGGTCAACATCCGTTACGCGACCGGGACCAGCAACATGCAGGTCTATTCGCTGCACAACCCCTGCCGCTATGTGTTTGTGGCAGTCGAAGGCCCGGTGATCCTGTTCGAGTTCGGCGGTTGCGAATTCATGGCGGACGGCCGGGCCGCAATCGACGAGGTCAGGATCGCGCAGGCCTGGTACCACTTCGCCGCCGGCCCCCGGCTGATGGAATTTGCGCAGGCCTGGTGCGCCGAGATCGTGGACCTGATGAAGACCCACGGCGGCGGCAACCGTCGCCTTGCCATCGACAAGATGGACCCGGTCGGCACGCACCTGCTGGAGGCGGCCGACATCGAGATCGTCGATGGTTTCGAAGTGGCGCACATGGCGCGGATCATCAAGACGCCAGAAGAGATCGACGCGGTCCGCCAGTCCATTCAGGTCTGTCAGGAAGGCATCCGGCGCATGATCGCCGCGACCAAGCCCGGCATGACGGAGAACGCCATCTGGTCGATCCTGCACCAGACCAACATCGAGATGGGCGGCGAATGGATCGAGACGCGCCTGCTGACGTCAGGCCCCCGGACGAACCCGTGGTATCAGGAGGCCAGCGAGCGGATGGTCGAGGAGGGCGATATCGTCTGCCTCGATTCCGACCTGATCGGGCCGCACGGTTACGGCGCCGACCTGTCGCGCAGCTGGACGGTGGGCGACAGGAAGCCGACCGACGACCAGCGCCGCCTCTACAGTCTCGCGCATGAACAGGTACTGCGGAATTGGGAGCTGTTCACCCCCGGCCGCAGTTTCTTCGAACTCGCCGACCTCGCGTTCCGCATGCCCGAAAAGTACCGGACGCTGGAGCAACCCGCCATCGCCCATGGCAGCGGATTGTGCAACGAATTCCCGCTGCTGATCCATTCAGACAAGATCCGCGCAAAAGGGCATGACGGGATACTGGAGCCGGGCATGGTCATCTGCGTCGAAAGCTACGCCGGCGCGCCGGGCGGTCCGGAAGGGGTGAAGCTGGAAGAGCAGATCCTGATTACCGAGACCGGGCCCGAATTGCTGTCGGATATGGGCTTTGAAGAGGAGCTTCTAAGCTAGGGTGCACCAAATTTTCCATTTGAAACGGCAGATGCGCTGACCCTTCACTTTACGAGGGCAACGGGAGGCATTGCCAAGTTGTCTGCTACTGCGCGTGCAGCGGTGTTGTCACGTCAGCTTCCCACCCACGAAGATATCCTGATGCTCGGGTGTCAAGCTGCTCTGGTAGCGACATTCCAAGCGTCAAATGCTTCGATGCGGTGATAACGGATTGTGACTGCTGAGCGACGGCGTACAGGAACACAAATGCAATTCCGGCTCTCGTGACCGTCGACAGGAACGGCGGGTAGAAGCCATTCGCTCCGGTTGCGAGAATTTCAGTACAACGAACCTCAAGCGGTCATCCGCTCTGGTGACATCAGGAAGAAACACGATGGCTAGTTTTGACCTATCACCGATAGGTGCTGATTTCAGGCCGCGAGACACCGCCCGAGTTGAACGCGTATTACCGGGCGGGCCGCTTTCGCATCAGCAAATTGCTGCAATTCAATTTCAGTCAGCATTGATCGCAGATCCTGGTTAGCGTGCTGGGAAATCATTTGCGTGGACTGATCGTCCAGGAAAAGACTTTCTGACAGCAGACCACTTGTGTCGACGATATGGTGGCCATCCAGCAGAAGGTGGAAGTAGCTAACCTCGCAGCACTTTTTTACTTCATGAACCATGACGCCGTCTACAAGCGCCTTCACTGGCACAAGGACTTCCGCCTCGCCGAAATACAGTTCAGCCATCTTGCCGCTGATCAACACGCGGTGGTTCGGAGACAGGACAACATCTTTGTCAGGCCGTCCTGGCCCAAAAGCACCCCGACGCACCCGCACCGGTCGCAGGTTTTCCCAGCGTCGCAGTTCCAGTGCGCTTAGATCTGTGCGCCCCAGCCACTTCAGGGGAACAAACCCTTCGTCGACTGTTCGGACCAGGTCACCAACAGATAGGGTTTCGATGGCGCGTATGCCTGCGCTGGTTTCGATCTCAGTGCCCTTTGCAAAGCAGATGATGATCGGGGAGGGATCAGCGGCAAAGTCCTTTTCGCCACCATCCTTTGCGTAAATGGTTGCCGAGTAGGTCCGGCCGTCAGCGCCGATGTAGTCAAAGGTGTATTCGTCCGGATTGTCCGGATCGACGTATCGATTGAAGGCACCCTTGAGATTGATGACGTCAGTCGGGTCGTAATGGTGAATGTCGATGCGAAGCCCGTTCTGGCTGAACGTGGATAGGTCGATCGTGATCTTGTCCGAGTGACTGTCGTCTTCGAAAAAGAGCTTAATCTTGCTCACACTGTCCTTCGGATCGGCCGCAATAGTAGTTTCCCCACCGCCAACAATGTCGATGGAAACGTTGTCGTTTTGACCGACAACCGTGGTCTTGCCACTTTGCTTTACGCTTATTTTGGCCATCTGCTCAATATGTCGTTACCTGCATCTGCGGCAGGTATTAACCATATGAGTAGCCGTGTGGGGGGATTTCAGCAAGCTTGCTGATACGTTCTCCTCAACATGCGCGTGCGATGTAGCAAATTCTTCACATGCTGCCGCGATCGGTCAAATTCCGACGCGGAGATTGCCGGGCAAACCGATATCGGCTGAGTTGGGCTTGCCGTAACGAGGCAGGCAAAGTGCCCTGACGTGAGGATCGTTTATGGCCCGCAAGCTCAGATCATCGCAGCGGCCAGCGTCTCCCGGCGGGGGATCATCGGGTCTGGCAGGTTAAGGTCACCGCCGATTGCACCTTGGATCAGGGTGGCGGCCTCATTCAGACCGGTAATCAGGTCATGCAGCGTTGGTCGGCTCTGCGAACAGCACTTGTTGAGGGTGAGGGGCGCAGCGTTGATTTGGCGTGTTTTATGCCGCGCAGCCAGCCAGGCATTTACATCAGCAGGACAGGCGGCTTGCGCGGCGGGCGCCTTGCGACGCTCAAGGCACCAATTGGCCGCATCCAACGGGATGGTTGTCTTGAAGGGGTTTAGCGCCCTGATGATATTACGATCAAGAGGGGTGTCGTTTAACGGGAGGCGCAGACCAAGGCGCGCGCCAGTCTTGCTGAACTCGACAAACAGCACTGTCTGAGCCTGCCACTGCGCCTCTGTCTCAGCTTGGCCTATTTCAAGCCAAAGGCGCTGCGGGGTTTTGCGGAAACGTGTCGTCGGTTTGATTTCCGGCAGGGTGCGAAACCCATTGGCCGCTTGTGGCGTCAAGCGGCGCGCAAGCACATCTGCGACCCGCTCCAGCGCAACTGCTGCTTTTCTCACCGCAAGATGATCTGCTGACCGCATGACCTCGCGATCATGAGTCTGCTGACGCCAGATATCGTAAATAAGACCAAGATCGGTCTCGCATGGAGCTTCCCTGAGTCTCGCAACTATCTCGTTTGCAGCCATCATTCGGTCTCCGGACATTGGTCTAGTTCATGACTTTCCGGAGATTTGCACGACAATTCAGGCATGACTTCGATGTATTGATGTTTCTTTGAAGAAAATTGTTGTGCAAAGCGAGGACTGGCCAGCGCATAGCTCACGTCCAGCATTCAGGACGCTTCCCTTGGGAACAACCTGTGCTTTGGACGACAGCTCCTTTTCACTCTTGCCAGCGACGCGAAGCGCTATACTGCGATGGCCAGTTAGTATTTTGGGTCAACGCCAATGTCGCGGACTCAAGTCTTGTCGTATATCGCCAATTCACAATTTCAGAATAGCAGACACCTCGTCAGCAAGCGCCCGCACTTCATTTGAGGCAGGGCCGGACATTTTCGCTTCCATCACACCCAGACCAAGCCCTAGCGCTTCTGCATAGATCACTCTGTTTGAGAGTGATGATTTTAACTGCTTTGCCGCAAGCTCGGCCACTGATTTGGACACCTGTTCCCCTACACGCGTACCAGCACGCGTGCGGTTCATGACGATATACGTGGGCTTCCCTGCTCGGTCCGCCAGGTCCAAGACATCATGGGTTGCCCAGACATCGGCCTGACTTGCTGAAACTGGCACCAGCACCAAGTCCGCCTCGCGCAAAACCGATCGAATATCGCTATCGGCCTTAGGTGGCGTATCAACCAAAATAACATCGGCCTCGCCACTGAAAGCTCTGATCGCCCGCGAAATGCCGTAGGCAGTTGCCGTCGCGAATCGCAGGTTTGCATTCTCCCCCAGCGTCTCTTCGCGAATATCCAGCCATTTTCCAAGACTGCCTTGGGGGTCAGTGTCCATTAGCGCAACACTTTTTCCCTTAGCCAGGTACGCGATTGCCAAGTTCGATACGAGCGTGGTCTTGCCGGCACCCCCCTTCTGCTGCGCTACACAGATAATTCGGCCGCTCACATGCCATGCCTCCAAGAGTTTCTCTGCAACGCAGCATACCTCGCGAAAAGAGAAATGGCGATAGTGCGTACGCAGTTAGGCTTATAGTCCAATTTTTCGTCGCTCGTGAACAGGCTCACAGCCCGACCGGCGCTACGATCCACAACTCGACAGCGTCAGGAATATTGGGAATGAAAGGCTATGCTGGGCGAAGCCCATCCATTTCTCTGGCTTACCTCGTTGGGACGAGCCGATTGATTGCTGCATGTTGGCTCAGGAAGACCTCCCCGGTCAGTTCATCCAGAAAGTGGCTGCGCTTCAGCCTGTCCATCACCGGGCCTTTCACCTCACTCAGATGTAGTCTGATGTTGGCGTCCTTGAGACGGGAGTTGATCGCTTCGAGCGATTCCAGAGCCGAGAGGTCGATCTCATTCACCGCCGGAAACATCAGCACCACGTCGGTCAGTTCGGGCTTGTCGGCGGCGTAGGCGGCCAGTTGATCTTCCAGATAACGCGCATTGGGGAAATAGAGGCTCTCATCCACCCGCAGCGACAGCACATGCGGCTGGGTCTCGACCTCATGGCGCAACACGTTGCGGAAATGCTCAGTGCCCGGGACCCGACCCACTACCGCCATATGCGGCCGTGAGGTCTTGTAAAGATGCACGAGGATCGAAGTCATGACGCCTGCGCTCACCCCTGCTTCGACTCCGAAGATCAGCGTCAGCAAGATTGTCACGCTGACCGCCGCGAAATCGGCATGGCTGAAAGCCCATGCGCGTTTGAGGATCGAGAAGTCGACAAGGCTCAGCACCGCGACGATGATCGTGGCGGCCAACGTTGCTTTGGGCAGGAAGTAGATCAGCGGCGTCAGGAAGAGCGCGGCCAGGGCCAGCCCGACGGCAGTAAAGACCCCAGCGGCAGGTGTCTCGGCGCCCGCGTCGAAATTCACGACCGAGCGCGAGAAGCCCCCCGTGACCGGAAATCCCCCGGTAAAGGCCGCCCCGAGGTTGGCGCTACCCAGCCCGATCAGCTCCTGATCCGGGTCGATGCGCTGCCGCTTCTTCGCGGCCAAGGTTTGCGAAACGGAGATGCTTTCGACGAAACCAATGACAGAGATAAGCAACGCAGGCACGAGAAGCTGCGACATCAGCTCAGGCGAAAAGGACGGCAGGGTGAGCGGCGGCAGGCTCTGCGGCACCTCGCCAACAATCGCCACGCCCTTCGCACCCAGATCAAGGGCCCAGACCGCCAGCGTGGTCCCGACAATGGCCAGCACTGGGCCCATCTTCGCCCCGATGTCCGCCAAACGTGGCCCGACACCCATGCGCCTGAGCAGCGGCTTCAACCCGCCCCGCACCCAAAACAGGAAGGCCGTTGCCGTAACGCCAAGCAGAACGGTTGCGAAATTTATCTCAGCCAGATGCACCCAGAGGCTGGCGAGTATCTCAACCAGCGTATGGCCTCCGCCCTGGATTCCCAGAATATGCCGCAATTGGCTCGCGGCGATCAGAATGCCCGAGGCCGTAATGAACCCCGCGATGACCGGATGTGATAGAAAGTTGGCCAGAAAACCCAGCCGGAACAGCCCCAGCGCCAGCAAAATGGCGCCCGACAGGAAAGCCAGCGTCAGCGCCGCTGTCACATAGCCTGCCGTACCGCTTTCAGCGATGTTGCCCACCGCCGCCGCTGTCATCAACGATACCACTGCCACAGGCCCTACCGCCAGCGCCCGGCTGGTACCGAAGATCGCATAAAGCACGATGGGCGCGATGGAGGCATAGATCCCCGCCTCGGGCGGCATGCCTGCGAGCAGCGCATAGGCCAGTGACTGCGGGATAAGCATGATCGTCACGATGACGGCGGCCACCATGTCACCTGTGAACTTGTCGCGGTCATAGCGTCGACCCCAGTCGAGGATCGGCAGGTATCGCGCAAGCGAGGGCATGGTCATGTCAGGTTTTCCGTAAAGAGAAGGGGGCAGCCCCGACGGGCCGCCCGGTCAGGCTCAGTGGAATCGGTTCACTGGCAGCTTCAGATAGTGGTTGCCGTCCTCCTCGGTTGACGGGAGCCGTCCGCCGCGCAAGTTGATCTGCAGCGCGGCAAGGATGCGGTCCGGCAGCGCTAGCGTCGCGTCGCGGGTCTGGCGGCGCTCGATATAGTCCTCGCGCTTGGTGCCATCCTTGACGTGGATGTTATAGGTCTTGTGGTCGGCGACGGTGGCTTCCCACATCGGCTCCTTGCGCTCTTTCGTGCCGTAGTCATGGCCGACATAAAGCCGCGTGTTGCCAGGCAGGGCGAGTATGGCCTGGATCGAGTCCCAGAGTTCCGTCGTCTTGCCACCCGGAAAATCCGAGCGCGACGTCCCCGCGTCGGGCTGCATCAGCGTGTCATGCACAAAGGCCGCGTCGCCGCAGACGTAGGTTATCGACCCCAGCGTGTGGCCGGGCGACAGCATCACTTTCGCGTCCAGCTCGCCGACCTTGAAGGTCTCGCCTTCTTCGAACAAGTGGTCAAAATCGCGTTCGGGGTCAAAGGCGTCGGGCAGGTTGTAGAGGTCGGCCCAGATCCTGGCGATCTCAGGCACCAGCGCCCCGATGGCGTTGGGAGCGCCCGTGCGTTCCTTCAGATGCGCCGAGGCCATGACGTGATCGGCATGGGGATGCGTGTCGAGCACCCATTCCACGCTCAATCCTTCCTCCTTCACGATTGCCAGCACCTGATCCATGCTTTCAGTTGAAAAGCGATAATTCTTCGGATCGAAGTTCCAAACCACATCGATCAGCGCCGCCTTTTTGGTCGCTGGATCCGCGCAGATGTACTGGATCGACCCTGTGTCAGGCTCATAGATGCCCCAGACATCGGGACTTCCGACGCCAGTTGAGGGGGAATGACGAACGACGCGGGTGTTCAGTGGGGAGGTCATCATGCGGCTCCTTCTGTGGGCTTTGATGCAAGGTCAGGGGTGTGCCGGGCAATCCACATGCCGATCAGCATGAAGGGGACAAATATCAGCGTTCCAGTGGCCGCAGCGGGCAAGGCGGTCAGAGCCGGGCCGGGGCAGAAGCCGCCCAACCCCCAACCGACGCCAAAGATCGCCGCACCGGTAAGCAATTTTGGTTCCAGATCATTGCGTGTGGGCACGTGGAAGGTGCTCCCGAAACAGGGGGCATTCCAATTGCGGAACAGCAAAGCGAAGCCCGGTGCGGTCACCGCGATGGCGCCGCCCATGACGAAGGCGAGGCTTGGGTCCCAAGTGCCAAAGACATCAAGGAAGTTCAGCACCTTGGCCGGGTTTGCCATGCCGGAGAGGATCAAGCCGATGCCAAATACAAGGCCAGAGAGAAGCGCGAAAATCTGTTTCATCTCAAGCTCCGATCAGGTGACGCACGACGAAAACCGTCACAAAGGCCGTCGCCATGAAGGTAAGTGTCGCGACGATCGACCGCGCGGACCCTCGGCTTACGCCGCAGACCCCGTGGCCCGAGGTGCAGCCATTGCCGTAGGTCACGCCAAAGCCGACAAGCAGACCGGCGACGCCCATGAGAACCGGACTCGACGGCACCCATTGTTGTGGCCAATCGCCCGAAACCAGCAGCCACAGCGGTGCGGCCAAAAGCAAGCCCAGCACGAAGAGCGCTGAGACGCCCCTCGCTTCGCCGTCACTGTTGCGCGCGAAAACCTTCGAGGTCAGCCCGCTGATACCCGCGATGCGCCCGTTGGTTGCCATCAGCAGCACTGCCGACGTCCCGATCATCATGCCGCCGCCCAGCGACAGCCAAGGGGTAAATTCGGTTTCCACACTTTATCTCCGTTATGTTCCCGCGACTTCGTCTGGCGGGCCTTGAATCCATCTGCTCATTACTGTATATTCGTACAACGTAATATTCAATAGGCGTAATATGAAAACCGCGGACGACTTTCTCGAAGGCGACATTGCTGGGGCGGCAGCGCTGATGACAATGCTCGCCTCAGAGGCCCGGTTGCAGATCCTCTGCCGTCTGCTGGACGGCGAAAAATCGGTTGGCGACCTCGCCCTGGCCTGCGGGGTTTCACAATCCACGATGTCGCAGCAGCTCAAGAAGCTGAAGGAAGCCGGGCTGGTCGAGGGCCGACGCGTCAGCCAAACGATCTATTATGGCTTGAAGGGGCATGAGGCTGCCGCCGTGCTGGAAACACTTCACGCCCTTTACTGCGCGCGTCAAAGCTAAGGTTGCGAACGCCAGGGTCAGCCGGACAAGCAAAGGGACATCAGGCTCCAGCCTTCTCATCCGAGCAGGATTTTGACAAACTGACCGGTCGTCCGTCAGGTCGTCGAGATCCGGGTGGAGGGAAGGTTTGGCGATGGCGTCTGTCCTTTGGGTCAGGGTCTGAGTTCCAAGGGACAAGAAGCCTGCTTTTGGGGAGCGAGGAAGGCAAGTCAGTCAATCAGGTGAAGGTCAGAAAAAAGCCTGGCGGCTCGCAGCGCCGAAAGAGCGCGCCAAGATTGTGGGGACGGAACATTAATTTTCTCAGGTCGCATGTGCGCCAAGAGCCCGTTCAATGTGGGCTCAACATCAAGTCGGCATGTCAACGATTGACACTCCGTCTAAGCAGTCGCGCGCCAGTTCGACCAGATGCGCGTGGTGTGTGAACAGGATCGCCTGCCCGTTCGCACCGATGTCTGCGCAAAGGTGCAAGGCCGCGCGGGCGCGGGTGTCGTCGAAGGTTTCCATGATGTCGTCCAGGATCATCGGCAACGGACCCGGCTCTCGGGCAAAGCTG
>JBBSJO010000015.1:0-40997 GCA_038257185.1 Rhodobacterales bacterium | reverse complement strand
CCGCCGCACCATAGACAGCAACATCGGGACGGGCCGCAAAGATGGGATAGTAGAGTGAGAAATCCGGCCAACCGGATGCGTTCCAGTTCAGCGCCGCTTCCAACGCCGCCTCGTTTGGCACCAGATCAGGCGTCACGCGCGTCGCCTGATCCGGTGTCAGCATCTCGTAAACGACTGCCTTGGCGGGAAATTTGGTGGGACGGTCCCGGTCAAACTCCAATCGTGCCGAGCTTATCAACAAGCCCGCCTGACTGCGATGGTGCCAGACGTTGTCGTGAACCTCTCCAAAAACAACGACATCAGCCGTCAGCGCATCGGGATGTTCACTCCAAGAGAGCGCATCTGCAGATGGGGCGCTCGCTACACACGCAAGCCAGATTGCAAAAAGCAATCTCATCCGAGAAAGTGATGAACCTCGCGCGACTGCCCTTCGAGCGACTTGCGCATCTTGCCGAAGGCAGCCGCTTCCAGCTGACGCACCCGCTCCTTGCTGAGATTCAGCTCGTCGCCCAGGCTTTCAAGCGTCCTTGGCTGGTCGCGCAACTTGCGTTCCCGCACGATGAATTGTTCGCGGTCATTCAATTCTCGCATCGCGGTCAGAAGCCAATTGCGCAACTGCGCAGTGTCGTGGCTTTCCTCGACCCGTTCAGCGGCCTGCGCGCTGTCGTCGATCAGAGCGTCGATCCACTCGCGGCCTTCGTCCTCGGCGGACTGGGTGGCGTTCAGCGAATAGTCGGACCCGCTCAACCGCCCCTCCATCATTTCGACATCGTGCAACGGCACCCCGATCTCGGTCGAGATCATCTGGCGCAGCTGGTGCTTATCCAGCGTCTCGCCGGTCGATGCCGCCTCGCGCTCCAGCCGTGCCTGAACCCGGCGCATGTTGAAGAACAAGGACTTCTGCGAGGAAGTGGACCCTGTGCGTACCATCGACCAGTTGCGCATCACGTGATCTTGAATGCTGGCCTTGATCCACCAGACAGCGTATGTCGAAAATCGCACGCCACGATCAGGGTCAAACTTGTCGGCGGCCTTCATCAACCCAAGGCCAGCCTCCTGTATGAGGTCGTTCATCGGGGCACCATAGCGCTTGAATTTCGAGGCCATGGAGATGGCAAGACGCATGTAGGCCGTGATCAGCCGATGCAGCGCCGCCTCGTCGCGCTGGTCCCGCCAGGCGTAGGCGAGCGTGAGCTCCGTTTCGGCATCCAGCAGTTCGGCCTTCATCGCCGTCCGTGTCAGAGAGAATTCCCGAGCGTTCTGCAAAGTCATTGATCAATACTCCCTGATGACACGACACATCTTGTGATGAACCATTGTGAAAGATACGCATCACAGGAGAATTAGTTCATTCTTCGGGTTAAAAAATGTTGCCAAAGGGGACATTCGTTCTAGGCGGTGCGGCGTCGGGAAAGTCGGCCTGGGCCGAAACCTTCATTGAATCCGAGGGCTTGCCGATAGTCTACCTCGCCACCGGGCGAGTGCTGGACGCAGAGGTCGCGGGTCGCGTCGAGGTGCACCGCGCGCGGCGCGATACCCGTTGGCGCACGGTGGAGGAACCGCTTGATCTGGCTCCCACCCTGTCGGGTCTGGCCGTCAATCAACCTGTGCTGGTGGACTGCGCGACGATGTGGCTGTCCAACCACCTCATCGACGGCTCGGACTTGGGGCAGGCGCAGGCCGATCTGATTGCAGCCCTGCGCGCCTGTGCCGCCCCTTGGGTCATTGTCTCGAACGAGGTGGGGCAAGGAATCGTGCCCGAAAATGCCCTCGCCCGACGCTTCCGCGAGGCGCAGGGGCGGCTCAATATCGCGCTGGCGGCACAGGCGGAACTGGCGGTGCAGGTCATCGCGGGATTGCCGCAGGTCCTGAAAGGCAGGTTGCCGTGACTGTCTGGCACTGGGTCCGTCATGGCCCCACGCACGAGAAGACTTTCGTCGGCTGGCGCGACGTTCCGGCAGATCTTTCGGACACCGCGCAACTGGCCCGCCTGTCGGCGCATCTGCCTTCGCAGGCATTGCTCATTTCCTCCGATCTGAGCCGGGCCAGCGCCACCGCCGATGCGCTGAGAGGCGCGGAGCGGCAGCGCCTGCCCCACGATCCGGACCTGCGCGAATTCAACTTCGGGCTCTGGGACGGTATGCACTTTTCCGCAGTGGCAGAAGACTACCCCGACCTGTCGCGCGCATATTGGGAAACACCCGGAGACGTCGCCGCACCGGAAGGCGAGAGCTGGAACGCCGGTGCCGCGCGGGTCAACGTAGCGGTCGATGCACTCAATACGATACATCCCGACGCCCATGTAATTGCCGTTGCGCATTTCGGGGTGATCCTGACGCAGGTCCAGCGCGCCCTGAATGCGACACCGCAGGCTGCGTTGGGGCACAGGATCGACAACCTTTCCGTCACACGCCTGATCCACGAGAACGGCCAGTGGTCTGTTGAACAGATCAATCACCTCCCGTGATGGAAAGCCGCACAATATTGCGTTTGCAGATCGACACACCCCGGAAATAGCTTGCCGCCATGACATATGACCTTTTCATCGGCGACCGTACCTTTTCCAGCTGGTCCCTGCGCGGCTGGCTGATGCTGGAGAAATTCGGCCTGCCCCATCGCACCCACCTCGTGGGGCTCTACAATGGCACCATGGCGCAGGACCTCGCCCCCGTTGCCCCCGCCACGCTGGTGCCCGTCCTTCGCACGCCGGACGGCACGGTCATCGGCGAAACACTCGCCATGGCTGAAACGCTGGCAGAGCGGCACCCGGATTCCGGGATGTGGCCAGCCGATCCGGCGGCACGGGCCACGGCGCGCTGGCTCTGTGCCGCCATGGCCAGCGGCTTTGGCGCCCTGCGAGGCGCCTGCCCGATGCAGTTGCAACATGTGAATGAAGGTTTCGCCCCGCCAGATGCCGTTCTGGCGGACCTTGCGCGGATCGAAACGCTTTGGGCGCACGCGCGACGGCATACCGATGGCGACGGCCCTTGGCTCTTCGGAAGCTATTCACTCGCGGATGTCTTCTATGCCCCGGTTTGTGCCCGCATCGTTGGCTATGGATTGCCGGTCTCTGAGGACGCCCGCGCCTATTGCAACACCACCATCGCCGATCCTGCTTTCAAGACATGGCGCGCGGAGGGCAAGAAAGTCACCTACGATCCGTTCCCCTATGACATGGGCGGCAAAAACCGGCCCTGGCCGGGTGAGTAAACGGTTCCTCCCTTCATCTTGCCAAATAAACTCAAAAAATCTGCACTCGCCCCCATTCATTAACCTTTCCTAAATCACCCCTGCCTACCGATTAACCATATCGAAGGGGGCAATCATGGTTTCACGCGCCTACACGGTCGCGTTTCAGGGGGTGGAGGCGCGCATGGTCGAGGTGCAATGCGCCATCACGGCCGGCCTGCCCGCCTTTGCCATCGTCGGCCTGCCCGACAAGGCGGTGTCGGAGGCGCGGGACCGGGTGCGCACGGCGCTCACGTCCATGGCCATCGCGCTCCCGTCCAAACGCATTACCGTCAACCTCAGCCCCGCCGACCTGCCCAAGGAAGGCAGCCATTTCGACCTGCCCATCGCGCTGGCCCTGCTGGCAGCCCTCGATATCCTGCCCAACGACGTCGTGCAGAACGTCGTGGCTCTGGGTGAGCTGTCTCTTGACGGCTCGTTGGTCCCCGTTGTCGGTGCCCTGCCTGCCGCCATGGCCGCTGCCGAGGAAAACCGCAGCCTGCTCTGCCCTGCCGCGTCGGGGGCTGAGGCCGCCTGGGTCGGCAACGCGCAAGTCATCGCGGCCGCATCCCTCGGCGACGTCGTGCGACATTACAGCGGGCAGTCGCCGCTTGTCCCTGCCGAACCGGGCGAAGTGACCGCCCCCCCGATGGGCCGCGACCTGCGCGAGGTGAAAGGGCAGGAGCGCGCCAAACGCGCGCTGGAAATCGCCGCCGCCGGTCGGCACCACCTGATGTTCGTGGGCACGCCGGGATCGGGCAAGTCGATGCTGGCGGCGCGTCTCCCCTCGATCCTGCCTCCACTCACAGCGGCAGAGGCGCTCGACACCTCGATGATCCATTCGCTGGCCGGGCTGCTGGACGAAGGCGGCATCTCCCGCAGCCGACCCTTCCGCGAACCGCATCACACCGCCTCCATGGCCGCGATCATCGGCGGCGGTCGGCAGGCGAAACCGGGCGAGGTGAGCCTTGCCCACAATGGCGTGCTCTTCATGGACGAGTTTCCCGAGTTTCCCCGGCAGGTTCTCGAAACCCTGCGCCAGCCCATCGAGACGGGCGAAGTGATGATCGCGCGGGCCAACGCCCACGTGAAGTATCCCTGCAAGTTCATGCTGGTGGCCGCCGCCAATCCCTGCAAATGCGGTTACCTGAGCGACCCGGAGCGCGCCTGCGCCCGCGTGCCCCAATGCGGCGAGGACTACATGGGCCGCATTTCCGGCCCCCTGATGGACCGTTTCGACCTGCACGTCGATGTCCCGCCCGTCGCCTTCACAGACCTGGACCTGCCGGCCAGCGGCGAAACCTCGGCCATGGTCGCGGTCCGTGTGGCGGCAGCCCGCCAATTGCAGCTCAAACGATTCGAAGGCCAGACGCGGATGACCGTGAACGCCGACGCGGAAGGTGACATGCTGGAGGCCATTGCCTCCCCCGATCCGGAGGCACGCGCCTTTCTGGCAAAGGTGGCAGAGCGGTTCCATCTCTCGGCGCGGGGCTACCACAGGGTAATGCGCGTGGCCCGCACCATCGCCGATCTGGACGCATCAGACACGGTGCGCAAACCCCATGTCGCAGAAGCCGTCAGTTTCCGTCTGTCCACCCCGGTTGCCGCCTGATCCACTGCGCCAGATCATCCAGTGTCGTCCGGGCCTCCGGCAGGAAGTTGTGCAGGATCGGCCAGACATGCGGCAAGTCGTTCTGTTCGGTCAGCGTCACATCGACCCCGGCCCCGCGCAACTTTCCCGCAATCCGCCGCGCATCGTCTCGCAGGATCTCGGTCGTCCCCACGGTAAGCCAGACCGGCGGCGCGGCAACAAAATCTCTCAGCAACGGGCTGACGCGGGGGTCGTCGTAGGCGCACTCCCCCAGATACATCGCGCGCAACTCCGCCGCGCGCGGCGCGGGAAGGAGCGATTCGGAACGGGCATTGAGCCGGAAACTCTCACCGCCAAAGCTCATGTCTGTCAGCGGTGAGAAACAGAAGACGGCGGCCGGGCGCGGCGCGTTTTCGACGCAGAGATCCGCCAACAGCCCGAACGCCAGGGCGCCGCCGGCGCTGTCGCCCCCGATGATGATACGTTCGGGGGCGACACCCGTCGCAAGTAGAGCGTCCCAGGCCGCGCGTACATCCTCGACCGCGGCAGGAAACGGATGCTCTGGCGCAAGCCGGTAGCGCGGCAGGATGGCCCGCCCACCCACACGGCGCACAAGTTGCGCCAGCATTGGCGCATGCGTATCGGGGCTGCCAAAGACAAAACCGCCGCCGTGCAGATAGAAGACGACGCCATCGCCGCGCGCATCGCGCGGCAAAACGGTCAGCGCCTGACCGCTGCCAAGGGCATCCGATGTCGTGTGGGTGCCGCGCGGCGCGTGGAACAGCAGCCTTGCCTTGCGCTCGAAGCTGCGGCGCAGGTCGAGCGGGTCCTCGACACGCATCATGCGCGGCTTTTCCACATGCCGCAGCCACAGGTTCAGAAGGTGCCGTCGCAGGCTCACGCCCGGCGGGCCTCGATCGCCTCCCAGATTTTCGCGGCGATATTGACGCCGTCGAAACGCTCCAACTCCTGAATGCCGGTGGGAGAGGTCACGTTGATCTCGGTCAGATAATCGCCGATCACGTCGATGCCGACGAAAATCTGGCCCTTTTCCCTCAAGAGTGGCCCGATGGCTGCGCATATTTCGAGATCGCGCTCGGTCAGCCCGATCTTTTCGGGCCGTCCGCCGACGTGCATGTTGGAGCGCGTCTCGCCTTCTGCAGGCACGCGGTTGATCGCCCCGACAGCCACGCCATCCACCAGGATCACCCGCTTGTCGCCCTTCGAGACGGCAGGCAGGAATTTCTGCATGATCAACGGCTCACGGCTGAAGCCCGTGAACAGCTCGTAGAGCGAAGACAGGTTGCGGTCGTCGGAAGTGAGGCGGAACACCCCTGCACCGCCATTGCCGTAAAGCGGCTTCAGGATTACGTCGCCATGCTTTGCCTTGAACGCCCTGAGGGTGGCGAGGTCGCGCGCAATCGTCGTGGGCGGGGTCAGCTGCGGAAAATCCAGCACGAGCAGCTTCTCTGGAAAGTTCCGGACCCAGAACGGATCGTTGACCACCAGAGTGGTCGCCTTCAGGCGGTCCAGCAGATGGGTGGAGGTAATGTAATGCATGTCGAAGGGCGGATCCTGCCGCAGCCAGACGACATCGAATCCGGCAAGATCGACCTCCTGCTCGGGCCCGAGTTGCGCGTGGTCGCCCTGCACTCGCTGCACAGTGAAATCATGCCCCCGGGCGGTAATCTTCCCTTCCTGATAGGCAAGCTGATCAGGCGAATAGAAGAACAGCGAATGGCCCCGCGCCTGGGCTTCTTCCGCAATCCGGAAACTGCTGTCGGCATTGATGTTCACGGCCCCGATCGGGTCCATCTGAAAGGCGATCTTCATGGGGCACTCCCTGCTGCATGCCCTCTAGATGGCGCAGCGGGGACGGGGGCGCAATGGGTCAGCCGTGACCAAAGGCGTTTTCGATGATCTGCAAATCGCCATGGCCATCCACCAGAGCCACGTCGAATCGCACCTCCGTCAGACTGCCAAGGGGTTCACCGCCGATGAATTCTTCGCCGGAACGGTACAACCGCTGCATCTGCCGCGCGCTCAGGCTTTCGGCAGCTCTCGCGAAATCGCGGCTCTGCTTGACCTCGACAAAGACCAGACCAGCGCCATCACGGAAAATCAGGTCGATCTCTCCGCCCTTGCCGCGCCAACGCCGCCGCGCAACCGCAAAGCCGCGCCGCTCATAGTCCTGCGCGATGCGATTCTCGGCCGCCAAGCCTGCCTGATAGGCCATCGCACCCCGATGGTGCCTGTTCGATGACGTCATCTGTCGTCCTTTCCCAGCTTCAGCGCCGCCTGATAGACCTGTCTGCGCGGCAATCCATGTGCCTGCGCCACCAGATCGACCGCGTCGCGCATCGACATATCCCCCAAAGCGCGTTCCAGGTCGGAGATTAGATCAACTTCCTTAACAGAATCCGAACGCCCGCGATCCACCAGGACGACGACTTCGCCTTTCGGGTTCTCCGTGGCGTAGACCTCCGCCAGTTCTTTCAGCGTAGCGCGCCGGATTTCTTCGAACTTCTTGGTCAACTCGCGGCACATCGCGGCCTCCCGGTCCGGCCCCAGAACCTCGGCCGCGTCGCGCAGCATCGCGCCCAGGCGCTTGGGCGATTCGTAGAACACCAGCGTCCCGGCCACCTCGCGCAATTTTTCGAGTGCGGCCTTTCGCGCCGCCTTTGCGTTAGGCAGGAACCCGGCGAAAAAGAATGCGTCCGTCGGCAGCCCGCCCAACGCCAGCGCGGTGAGCACGGCCGAGGGTCCAGGGGCGCAGGTCAGCATCAGCCCGGCCTGGCCCACCGCGCGCGCCAGTTCGAAGCCCGGATCGGCGATCAGCGGCATCCCCGCCTCGGAGGCATAGGCCACCGACCGACCCTCCCTGATCTGTTGCACCAACTTGTCCTGCGCGCCCTGTCCGCTATGGTCGTGCAGCGCCGTGATCCGGCGTCCCGCCAGCGGGATACCGTGAATGTCCATCAGGCGCCGCAGGCTGCGGGTGTCCTCCGCCGCCAGCACGTCAGCTGAGGCCAGCACATCGAGCGCCCTGAGCGTGATGTCGCGGGCCGATCCGATCGGAACCCCGACCAGATACAACCCCGCCGCGAGGGCGGACTTTTGGAAATTCAAAGCTGGACCCGCCTTTCCCACTCACTATGATCACGGCACACGCAAATACAGCGACTGGCCGCTGGCCACACCCCGGGGAGTGAACTCGACATGATTGCCTTTTTCCGTTCCAGCCGCAAGAAGTTGCGGCTATTCCTTTTACCCCTGTTCGCGCTGATGCTCGCGGCCTGTGAACCCATGGCGGTCGGCGGGCTGGCCAATACCGGCGGTCCCAAGATCGACACATCCGTCCCGGTACCGGTCGCCCTTCTGGTCCCGCGCGGCGGCACGGCGAGCGACGACCTGCTGGCGCAAAACCTTGAAAACGCAGCACGAATGGCTATCGCCGATCTGGACGGTGTCAAGGTCGACCTGCGCGTCTACCCGACCGGGGGCAATGCCGGCACCGCCGCGAGCGCCGCCGCGCAGGCGGTGGGCGAAGGGGCCAAGATCATCCTCGGACCCGTCTACGGTGAAGAGGCGAATGCCGCGGGCGTCGCGGTCCGGTCCCAAGGCGTCAACGTGCTGTCGTTCTCCAACAACGCCTCCATCGCAGGGGGCAACGTCTATGTCCTAGGACCGACGTTCGAGACCACTGCGAACCGGCTGGTGGGCTATGCCAGACGCGCAGGCAAGGACCGCATCGTGGTCGTTCATGGGCAGGATGTCGCCGGTCAGCTGGGCCGCAATGCGATCCAGTCGGCAATCTCCGCAAATGGCGCGACCCTTTCGGGCACGGTGGACTACGCGCTGAGCCAGGAATCCGTGATCGCTGCCGTGCCTCGCGTGAAGGCTGCGGTCGATGGCAGTGGCGCCAATGCGGTCTTTCTGACCGCCCCCTCCGCCAGCGCCCTGCCGCTCTTTGCGCAGCTTCTGCCGGAGGCCGGCATCCAGACCGCCACGACCCAGTACATCGGCCTGACCCGTTGGGACATTCCACCCCAGACGCTGGCCCTGCCCGGAGTTCAGGGCGGCTGGTTCGCGCTGCCTGATCCGGGCGCGTCGGGGGCCTTCGCCCAACGCTACAGTGCCGCCTATGGCAGCGCACCGCATCCTCTGGCGGGGCTTGCCTTTGACGGCATCGCGGCCGTCGGCGCGCTGGCCAGATCCGGCAATGCGAATGCCCTCACCGGCGCTTCGCTGACCCAGGGCGCGGGCTTTCGTGGTGCGAGCGGCATCTTCCGCCTGCGCCGCGACGGCACCAACGAACGCGGTCTCGCCATCGCCACGATCCGCAATCAGGGTGTCGTCGTGATCGATCCGGCCCCCTCCGCCTTCGGCGGTGCAGGGTCCTGATTTGACGGCAGCGACAGCCAAGACACCCGAACCAGGCGCGGAGCAGTCTCCGCGCCTGATTTGCCCGGCGGAGGTGATTTTCGATGCCCCGGTGATACGGGCGGCAATCCTCGAGGGCTGCACGGGGCTTGCCCCGGTCGCCCTGCGCGCCGCCGCAGTCGACGTCCTCTCTGCCGCGCAGAAACAGGGCCGCGCCGCGATCGCGCAGGGCTTTGCCGCCGCCCCCTTCGACGCCCGCGCCATGACCCGTGCCTATACCTACCTGACGGACCATCTTGTGCGCGAGGCGCTCTTCGTGGCCACGCACCTGCTGCATCCCAAACCCAACCCAACGGACAGCGAGCGGCTGAGCGTTATCGGCGTGGGCGGCTACGGACGGGGCGAGATGGCGCCTTTCTCAGACGTCGATCTGCTTTTCGTCATTCCCTACAAGGTGACCGCCTGGTCCGAGAGCGTCATCGAATCAATGCTCTACATCCTGTGGGATCTGAAGCTGAAGGTTGGCCATGCCACCCGCACCGCCCGTGATTGCGTCCGTCTCGGGATGGAGGACTTCACGATCCAGACCGCGCTGCTGGAACACCGTTTCATCGCTGGCAATACCGATCTGGCCGAAACCCTAGACCGGACGCTGAAGAAGGACCTCTTTTCCGGCTCCGGCCGCTCCTTCATCGAGGCCAAGCTGGAGGAGCGTGACGTGCGTCACCTCAAGCAGGGCGAACGCTACGTCGTGGAACCCAACGTGAAAGAGGGTAAAGGCGGGTTGCGCGACCTGCATTCGCTCTACTGGATCGCGAAGTACATCTACCGCGTCGACGACATCGCCGATCTGGTGACGAAGAAAGTGTTCCGCCCCGAGGAATACGAGACTTTTAGAGCCGCCGAGGATTTCCTCTGGGCGGCGCGCGGGCACCTGCATCTGCAAACGGGCCGCGCCACGGAGCAGCTGACCTTCGACATGCAGGCACAGGTGGCGCAGGCGATGGGTTACGAGGACACCGGCGGACGGCGGGGCGTCGAAGTGTTCATGCAGGCGTACTTCCGCCACGCCACGGCGGTGGGGGACCTCACGCGCATCTTCCTGACCAGCCTCGAAGCGATCCACGTCAAGGCCGAGCCCTTGCTGGAGCGGTTCTTCCGACGCAAGCCGCGGATCGGCGACGACTATGCGGTTGTGCACAATCGCATCGGGGTGTCGAACCCGGCGGCTTTCCTGAAAGACAAGCTGAACCTGCTGCGCATCTTCGAGGAGGCGCTGCGCACCGGCATGCTGATCCATCCCGAGGTGATGCGGCTCATCAAGGCGAACCTCTCGCTGATCGACGACGGCATGCGCAACGACGCCGAGGCACAGCGCATCTTCTTCGACCTGCTGCTGAAACACGGCAACCCCGAACGCGCCCTGCGGCGCATGAACGAGCTGGGGGTGCTCGGCGCTTTCATCCCGGAATTCGAACCGATCGTGGCGATGATGCAGTTCAACATGTACCACAGCTACACGGTCGATGAGCACATCATCCAGTGCATCGCCAACCTTGCCCGCATTGAAAAGGGCGAGTTGCAGGAATCGCTGCCCGTAGCCTCTTCGATCCTCAAGCGGGGGGTCAACCGGAAGGTGCTCTATACCGCGCTGCTGCTGCATGACATCGGCAAGGGAAGGCCGGAGGATCATTCGATCCTCGGCGCCAAGATCGTGCGCAAGGTCGGTCCACGGCTGGGCCTGAAGCAGGACGAGATCGACACCGCCGAATGGCTGGTGCGCTATCACCTGCTCATGTCCGACATGGCCCAGAAGCGCGACATCGCGGATCCGCGCACCGTGCGCGATTTCGCCAAGGCGGTGCAGACCGTCAAGCGGCTGGACCTGCTTTGCGTACTCACTGTCTGCGACATTCGCGGGGTCGGGCCGAACACCTGGAACAACTGGAAAGCGGTGCTAATCCGGGCGCTCTATCGCCAGACCAAGCGGGCGCTGGAAACCGGCCTTGAGGACCTGAACCGCGAGAACCGGGGGGCTGCGGCCAAGAAGACCCTGCGCGAGGCCCTGGCGCACTGGCCACGCAAGGCCCTGCAGGAGGAAACAGCGCGCCACTACGATCCCTACTGGCAGGGCCTGCACGTCACCGCGCATGTCACCTTCGCCAACCTGCTGCGCGACATCAAGGATGATGACATCCGCATCGACCTGCACCCGGACGAGGACCGCGACGCCACCCGCGCCTGTTTCGTGATGTCCGACCATCCGGGCATATTCGCGCGACTGGCGGGGGCGCTGGCGCTCGTCGGGGCCAATGTGGTGGACGCGCGCAGCTACACGACAAAGGACGGGTTCGTCACCGACGCCTTCTGGATTCAGGACGCCGAAGGTAACGCCTACGAATCCGCCCGCCTGTCGCGACTGCGCAGCATGATCGCCAAGACCCTGCGCGGCGAAGTGGTCGCCCGCGAGGCGCTAAAGGACCGCGACAAGGTCAAGAAACGCGAAAAGGCGTTCCGCGTGCCGACCCATATCACCTTCGACAACGAAGGCTCCGAAATCTACACGATCATCGAAGTGGACACCCGCGACCGGGCGGGCCTGCTCTATGATCTGGCGCGCACGCTCGCTGCCTCGAATGTCTACATCGCCAATGCGGTCATCGCGACCTACGGAGAGCAGGTGGTCGATACCTTCTATGTCAAGGATATGTTCGGGCTGAAGTATTATTCAGAGAGCAAGCAGAGAACGCTTGAAAAACGCCTGCGCGAGGCAATTGTCGCCGGTGTCGCGCGGGCTGCGGGGTAGGCTTAGCGCCTCAGAACACCGCCTGATCCCGGCGCTTCCGTGTTCTGCCGTGCAAACCGTCTATTCGCTCTGGACGCGACAGCCGGACCTGGGGTTGATGCAGACCTCCGCCGATCTGGACATCGCTTGCGTGCAATTTGGCAATTGCACTGGCCCGCGCGGCTCGCTACGCCGACGCAACCGCAGTCCAAGGCAGCAGTGATGAAACCCATCCGCCTCATGTCAGGCTTTTTCACCGTCGGAATCTGGACGCTGCTGAGCCGCGTGCTGGGCTTCGGACGCGATGTGATGATCGCGGGATATCTCGGCTCGGGGCCCGTGGCCGAGGCCTTCCTCGTGGCCTTCTCCCTCCCCAACATGTTCCGCCGCTTCTTCGCCGAAGGCGCGTTCAACATGGCCTTCGTGCCGATGTTCGCCAAGAAGCTGGAAAGCGGCGAAGGGGCGGAGGAATTCGCGCAGGATGCCTTTGTCGGCATGACTGTGATCCTGAGCTTCTTCACCATCCTCGGCGTGATCGCCATGCCGGGTCTGGTGCTGCTGATGGCCTCGGGCTTTGCGGGCGACGAACGCTTCGACCTCGCGGTCGAATACGGACGCCTTGCGTTCCCCTACATCCTGTTCATCTCGCTCGCGGCCCTCGTCTCAGGTGTGCTGAACGCGACGGGACGCTTCATGGCAGCGGCGGCGGCGCCCGTGGTGCTGAACATCATCTTCATCATCGCCGTCTTGATCGGCGCAGCACTGGGCAGGCCCGCCTCCGACGCGCTCGGCGTCGGTATCGACCAGGCGCTTGGTCTGCGCGTGGGCGACACGCTCGCCCTCTCGGTGCCGCTGGCGGGGATTGCGCAACTGGCGCTCGTCTGGTGGGCGGCCAAGCGCGCGGGCTTCCATCTGAACTTCCGCCGCCGCCCGCGCCTGACCCCCGAACTCAAGCGCCTCGCCATCATCGCCGCCCCGGCCGCCCTTGCTGGCGGGGTCATGCAGGTCAACCTGCTCGTCGGCCGCCAGGTGGCCAGCTTCTTCGAAGGCGCGGTAGCCTGGCTCAACTACGCCGACCGCCTCTACCAGCTGCCGCTCGGCGTGGTCGGGATCGCCATCGGCGTGGTGCTGCTGCCCGACCTCTCGCGCCGTCTCAAGGCCCATGACACCGACGGCGCGCAATCGGCGATCAGCCGTGCGACGGAAATCTCCATGGCGCTCACCATCCCCTCCGCGGTGGCCTTGATGATCATTCCCTTCACGCTGACCTCGGTGCTCTTCCAGCGCGGAGCCTCCAGCGTGGACGACGCCGCCGCCATTGCCCTCGCCGTCGCCATCTATGGCGCAGGACTGCCGGCTTTCGTGCTCCAGAAAATCCTGCAACCGCTCTACTTTGCCCGCGAAGACACCAAACGCCCCTTCTACTTCGCTCTGGTGGCGCTGGTCGTGAACGCGGGCCTCGCTGTCGGCCTTGCCCCCGTCCTGGGCTGGATCGCGCCCGCGATCGCCACGACCCTCTCCGGCTGGGCCATGTTCGCCTGCCTCGCGCTCGGCGCGCGCCGCTACGGTGCAGCGGCCCGCTTCGATGCCCGCTTCCACCGACGCATCTGGCGCATCCTCGCCGCCTCTGCCTTCATGGGTCTGGCGCTCTGGATCGGCAACGCAGCGCTGCAACCTGTCCTCGGCCTGCCCTGGTGGCGCGGGCTCGCACTGCTGGGTCTGATCGGGATCGCGATGGTCAGCTACTTCGGCTTCGGCCAGCTGATCGGGGCCTTCCGCCTGTCGGAATTCAAGGGCGCGCTACGCCGGGGCTGACCCCTTCTCCCCTTCACCCTTTTCCAAATACCGTCCGACCCCAGCCAAAGTCACCGCCGCTGAAGTTTCGACCGCAACCGTGCCCATTCTCCGGGCGCGAAGAAGAAACTCAGCGCAAAGCCGCAGACGAACCCGGCCAGTTCCGCGACCCAGAGCGTCCCGGTATCGAAGAACACCCCGAAGAACAGCTGCAGCCCCATCAGCATCGCGATCAGTGTGAAAGCGCGATACTGCTGCCCCCCGCGCGCGGCAAGGCTGCGCCACATCACGAAGGAATAGCCCCCGATCAGGCCGTAGACCGACGGATAGGCCCCGGTCAGCCAGACCGGGTCGTTCAACAGCAGCGCATAGATCACCGCACCCCCCACCCCGGAGAGAAAGAAGATTACAAGAAACGCCACCTGCCCCATCGCCTCGGCCACCATCTTGCCCAGAGCCAGCAGCAGGACCATGGCGAAAAGCCCGCTGGCAAAGCCGAGGTGGATGAAGGGATAGGTCACCAGCCGCAGCAGATCTCCCAACGGCCACTGCCCGTTCGCCAGCATCCAGTCGAAGATGTCCCCGGAAAAGCCGTAGTCCCGGATCAGCCCCAGCCGCCAGCCGACGGCACCGGGGCCGCCGATCAGACCCGCCTCGCCCAGCGACAGCCCGGCCTCGACGCCGGCGATGGCCAGAAAAACGATCACCACCGCCGGGGGCAGCGGGTTCACGGGGGGCTGGAAGTCGGGATCGTGCATGGGCGCTCCTTGACGGGTGTTTGAGGCATGGGTAAGCCCTGCGGACCGCCTTTTCCAGACCTATCGGAGCCCGCCATGACCGAGACCCAATTCACCCCGCGCGTGTTTTCGGGGATTCAGCCGTCGGGCGGGCTGACGCTGGGCAATTACCTCGGCGCGATCAAGCGCTTTGTCAGCATGCAGGACGAGGCCTTCGAGACGATCTATTGCATGGTCGACCTGCATGCGATCACCGCGAAGTTCCTCGACCCCGCCACCCTGCGCCATAACACCCGCGAATTGGCGGCGGGCTTTATCGCTTCCGGTATTGATCCCTCGAAATCCATCCTGATCAACCAGTCACAGGTGCCCGAACACGCGCAGCTTGCCTGGATTTTCAACTGTGTCGCCCGCATGGGCTGGATGGGCCGCATGACCCAGTGGAAGGACAAGGCGGGCAAGAATGCCGAGGCCGCCTCCCTTGGTCTCTTCGCCTACCCTGCCCTGATGGCCGCCGACATCCTGGTCTACCACGCGACCCATGTGCCCGTGGGCGAGGACCAGAAGCAGCATCTCGAGTTGACCCGCGACATCGCGGCCAAGTTCAACCATGACTACGGGGTGGATTTCTTCCCCCTGACCGAACCGGTGATCGAAGGCGCCGCGACCCGCGTCATGTCCCTGCGCGACGGCTCCAAGAAGATGTCGAAGTCAGACCCCTCGGACGCCAGCCGCATCAACATGACCGACGACGCCGACGCGATCGCCAGGAAAATCCGCAAGGCCAAGACCGATCCCGACGCGCTGCCATCGGAGGCAGAGGGCCTGGACGACCGTCCCGAGGCGCGCAACCTCGTGAACATCTATGCAGGACTGAGCGGACAAACGGTCGATCAGGTACTCGCCGAGGTCGGGGGCCAGCAGTTCGGCACCTTCAAGCCGTTGCTGGCGGACCTTGCGGTGTCGAAGATGGCCCCGATCTCGACCGAAATGGCGCGGCTGATGGCAGACCCGGCCGAAATCGACCGCATCCTTTCGCATGGGGCCGGACAGGCACGCGCGATCACTGCGCCGATCCTGAAGAAAACCTACGAGATCGTGGGGATGGTGGGAGCCTGAAGCGCGGGCCTTTCGCTCCATCTGGACTTTGCCTTCGGGCTTGCCGGGTTCTGTGACGTCCATTTCCGAAGTCGGCTACGCGGACGAAACGGACAGTTGCTTAGTGTCGCCTACCACGTGTTTGCCGTCGAGCTAGACATCAGCGTTCTGAAAAGGTCTTGAACATCGAGCGTGCAAGGATCAAGACAAGACCAGGCTCGCCGTCGGGAGAGGTTTGGAGCGCCTTCAAATCGGTCAAGGATGACAGTGCTCCCTTAGAGTGCTTACCAATCTCATCAGGACCAACTTAGCCCATTAGCCAATCCGGAAACGAACGAACCTCTGCCATGTCATCCAGAATCTGTGAAACGCCTGAGTGACGCTGATCTTTGCAGATTCTAGAATAACAATGCTCTACTGCCGGGCTCTCGCCTTCCAGAATCTGAAAAAATAGATGGTCATGATACATAAGTACCCCGGTGATCCAATCCCGTCGGTTATTCCGGACAGATACCTGGAGTATGTCAGTCAGAACCTCAGCCTTCAGTGGCAGAACAGATTGGCTTACATATGCGATGAGACGCAGCATCTTGTAAATTTAGTCCTTTAGGGGGTTCAGGAGATACCGATGCCGCAACTCAAGTTTGTAGGCCCTGCATACTCAGCTTTACGGAGGTTAACGGGAAGAGTCCAAGCCATTCACATGCCTTGTCAACGAAAAGACCGGCCACCAAAAAACGACTGAACTGGCTCAAACCTGCCATTCGACCGGCACTGAACGGCATCGGCCAACCTGCCTCCGGTGGGCGGACACGCACCGTCCCTGTGCGCAAACCCGCATGGCGACGGCCGGGTTTCGCCATTATGTTCCGCAAACAGCAATACGGAGTAGTCCCATGCCACATCCTTCCGTCGGTCACGTGCACCTCAAGGTCGCCGACCTCGACCGCGCCATCGCTTTTTACCGCGATGTCCTCGGGTTTGAGGTCACCCAGCGCTATGGCAACCGCGCAGCTTTTCTGGGGGCGGGCGGCTACCACCACCACATCGGGCTGAACACCTGGGAAAGTGCGGGTGCACCGCCACCGCCCGAGGGTCACACCGGCCTTTATCACGCCGCGTTTCTCTACCCCGACCGCGCCAGCCTTGGCGCGGCACTGCAGAGGGTGATGGACGCGGGCATCCCGCTCGACGGCGCGGCGGACCATGGGGTGAGCGAGGCCGTCTACCTGCGCGACCCCGATGAGAACGGCGTGGAGCTTTACCGCGACCGCGCGCGCGAGGATTGGCCGCGCGATGCGGAAGGTGGGTTGAAGATGGTCAACAGCCCGTTGGATTTGCAGGCGCTGTTGGCCGAGGCGGGCTGAGAAAGTGGACTGAACGTCGTCGTGCCCAACTTGAACGAATAGAAAAAGGCCCGTGCCCGGAACAAGGCGAAGCCGCCGGGCCATCGCCTGCCCGTCCGCCGGGCTGGCGATTTGGTGAGGCTGGGCGCGCGTCGGATGGCACACATGGGGGCTTGCCATAAAGTGGGACGGATCACCGGATGAATCGCCACCCCACGGGCAGGCGCTGGCCCTCTTATTCAGCGTTCGAGCTGATCGGGCCGCACTTCAAGAGAATCTGCGCGCAACCACCCGCCCGACCCCTCTCATCAATCGACATGGACAAAACCAGATGGCTCCGTCAGGTTCGCCCCGAAAAACGAGAGGACAAGGGCTCATGACGACAGGCTTTTTCTGGGACGAGCGGTGCTTCTGGCACGCGGGCGGCAACTATACCTTCACGATGCCCATCGGTGGTTTGGTGCAGCCCCTCGCCGCAGGCGGCATCCCCGAGAACCCCGAAACCAAGCGCCGCCTCAAGAACCTCATGGATGTCACCGGCCTGATCCGCGAAATCGACGCGCAAAGCGCCGAGATGGCCACCCGCGAGATGCTGGAACGCGTGCACCCAAAAAGCTACATCGACGAATTCAAGCGCCTCTCCGATGCAGGCGGCGGAGAACTCGGCCTGCGCACCCCTTTCGCCGCAGGAGGCTTCGAGATCGCCGCCCTTTCCGCCGGTCTGGCCGTTGCAGCGGTGGATGCGGTGGCCTCGGGCACGCTGGACAACGCCTATGCCCTCAGCCGCCCACCCGGTCACCATTGCCTGCCGGACTACCCCAACGGGTTCTGCCTGCTGAACAACATCGCCATCGCAGCCGAGGCCGCCAAGGCGTCGGGCAAGGTCAACCGCGTCGCCGTGCTGGACTGGGACGTGCACCACGGCAACGGGACGGAGCACATCTTCTATGACCGCGACGACGTTCTGACGATCTCGCTACACCAGGAAGGCAACTACCCGCCCGACACCGGGCACATCACGGATCGCGGCAAGGGCGCAGGCGAGGGTTACAACATCAACCTGCCGATGCACGCGGGCTCGGGCCATACCGCCTACCTGCATGCCATGGACCGCGTGGTGATCCCGGCGCTGGAGGCCTTCAAGCCCGACATGATCATCGTCGCCTGCGGCTACGACGCCTCCATCATCGACCCGCTGGCGCGGATGCAGGCGACGGTCGCCACCTACGCGGCCCTGACCCAGCGGATCAAGGATGCCGCGGCGCGGCTCTGCGGCGGCAAGCTGGTGCTCGTCCACGAAGGCGGCTATTCGGAGGCCTATGTGCCCTTCTGCGGTCACGCCACCATCGCCACCCTCGCGGGCAGTTCCATCGAGGCGCCCGACCCCCTGGCCGGTCCCCACGACAAGCGCCAGCCCAGCCCCGCCTTCGATGCCTTCCTGCGGCTATCCATCGACAAGATGGCCGACCAACTCGATCTGTGAGTTCACACATGCCTGCCAAGAATCCCGAAGCCCTCGACTTCCTGCTGACCCGCCGGTCCCGCCCCGCCAAGACGCTGGGGCTGCCGATCCCCTCACACCAGACCTTGCAGCCGATCCTGACCGCCGCTGCGCGGACGCCGGACCATGGCAAGCTGGAGCCCTGGCGCTTCATCGTGCTGGAACGCGGCGCGATGGGGAGGCTGGCGGAACTCGCTGCGACCCGCGGGGCGGCACTTGGGCTCGACGCAGAACAGATCGGCAAGGGCCGCAGCCAGTTTGATCAGGGTCAACTGGCCGTGGTCGTGGTGGAGGTACCGCGACCTTCCGAAAAGATCCCGGCCCTCGAGCAGACCTATTCCGCCGGAGCCGTCTGCCTCGCGCTGCTCAACGCGGCCCTTGCGGCGGGCTGGGGGGCCAACTGGCTCAGCGGCTGGCCATCGCATGACCGTGGCTTCATGACGGATGGCCTGGACCTCGCCGAACACGAACGCATCGCGGGGATTATCCATATCGGCACCGAAACCTCCGCGCCGTCTGACCGTCCCAGACCCAACGTCGAAAGCATCACGACATGGCTGTCTCACTGATCCTGCGCTCTTTCGGGCTGGCACTCGGCCAACTCGCGGACCCTGCCTTTCGCCGGGTGTTCCTCATCGGCATCCTGCTGTCGCTGGCCTTGCTGATCGGGGCGACCGCCGGTTTCGCCTGGCTGATCGAGGCCGTGACACCCGAGGAAGCCTGGCTGCCCGTGCTGGGCGAAGTCCGCTGGCTCAACGACCTGCTGTCCTGGGGCGCGGTGTTCCTGCTCGCCTTCCTGTCGATTTTCCTGATGGTGCCCGTGGCCTCGGCCATCACTTCGATGTTTCTCGACGACGTTGCCGACGCGGTGGAGGCGGACCATTACCCCGAACTGCCAAAGGCGGAGCGGGTGCCGTTCTGGGATTCAGTGCGCGATACGGTGAACTTCCTCGGCGTGCTGATCGGCGCCAATATCCTTGCGATCATCCTCTACATCTTCCTCGCCCCGGCCGCGATCTTCATCTTATGGGCGCTGAACGGTTTCCTGCTGGGCCGTGAATACTACACGTTGGCCGCGATGCGCCGGCTGGGGCGCAAACGCGCGCGCGAGCTACGCCGCCAGCACAGTGGCACGATCTGGCTGGCTGGCGTACTGATGGCGATGCCGCTGTCGGTGCCCTTGGTGAATTTGGTGATCCCGATCCTCGGGGCCGCGACCTTTACCCATCTATTCCATCTATTGCCGACGGGACCCCGTGGAGCCAGCGTTCCAGATCGGCGACGCTGATCCATTCCGACACGATCAGCCCCGCGATGAGCAGCCACAGGATCACCGACACCAGCGTCGTCCAGAGCGCCTTTGTCCGCAGATGATGATGCTCCGGCGCGCCTGCGTGGGTGCCGGGGACGATGTCTTTCAGGTCGCCTTGCGTCTGCACGCGGATCGGCAGCGCGATGAAGAAGGTCATGAACCAGATGATCGCGAAAAGGACGAGGCCGGGGACGATTTCCATCGCTCAGACCTCTTCCAACTCGACCAGCGCGCCGTTGAAGTCCTTGGGATGCAGAAAGAGAACGGGCTTGCCGTGGGCGCCAATCTTGGGCTCCCCGGTGCCCAGCACGCGCGCGCCGGTGGATTGCAGGTGATCGCGGGCCGCGATGATGTCCGCCACCTCGTAGCAGATGTGGTGGATGCCGCCCGCCGGGTTCTTGTCGAGAAATCCCTGGATGGGGCTGTTCTCACCCAAGGGGTAGAGCAGTTCGATCTTGGTGTTCGGCAGTTCGATGAAGATCACCGTCACGCCGTGATCCGGTTCGTCCTTGGGCGCGCCGACCTTGGCACCCAAAGCGTTGCGGTACTGGTTTGCCGCCGCGTCAAGGTCCGGCACGGCGATGGCGACATGATTGAGGCGTCCGATCATGGGGGTGTCTCCGAGGATTTGGTCTGGCCTGTGTTATGAGTGCACCGCTCTGCGAGGGCAAGTCTCCCCGTTAACGCGCTGTTAGCCAGCAAAGCGTAACGATTGAGTCGTCAGCGGATAACGGAGGCACTCATGGACAGCACGGACCCTTTCATGGCATCGATCCCTGCCCCGACGGCGGCGCGCCCGCTGCTGGGGCTGACCGTACTGGTGGTGGAGGACAGCCGGTTTGCCTGCGAAGCGATGCGCCTTTTGTGCCTGCGGTCGGGTGCGCGCATCCGCCGCGCCGATTGCCTGCGTTCCGCGCGGCGGCACCTTCAGGTTTACCGCCCTTCCGTGATGATCGTAGATCTGGGGCTGCCGGACGGCAACGGTGTCGACCTGATCACCGAACTGGCCGCCACCCAGCCGAGGGTTGAGGCGATTCTTGCGATGTCGGGCGACACGCAGTTCGAGGCCGAAGCGCTTGCCGCAGGGGCGGACGGGTTTCTGGCCAAACCGATCACTTCCATTGCGGCGTTTCAGGAATGTGTGCTCGCGATCCTGCCGGAGGAACGCAGGCCAACGGGCCCGCGCCTGATCGACGATGAGGAAATCGCGCCGGACAGGATCGCGTTTCAGGACGACATTGCCCATATCGCCGACGTCTTGGAAAGTCCCCCAGACGAACGCGCACTGGACTATGTTGCCCAGTTCCTGAGCGGTGTGGCACGCTCGGCCCGCGATACGGGGCTGGAGGCAGCCGCCAGTGCCCTGGCCGAGAAACGCGCCCTTGGCCAACCTGCGGCATCGGAAACGGCGACAATCGCGGGGATGATTCAGCGCAGGCTGTCGGAGAAGATCGCGATCTGATCGGCCAGGCGGCGAGACGGGTATTTCCCGAAACGGCTCAGAGCGTAGGATCGCCTGCGGCGCGGACGAGTCGGGTCATATCGCCGAGACTTTCGATCTGATTTCCCTTGCTGTCGAAATTCTCGGGCCAAAGCCAGGTCTCGTAGGCTTCCTTGAGGGCAGCCCATTCGGAATCGATCGCAGCGAACCATGCGGTGTCGCGGTTGCGCCCCTTGACGACTCCTGCCTGCCGGAAAATGCCTTCGTAGCTGAACCCGAGCCGCTGTGCCGCCCGGCGGGACGGCAGGTTCAGCGCGTCGCACTTCCATTCATAGCGCCGGTAGCCTGTCTCGAAGGCCCAGCCCATCATGAGAAACATCGCCTCTGTCGAGGCCCGGGTGCGCTGGAGCGCGGGGCTGAAGTTGATGTGCCCCACTTCGATGCTGCCTGCCGCAGGCGTGATCCGCAGATAGCTCGCCACGCCTTCCCACTGATCAGTCTCCAGGTTGTGGATTGCATAGAAGAATGGGTCGTCCTGTTCGGCATGATCGCGGACCCAGCGATGGTACTGCGAAGCCGACGAGAACGGGCCGTAGGGCAGGTAGTCCCAGACCTGATCCTGACCGACATAGCTGCGGTACAGCAAGGCGGCATGCCGCTCTGCGGACAGCGGCTCAAGTCGGACATAGCGCCCTTCCAAGACCTTGTCTGAAGGCCTTGGCGGGACTTTCCAGTTGTCCACAATATCGCCGCGCGGGCGGTCGGAGGTATCGGCATCGCTCATGTCGGCCACGTTAGGCGGAAGGCCATCAGTCGCCAAGCCCAATTTTCAGAGTGCGACAGAGCAACGGATCGCCCCCAAAGCATCACCGGCGCAACAAAACTGCGCCATATTGCACTGTGAGGATCGCCGTCGGGGAAAGGACACGAGGCCTGAGAGGAGCCAGCCATGTTCATCGCAAGATTGCGCCACTTGCGCAAGCTGACCGAAGGCCTGTTCAGTGTGGACTGGTTCGTCCTGACGGCGGTCGTCCTCGGCTTTGCTGTGGTCGTCATCGCCTCGATCCAGGCCGGTCCGGACGGGTTGGTCTACAACCTGGCGAGCTATTTCACCGGGTAGCGGCGCATCTAAAGCAGCACCTGAGGATCGTCCCCCATCTCCAGCCCCGGAAAGACATTGCGCTCCAGCGTCGCGACATCCACGCCGGTCATGCCGTGCATGATCCAGGCCGCATAGGCCCGCACGTCGCGCGTCGGCATCAGGTCACGCCGATCATAAAGCGCCTCCTCCCCCAATCCCGGCCACTGCCCGATCACGCGCCCCCCCTTGACGGCCCCCCCAGCCATGAGCATGACGCCCGCCGTGCCGTGATCTGTCCCGGCTGTGCCGTTCTCGCGCGCGGTGCGGCCGAATTCGGTCATCGCGACGACGGCTGTCTTGCCCCAGACCTCCGCGCCAAGCTCCTCCTTCAGGGTGAGGATGGTCTCCGACAGGGTCTGAAGACTGCGCGCAAGGTTGCGCGCCTGCGCGCGGTGCGTGTCCCAGCCGTTGAGCGAGAAGGCCGCGATCCGCGCATCGCCGCGCAGCCGTCCGGCGGCAAAACGTGCGATGTTGCGGTGCGCACCCCGAAGTCGGGGCGGCTTCACCGCACCCGGCCCGTTCGAAAGGGTCAGCGCCTCGGATAGTGCCGCATGCAGCGCGGGATCGCTTTCCATGACCAGTTCCGCCAGCCGGATCGCCTGCGGACTGATTCGCAGATCCGCGTCCGGTGCCCAGTTGGCGGAAGGTGCAGGGCCATCCAGCACCCGCATGTCGCCGCTACCGATGGCGTAAGCAGTATCGCCAGTCACCCCCGGCACCTGTTGCAGGAGACGGTTCAACCAGCCGTCGCGTGCCCCGGTGCCAAGCGCACTGGTCCCGGCCTCCAGCATATCCTGCCCGTCGAAATGGCTGCGCTTGTCGCGGTAGGGGGTGGATACGGCATGGGCAAAGCCAAGCTCTCCCTTCGCCCAAAGCGGCATCATGTCGGACAGCGCGGGATGCAGGGCAAAGTACCCGTCCAGCGGCAGCGGCGGCGGGCCGTCGTTGAGGGTGGGGCGCAGGGCTGCGAAGGCGGGATCGCCCACCGGGCGCACCACGTCCAGCCCATCCATGGCCCCGCGCAGGATGATCACCACCAGGCGTTTGTCCCAGGGCCCGGCGGCAAAGCTCATGCCGGTCAGCAGGGGACTGGCGGCCAGTGAACAGCCGACGAAACCGATGCGGGCCAGAAAGGCGCGGCGCGATGGAAGGGTCCGGGGCATTTGCATTCTCCTATCGGCGCATGAAAGCGGGCGATGTCAGGACCAGCCCGACCGCGTCGGCCCGGCTTTCGGCCGCCCTCGCGGCGAACATCACCTTTTCGGGTGCCTCCGCGCCCAAAGCTTGCTGCACGAAAACGCGAGGGTCCGGCAGGGACGGCAGCAGTCGCGCAGGCGCTATGAATGCCCATTCGAGCCGCGCCGCCAGGCCCTGCGGTGTCACCCAGGCCGCGTCTTCTTCCTTCCAGCCATCCGGCCCGGGGGCGTTCTGCCAGGGCTGACCCATGCGGGAAAGCGCGTTGAAGAAGATCCGCCGGGTTTCGCGCAGATCCAGTGCGGCAAGGGCGCCGGGCGGCACCGCGAGCGCGCGCATCGCGGAAGAGATGTACTCCTCCGGCGGCCGGATGTTCGTGGACTCCTCCCGCCAGGCTTCGGGATGGGCCAGCATTGCGGCGTAGACCGCCATCAGATCACCCTCGGAGGCGATAAAGGCTTCACGGATATCGTCGACCAGCGCAGGCGGTGGGGTATCGGCCACAAAATGCACCGCCAGTTTCCAGGCGATATGCCGGGCCGTACCCGGATGGTTGGCAAGGTCATGCAACACATCTAGCACCGGTGCCATGGAGCGTTCCGCGCCATAGGTGCGCCCCAGCACCGTTTCCGCCCCCGGCTCGGCCAGGTTCACGTTGTACTTGAAGCGCAGGTCGCGCCCCCGCGAAAGGCCGGTGAAAAGCTCCGCCAGTTCGCGCACGTCGGTCTGATCGTAGCTCGCTCCCACGCCCAGAGTGTGCAGCTCCAGCGTCTCGCGGGCCAGGTTCTCGTTCAGGCCCCTCTTGCCCGCGCGCCGCATCGCGAAGATGCTGTTGGGGCCAACGGACGATTCCTGATCCAAGTAGTTCAGCATCAGGGGATGTGTCAGGCAGGCCGTCAGCAAATCCGAGAACCGCGCCCCGACATGGGGCCGCACCGCATCCTCGATAAAGCCGGAGGTGCCGTACCGCAGCAACGCGCCGCTGCCGCTCACCGTGAAATGGTCGGCCCAGAAAGCTACCAGCCGTTCCCGAAAAGATTGTCTGCCATGGGCGCGGCGCAGCAGGGACTGGCCGAACCACCCGGCCCAGCGTTCGCTGACCTCCCCATTCATTTGTTGCGCCTTGTCCTGCGCTGCGACGGCCTCGGGCGTGTCGGGATTCTCGCGCGCGTATTTGGTAAAGCGGTTCTGCACGAGGGAGAGGTCCGCAAGCTCCTGATAGCCGGGAATGGGAAAGTCGCGCGCTCCTTCGTCCGGTCCGGTCACGCTTTCCAACATCGCACCCACCGACGCCGCTGGTGCGATCTGGGGCGACAGCCCATAGCCAAACCGCTTTTCGGCGCGTTCTGAGTCGAATGGCATGCCTCGGGCTTCCTTGCGGCGTGAGGAGTGATGGCTGCCTTGCAATATAGGTGCGTATGGGCAGGAATCACATCCGGGATCGCTGCGGCTCGGCTTTTGGCATGTTGCCGCCCGGCCCCTTCAGGAACCATGGTGCAAGGCAGACGTTACCGCAAGGACACCCAAAGCAAAGGAAACTTCCATGCCCTCGATCTATGACGCCATCAAGGCCGACCACGATACCCACCGCAAGCTGCTGGACGAGATCGCAGAAACCAGCGGCGACAGTGACGCCCGGCGCAAGGCATGGAACAGTTTCTACCACGACGTGAAATCCCATGCCGCAGCCGAGGAGAGACCTTCTATTCCAAGCTGATCTCGAAAACCTGGGGTCAGGACGCCGCGCGCCATTCCGTGCACGAGCATCAGCAACTCGACGACATCATGGAAGAACTTAACGAGATGGAGATGTCGTCCTCCGGATGGCTGACGCGGTTCAAGACGCTGAAGCACGACTACGAACATCACATCGACGAAGAAGAGAACGACGTCTTCGAGCGCGCCAAGGAAGTCATCGGCGCGGAACATAACGATGCCTTCGGAGCCCGTTTCGAGGCGCGCAAGAAGGAAGAGGCCGGGTTGATCGACGAAAAGCGCGCAGACAGTCTGGAGGATTGACCGCGCGGTTTGCCTTGCGTTAAGCGTGTTCCCCTAACGTTCCCGTGCAATTTTGACACTGAAACGGACGAACGGCTTGCATGGAGCGGGCGAGGTACGCAATATGTTGGACATGACCAGCGCCCCCTCACAAGACCTGCGTTCCCTTCCGGGAGTTGATCGCTTTGACGGCAGCGCGGCGCGTTTCCTGGCGGACTGCATGCCTTTGTGGCGTCCTCTTTCGTCGAATAAGAGCCGTCGTTTTGGACGGTAGCAGTGTGGTACATGCCCCTCTGACCTCGGTCGAGGTCTGTGCAGGCGCGGGCGGTCAGGCGCTGGGGCTGGAAGCTGCGGGATTCTCGCATCTCGCCCTGTCCGAGATCGACGCCCACGCCCGCGCCACTCTGAAACTCAATCGCCCGCACTGGAACGTGCTTGAAGGGAACGGTGCCGATATCCGACTCTTCGATGCGCGCCCGTTTCAGGGCGTGGACCTGCTAGCGGGTGGCCTGCCCTGCCCGCCGTTCTCGGTCGCGGGCAAACAGCTGGGCGCAAAGGACGAACGCAATCTCTTTCCCGATTTTCTGAGGCTGGTCGAGGAATGTCAGCCCAATGCCGTCTTTCTGGAGAACGTCCGCGGCTTTCTCGACCCCTCCTTCCGGACCTTCAGAAACCGGATATCGAGATCTTTCCGCAAACTCGGCTATTCGGTCGGCTGGCGTCTGTTGAGTGCAAGCGATTATGGCGTGAGCCAGCTCAGACCGCGCGTCGCTATCGTGGCGATGCCCATGTCCTATGCAGCACTTTTCCAATGGCCCGAACCGACCGGCGCGAAGCCGCTCTCGGTCGGGGAACTGCTTCTTCCCCTCATGCAGGCGGGGGGATGGACCGGCGCGCGCGACTGGGCGAAAGCCGCCAACGACATCGCACCGACGCTGGTGGGTGGCTCCAAAAAGCACGGGGGGCCAGATCTTGGCCCCACCCGCGCAAGGGCGGCCTGGGCAAAACTTGGCGTGAACGGCAAGACGGTGGCCGAACTACCTCCGGAACCGACCTTTGAAGGCCAGCCGCGTCTAACGGTGCAGATGGCCGCGCGGATACAGGGCTTTCCCGCCGACTGGCAGTTTTCCGGGCGCAAGACCCCTGCCTACCGGCAGGTCGGCAATGCCTTCCCGCCCCCCGTGGCAGAGGCCGTCGGCAGACAGATCGCGCGCACCCTCGCACTGGTCAAAGTCGCGGCAGAATGACCGAGGCCGTTTTTGCGCAGATGCGCGAAGCGTACCACGCGCGGCTGCTGTCCTCCATTCTCACGATCACCCACGGCGGAACTGTCAGCAATGCGGATTCCAGCAGCAAATCCAGCAAGCGGATCGCATTGGGTATTCTGGAAAGTCTGGGCAAGGGCACCATTGCCGAAAAGATGGCCGGCCAGACCGCCGGGTCGAGTTTCGAATCCATCTGCGCCTGGTTCGTGAAGGCCACTTTGGCCGAGTTGCGCCACCTTCAGCCCGGTGAGCTCTCAGTGCGCCGGGGCGGGTTCATCGCAGGGTTTCAGCAGTATTCCCATCTGGATGAGCTGGAGATCATCGCCAAGAGCAACCGCGACGTCGCCATTGCGTTGGGGTCCGACTACCTGATCAAGCCCGATGTCGTCGTCGTGCGCCAGCCGGAGCCGGATTACAGGATCAACGCGCACAAGATGCTCGTGGACGCGGACGTCTCGCGCTACTCGGGTCTGCGGCAGTTGAACAACACGGCGGAGATCCTGCATGCCTCGATCAGCTGCAAGTGGACGCTGCGCAGCGACCGGGCGCAGAACGCGCGGTCCGAGGCGCTGAACCTCGTGCGCAACCGCAAGGGCGCCCTGCCCCGCATTTCGGTCATCACGGCCGAACCGCTGCCCAGCCGCATCGCCTCGCTGGCTCTGGGAACAGGCGACATCGATTGCGTCTACCACTTCGCGCTGCACGAGTTGCGCGAAGTGCTGGATCAGCGCGGCCTCGAAGGCTACGCCGATACGCTGGACATGATGGTGGCGGGCGATCGGCTTAAGGATATCTCCGATCTGCCGCTCGACCTCGTGATCTAGTCTTGCGGGATCACCCGCAGACCCAGTTCCATCAGTTGATCGGGCAGAGGCTCGCTTGGCGCGTTCATCATCAGGTCTTCCGCCCGCTGGTTCATCGGGAAGAGGATGACCTCACGGATGTTCGCCTCGTCCGCCAGCAGCATCACGATCCGGTCGATGCCGGCCGCACAGCCACCGTGGGGGGGCGCGCCGTACTGGAAGGCATTGACCATACCGCCGAAACGCTTGCGCACCTCGGCCTCATCGTAGCCTGCGATCTCGAAGGCCTTGAACATAATCTCCGGCTTGTGGTTCCGGATCGCGCCCGAGACCAGTTCGTAGCCGTTGCAGGCGAGGTCGTACTGGTAGCCGCGCACGTCCAGCGGATCGCCCTGCAACGCCTCCATCCCGCCCTGCGGCATGGAGAAGGGGTTGTGTTCAAAGTCGATCTTGCCGGATTCCGCGTCCTTTTCGTAGATCGGGAAATCCACGATCCAGGCAAAGGCGAAACGGTCCTTGTCGGTGAGGTTCAGCTCCTCACCGATGACATTGCGCGCCCGGCCCGCAACGGCCTCGAAGGTCTTGGGCTTGCCGCCGAGGAAGAAGGCGGCGTCGCCGACCTCCAGACCCAGTTGCTGGCGGATCGCCTCGGTCCGCTCGGGGCCGATGTTCTTGGCCAGCGGGCCCGCAGCCTCCATCCCCTCGCCCTGATCGCGCCAGAAGATATATCCCATGCCCGGAAGCCCTTCTTTCTGGGCAAAGGCGTTCATCCGGTCGCAGAACTTCCGCGACCCGCCTGTGGGCGCGGGGATGGCGCGGATTTCCGTCCCGTCCTGCTCCAGCAGCTTGGCGAAGATCGCGAAACCGGAGCCCGCGAAATGTTCGCTGACCACCTGCATCTCGATCGGGTTGCGCAGGTCGGGCTTGTCGGAGCCGTATTTCAGCGCGGCGTCCTTGTAGGAGATTTGCGGCCAGTCGCCGGGCGCGTCCACGCGGCGGTTGCCGAATTCCTCGAAGATGCCCGCGATGACCGGCGACACGGCGTCGAAGACGTCCTGCTGCGTGACAAAGCTCATCTCGAGGTCGAGTTGGTAGAAATCGGTCGGCGAGCGGTCGGCGCGCGGGTCCTCGTCGCGGAAGCAAGGCGCGATCTGGAAGTACTTGTCGAAGCCGGAAACCATCAGCAACTGCTTGAACTGCTGGGGGGCCTGGGGCAGGGCATAGAACTTGCCCGGATGCAGGCGCGACGGAACGAGGAAGTCGCGCGCGCCTTCGGGGCTTGATGCGGTAATGATCGGGGTCTGGAACTCGCGGAACTTCCGGTCCCACATGCGCTTGCGGATCGAGGCGACGACATCGGAGCGCAGCACCATGTTGGCCTGCATCTTCTCGCGCCTCAGGTCGAGGTAGCGGTAGCGCAGGCGCGTTTCCTCGGGGTATTCCTGATCGCCGAAGACCTGCAGCGGCAGGTCGCCATTGACCGCGCCGAGCACTTCCATCTCGCGGATATAGACCTCGATCTCGCCGGTCGGCAGCTTGGTGTTCACGAGGCTTTCGTCGCGCGCTTTGACCGTCCCGTCGACGCGGATGCACCATTCGGAACGCACCTTTTCCACGTCCTTGAACGCCGGGCTGTCCGGGTCGCAGATCAGCTGCGTGATGCCGTAGTGGTCGCGCAGGTCGATGAAGAGCACTCCGCCGTGGTCGCGAACCCGGTGGACCCAGCCTGCCAGACGCACGGGATTACCCTTGTCGGCAAGGGTCAGATCGGCACAGGTATGGCTGCGATAGGTGTGCATGGCGGGTCCCTTCCGGTGGGGCAAAAAGTTTCGCGCAGGTACACCGTTTGGGGGTCAGGAAGTCAAGGGTGCGCAGCCCAATAAGCCCGCAGGCAGCACCAGCAGCGCGCCCGCGCGATAGAGGTCGGCGGCAAACCCGGGAGCCTCGCTGATCAGCGTAACGGTGAGCGCTGTGCGCGACAGGATCGCGGTGCCCTCGGGCAGTTGCTGCAACAGGTCGGGGCCGGGCAACAGGACCAGCGCCGCAGGTGCGGCGTCGGAGAAGAGCATGACCCCCGCCAGCACGCCGCCCCAGCCGATGAGGACAGCGAGGGTCCAGAGGATCGCCCTAGTAATCATGGACATGCTCCACATGCGCGCTCTTTGTGGCAATTGCACGCAGGGTGTTCATCAACTCCGGAACCTTGACCAGCAACAGGTGGCGATAATCCCCGTACCCCTGCCGCGCGAAATTGAAGATCGCTCCGTGCATGGTGGGGTCATCCGAGATCATGGTGAGCATGATATCGTCATTGCCCGCGATCTCCACCACATCGATGTCCTGTGCCGCCATTCGTTCGAGCAGATGGGTCAACGCGCGGTAACGGAGCGTCTCGATCTCGACACCTTCGGGGCGTTCGGCGATCACGGTGACGCCCTCCAATGCCCCGAGGGTTTCGGCATCGGCCCCGGTGACGATCATCCGCAGCGTCAGTTCGTCCGCCCCCGTCGCCGCGACCGCAGAAGCGATGACCCCCGCATAACCCGCCTTCGCGCCGAACTCGCTGCCCAGTGCGATGCGACGCTCATGATCGCGCATGGCATCGGTTTCGGCGGCCGTCAGTGCAGCGATGTCGGCCTCGAAGTCCCATTTGTACCAAGGCACCTGCTGCAGGAAAGTGGCGTAAGCCGCCGCCTGTTTCGCCGAAAGCACGTCGAGCGGCGCGTGCTCCGGGCCACGGAACCACGTAAAGACACGACCCACAGTTTCCTCGTAAGCCGCTTTCAGGGCCAGTTCGGCGGTGAAGCTGACGCCGATGACATAGACCAGTTGTTTCGTCTCCCCGTCCACGCCCCCATGCGCCGCCGCCTGCTCATTGAGCGCACAGAGCGACGACCAGTAGGTGCGGATCGCGCGGAAATAGCCAAAGTCGTGCGGATCGTCGATCGCGATCACCTTGGCGTAGTCGTCATAGGCATGGACGATGTGCCACTCCGGATAGGTCAGCAGCGTGCGCGATTCCGCCCGGCGATCCTCGGGCGGCAGCAGGGAGGCATAGGTGTCGGGTACGGCTTCCCCGCGACAGGCGAGTTCCACGTAGGCCACCGGGAGCAGCAGAGCGACCACCAGCAGGACCAGAACCGCCACGAGCCGCAGCAGCCATCTCGCAAGCCGACGCATCAGCGGCTGTCCAGTTTCCAGACCGACCAAAGCGCGAAGCCACCCAACAGCAGATGCGGCAGGTTGGCGAGGAAGCGGATCAGCGTGAAGGACATACCCTCGGAGGCATTGGTGAAGATTCCCAAATCGAGATAGCCGTAACCCGTGAAGAACCCGAACACTCCGTCCCCGAGGTAGAGCGCGCCGAAGATCAGCAGGAACATGCGCGACGCCCGGTGCGAGATCAGCGCTGCCGCCAGTGCCCAGAGCGCGGAGGCCACGTGCAGCGCGTCGTCGAAGATATCGAGCGCGAAGATACCGAACGCCAGTCCCTGATCATCGGTCAGTCCGGGGATGTAGTTCAGCGATGCCGCGCCCATCAGGGCCAGAAAATAGCCGAGGGCGATATAGCGAAGTGTGGTCATAGCTGCTCCAGATAGCTGTCCCAGAGGTTGTTGCGGAAGAGAAGGCCGCGGTCCAGCGCCCGTTTTGCAGCGGCAAAGGCGGCGGCACGGGGATAGGCGCGCTCCAGTTGTGCCACCGTGGGGTGCGGGCGGTAGGGCAGATAATAGGCGCCGCCGATGCCGATGATGCCGTCGACCAATTCGCGGGTCATCCGTGCCATGTCGGCCTCAGCGCGCGTCGTCATTTCCTGGCTGAACGACATCACGGCGGCGATGCGCGGCACGGTGGCATAGCTGAGCCAGCTTTCCGCGTCGGTGTTGATGAACCGCAGGGTGACGTTCAGGAATTCCTGATAGGAGGCCGGGATCACGGCGCGGCAGATCTCCAGGAACTCGGGAAAGCGGTCGGGGGCGACAAAGTATTCGTGCAGGATATCCGTGCGCGCATCGTCGCGGTCGTCCAGCGTGACGACGGGTTCGTTGATCAGCGAATTGCGCGTGGTCTCGCCTCCGCCCAGCCTGGTGCCGAGATCGGTCTCGAACCACCAGCGCAGGTCCTTCATCCGCTCGTTGCCCAGTTGCGCGCGATAGACATAGCGCGCGATCTTCGACATCGCGCCGGACCCTGCGGCAGCGGGCAGATCCTCCTGATCATCCGTCGCGCGATAGGTGATCATCAGCGCGTGGCGGAAGAATTCGGTTCGGGCGACGTTCAGGCGGCCATAGGCCATGGTGACGCTCGGATCCTGCAAAGCCTCGACGAAGGCGGTGCCAAAATCCTCGGCCGGCATTTCCGCGAAGGTGGGGGCGAGGCGCGCGTTGGTCGCCATCTCGACCTCCATCGCGGTGATCGCGCCGGTCAGACCGTAGCCACCCATCGTCTGGTTGAACAGCTCGGCATTTTCGTCACGCGAACAGGTCACCAGCGACCCGTCCGGCACGATCAGGTCGATGGTCCGCACCGTCGATCCCATCGGGCCGTAAGGCACCGGCCAGCCATGGGCATTGACGCAGAAGGTAGATGCGACGCCGAAATCGTTGTTCGATTGCATGACCTTGGGCGAGAATCCTACTGGATCGAGCGCGGCAATCACCTGCCCCCAGCGTGCCCCCGCATGGGCGCGGAAAGTGCCCTTCGCTGTGTCCGGCTCCACCATACCGTTGTCATAGGTGATGGCGTGGCCATCCAGCGGAATCGCCTGCCCGCCCATGGAATGGCGCGCCGCACTGACGTTGACGGGTCGACCGTTCGCGCGGGCGTCCTTCATCTCGGCACGGATGGCGGCCACCAGCGCATCGCCGGGATCGTTCTTGAGGATGATGTGCTTGTGGACCGGCGTCCGGCTGAGCAGGCTTGCGTCATTCAGCGTTCCGGGTGGGTTTTCCGCTGCCAATGTCCCGGCGCCGGCCAGCGTGGGATTATGGGCTGCAAGGCCGCGATAGCCAAGCGCCCCCAGCGCGGCCCCGGTGCCCAGCAGGGCGGTGCGTCTCGTCCATTTGCCCATATGCGGATCGCTCCCCGGCCAGCGTGATGTGGTCTGGGGGCCACTCTGCCGTAACGGAATGGCGGAGGGAACGGGGCAATTCCATACCTTGCACCTCATAAAGGACCGGCGGCTCTGGCCGACAACGCTTCTAGCTGAACAGGTTGTCCCGCACCGTGACCATGTGGCGCTTCATCGCCTCTGCCGCACTGCGGGGGTCGCGGTTCATGATGGCCTGACCGATCGCCGCATGTTCCCCGCAATATTGCAGGCGGCGCGCTTCGGTAAAGCGGCGGCGCTTGAGCGTCAGCCACTGCTCGCGCATCCGCATCGACTTGAGGATATCAGGCAGCACGGTCAGGAAATCGTTGCGCGTGCTCTCGAAAATCCGCTTGTGGAAAACGCTGTCCAAGGCCTCGAAGGTCTCGGTCTCGAGCGAGGCAAGGGCCAGCTCATGCGCGTTGCGGAGCGCGATCAGGTCCGCAGGCCGCGCATTGGCGGCGGCGACGGCGGCGGCCTTCGGCTCAACGATCATCCGCACGTTCATGATGACGGCGGGGCCGGTGCCGGAGATCCGCTGCAGGACGGCCAAAAGATCGTCGTGGTTGTCGGGATGCATATCTTGATCAGGCGTGACTAGGCCCATCATGCGCCCGCCTGCAAAAATGCTTCGCCGCCGAAGATGTTGCGGCTGCGAACTGACAGATGCAGCTTCATGGCTTCCGCCGCGCGGTTCGGGTCACGTTCCCTCAGTGCCTTGAAGCCTTTCGACTTCCATATCAAAATTCTGAACCAGCCGTCCGGTTAATTAGCGTTCGCAAATGAACCAATCGGCGTATAGGTTCAGTTTCGCAGGGGATTAAGATTGCAACGTCGTGCGGCGGGGGTAGGAACATGGCCCGACGATCCGCAATGTGCAGGTCTTCAAGGAAGGCGCCGCCCATTGAGACCGAAGGCGAAGCGCAGGCGATCTGGATGAGAGGAAGGCATGACTGAGGGGAAGGGCAAACCGATGGCGCAGGTCGAAGATCTCCACGGGGATGAGGAAACACAAGTCTTCCACATCCCCCTTGAAGAACGCATCGGGCGCACGGTGCTGGTCGCGGGCACCTTCGACACCAAGTCGCGGGAACTGAACTACATGGCCGACGCTCTGCGCGAGAAGGGTATCCCCGTGCGCACCGTCGATCTTTCCACATCCGGCAAAGCCAGTGCCTCCGACGTGCCCGCCCTTGAGGTCGCCAGCATGGCACCCGGCGGGGCGTCCTCGGTCATGACGGGCGACCGGGGCGCATCGGTCAGCGGCATGGCGGCGTCCTTTGCCAAGTGGATCGCGCAGGAGCGCGGCATCGGCGGCATTCTGTCGGCGGGCGGGTCGGGCGGCACCAGCCTTGCCACGGCGGGAATGCGCGCCCTGCCCTTCGGCATCCCCAAACTCATGGTCTCCACCGTCGCCTCCAGCGACGTGTCGCAATACGTCGGCGCCTCGGACATCCTGATGATGCACTCGGTGGCCGACGTGCAGGGCATCAACCGGATCACCGAAGTCGTGCTCTCCAACGCCGCCCATGCCATCGGCGGCATGGTCGCGGGCCTTCCCTCGGCAGAGGCGCGCAAGGCCAAGGCGAAGGAAATGCGCCCCGCCATCGGGCTCACGATGTTCGGCGTCACCACGACGCTGGTACAAGCGGTGATCAAGGAGTTGGAGGCCGACTATGACTGCCTTACGTTCCACGCCACGGGCATCGGCGGGCGGTCGATGGAAACGCTGGTGGACAGCGGCGACATCGCGGCGGTGCTGGACCTCACCACCACAGAGGTCGCCGACATGCTGGGCGGCGGCGTCTTTCCCGCGACGGAGGATCGTTTCGGATCGATCATCCGCAGCCGCGTGCCCTACGTCGGCTCTGTCGGCGCGCTCGACATGATCAACTTCGGCGCCCGCAACACGGTGCCCGAGAAGTTCAATTCCCGCAAGTTCGTCGTCCACAACGCCGCCGTCACCCTGATGCGGACCACGGTGGAGGAGAACCGCCGCTTCGGGTCCTGGATCGCGGAGCGGCTCAACAAGATGACCGGTCCGGTGCGGTTCCTGCTGCCCGAAGGCGGCGTGTCGGCGCTCGACAAGACCGGCCAGCCCTTCGACGATCCGGCAGCGCGCGCCGCGCTCTTCGAGACCATCGAGCGCGAGGTCACCCAGACCCAGACCCGCCGCGTGATCCGCGTACCCGCGCATATCAACGACCCTGCATTCGTCGATGCTGCGCTGAAAGCCTTCCGCGCCATTGCCCCCACGTCCCCAAGGAGAGCCTGATGCCCAAACACGACCGCAAGAGCCTGATCGCCAAGTTCCGCAAGATGGCGGATGACGGCGTGCCCATCGTCGGCGGTGGCGCGGGTACCGGCCTTTCGGCAAAGTGCGAGGAGGAAGGCGGCATCGACCTGATCGTGATCTACAATTCCGGGCGTTACCGTATGGCCGGGCGCGGATCGCTCGCGGGCATGATGCCCTACGGCAATGCCAACGAGATCGTCATGGAGATGGCCCACGAGGTGCTGCCGGTCGTCAGAGATGTGCCCGTGCTGGCGGGCGTCAACGGCACCGACCCCTTCTGCATGTTCGACAGCTTTCTCGACGACGTGGCCCGCGTGGGCTTCGCGGGGGTGCAGAACTTTCCCACGGTCGGCCTGATCGACGGCACCTTCCGCGAGAACCTTGAGGCCACAGGCATGTCCTACCAGCTGGAAGTCGACATGATCGCAATGGCCCACAAGAAAGGCCTCTTCACCACGCCCTACGTCTTCAATGCCGACGAGGCGCGGGCGATGACCATGGCGGGAGCGGACATCATCGTCTGCCACCTCGGCCTCACCACCGGTGGGTCCATCGGCGCGGGTACGGCGCTGACGTTGGAGGATTGTCCGGCCATGGTCGACGCATGGGCCAAGGCCGCAATCGAGGTCCGCGAGGACGTAATCGTGCTGGTACACGGAGGCCCGGTGTCCGAGCCCGAGGACGCCGAGTATATCTTGCACAACACCAAGCATATCCACGGCTTCTACGGCGCCTCCTCGATGGAGCGCTTGCCCACGGAACGTGCGCTCACCGAGCAGACGCGCAAGTTCAAGTCCATCACCTTCAAGGGGCGCAACGGATCATGACCTCGCAGACCTGAACGGCGGGTTCTTCGTCCGGATCGGCTGGCACCCAATGGATGCCGCTGCCGCCGAGGATCAGGATAAAACAGGAAAGCGCAGGGTCCGTCGTGCCGGAGGACCGAGCCCCACAGGTCAGACGTATCCCGCCACCACCTGAAGCACACGGAATGCGGTCGCGGCGTCTTCCCTGACCACGGCCATGAACTCCTCCTCGCCGATGTTGAGGCACAGCAGGTCCTCCGCCGCGCGCATGTCCAGCGCGCGGGGCTCCTGCCGGATCAGCCCCAACTCCCCCACCAGCGCGCCGGGGCCGACGGTGGCGACCAGTTCATCCTCGGCACCGGGGTGCGTCCGCAAAAGCTCCGCCGTGCCGCTGACGATCAGGAACGCACCGCTGTCGGGCGGATCGTCCTTGCGGAAAACGTATTCCCCCGCCTTGGCGTTGTACCAGCGCGACCCGAAGGCCAGCAGACGCTGCTGCTTGCGCTCCAGATCCGCAAAGAGGTGCGCCGATTCGAGCGACCGCAGTTTCTTGCTCAGTTCGGCCTTCACGGCGTTGCTGTCTTCTGCCACGGCGATTCCCTCCTCTGTCACGATCTGGCCGTGGTGCATGTGCACGCGCAGGTCACAGCCTGCCTCGCCTGCATTGGTGGCCTGCAACAGGATCATCGTCGTTTCCGGCAAGAGAGCACGAAGGCGCATCGGCAGCGCCTCCTTCACCTCAGCATCGAAACTCGCCAGCGGTTCATCGAGGATCAGGAGGTCCGGTTGTTTGACGGTCGCACGGCAGACCGACAGCGCCTCGCTCAACTGGGCCGGAAGGGTTGCACTCGTGCGCACCACGCGAATGTCGAGGATCAGCTCCAGCACCAGCTTCATGCAGTCGGAGCCCTTGAGCACGCTGGCCACCGCAGCCTTCACCATCACTTCCTCTGCCGGGGTGCGGGCGGCGATCATGCCGAAGATCGCGTTCTCATAGACCGTCAGGCCGGGAATCGGCATGCCCGCGTCGAGCACCGTCACCTTGGCACCAAGACTGCCCCGCAGGGCATCGGCATGGGCCGCACGGATGCGCAGGATCTCGGCGATCACACTCGGCTCGAATTCGATCCCCAGCTTGTTGGAGGAGATGGCGAAAAGCACAGCCAGCAGATGCGAACGGTCTTTCGCCGTCAGTTTGTCCGTCGGCACCTTGCGGTTCAGAAGGTCCGTGACATGGCGATAGGTCGACACCGCAAGGTCGAGCTTGCGGAACAGCGGGTGGCTGTCCCCGTCCTCGTCGAAGATGTTCAGCAGCATGTCCACCACCACAAGGGACAGTGCGAAGAGGTCACCATCGATCCGGAGGTCGGACAGCAGCTGAAGGAAGTTCTCCTCTGCCTTGATGCTCTCGGCGCTCATGGTTTCGCGGGCGATGGCGAAGAGGATATTCTCGGCCACCGGCAGCGCAGGGTTGTACTGGTCCTCGCGAAAGAAGTGCACACTGCCCTCGGTGCCCGCCGCGTCAATCGCCGCCGCAACCTTCCCGCGCAGTTTGGGGAGTTCCTGTGCCAGCGGCATGTCGGTACGGTCCGGCAGGCGCAGGTTCAGGCCCCGGTCGAACAGCATCTCCGCGATGTCCAGCCCGGTGATCAGGTCGGACCACCATCCTCGCAGACGGGCAGCGTTTGCATCGGTATCCAGCGCGATGTCGGCCAGCGTCAGGGGCGCGTCCTGCGGTGGCAGCCGGTGCAGTGGCATCATCAGATTGTCGAGGAAGGTACCGTCGAAGACCGTGGGGCGGGAATTGGCAAAGCCGACGTGCTGGCTGATGGTCTTCTGGTGCAACCCGGCCAGATCCTGCGCGCCGATGACGACCGAGCCGTAGAGTGGTTTGAGTTCGCGTTGCAGCAGGCCCGCCAAGGCGCGGCGGTCCTCATCGGCGGGGGTGACGACAAGGGTGGTCTTGCCCTTGGGAAAGACAACATTCGCCCCTGACAGGATCAAATCGCCCGCCGAATTGCGCAGATCGACACCCTTCAGCTCGACGTCCCCCGCCAGACGCGGACCATCGTCCGGATCGCCCTCGAAAAGACTGCCCTCGATGAGACCCTCGGGCGAGAACCTTTCCGAGACCAGTTCCCAGCGCTGCCCCATTTCGGCGGCGGTGTTGTAGTAGGTCAGCAGTTCCTTCCACGGGCCCGACAGGTCCTTGAACGCGGCAAGCGCCGCGACCAACGCACCGATGGTGATATCACCCCGGATCACCAGATACCCGCCGACTGCGTAGAAGAAGAAAGGCGTAAGCTGCGAGATGAAGTTGTTCACGAACTTCATGAAGAACTTTTCCTGATAGATCTCGAAACGGATCGCGACGAGGTTCGCCAGCCGGTCCGAGACGAGGGATTGCAGGAACCCCCACCCCCCGTTGGTGCGCAATGTTGCGGCGCCGGCAGCACTGGTGCCGATCTCGCCCGCCAGGGCGCGGACCTGGATCACCCGCTTCTTGTTCAGCCGGTTCACCCGCTTTTGCAGCCTGGGGATCAGCCAGGCCTGCAAGGGGATAAAGGCCACCGCCGCCAGACCGAAGGCAAAGCTCTGCGTGAAGAGGAACAGCAGGATGGTGAACATCTGCCCGCCCTGCAACACCGGCTGGGCGATGGCTTCGCCCATCAGCCCGCCCATCGGTTCGGTCTCGGCGGTGACCATGGAGACAAGCTCGCCCTCGCTGGTCCGTTCCAGAAAGTCCGAAGGAAACCGCATGATTCGCGCAATCAGCGTAAAGCGCAGGCGGCGCAACAGGCGCTCAGCCATGATGCCCTGCATCGTGTTCACGCGCATCTTCAGCAACCCGTGCACGGTGACGGTGAACAGGAACAACCCGCAGAGGATCATCAGAAAGGTGACCTGCGGGATCTCGAAACCGAACATCGAGACGGGATCGGTCTTGGCCCCGATGGCATCATTGATGATGCGCTTCGGCAGTTCCAGTGACAGGTAGAGCAGCGGAAAGAGCGACACCGTGGCGATCAGGAGGACGATCTGTTCACGTCTGGAGTACTTCCAGATGAATCCAAAAAGCGTTTTCTCCAAAAGACTGCCCCTGTTCAATGCGCTGCAGCGTGGGGAACGCTCCCCAATGACCCCCGCCTGCAGGCCCTGACGCTAAGCTATCCCTCTTGTCGATGCCAATCGCTTTTCGCTATGCTCCATCTGGATGGACATGCTTTCCTACTCCTTGTTGAAACTCCTCCTGTTGCTGCAACTCAAGCACGTGCTTGCGGATTTCTGCCTGCAATGGCCCTTCATGCTGATCGGTCACGCACGTTACCTGCACGCAGGCCGGGCGGTGCATTGCCTTGTTCATGTGGTATTCACGGGTGTGGTGTTGTTGGTAATGCCGACCCCTGCGGCCTTGATCGCGGCGATAGTGCTGGTCGAATGGGTCGTGCATTTCCACATCGACTGGCTCAAGGCGATGCACGGTCAGGCGACGCAGTATGACACAGCCGATCGACGCTATTGGATCGCCTTCGGCATGGACCAGCTGGCGCACCAATTGACCTATATCGCCTTGGCGTGGTGGTGGCTGGTGGCAATCGGCAGCTGAAACCTTGGGCCTTACACTAAGGCGTGCCGTAGCGCTCTTCAGATCGGCTTAGGTGATCTTCCATCATCTTCGCCGCCCCCGGAACATCTTGAGCTGCCATGCAGTCGACCATGCGACGGTGTTCCTCCAGAGTTGTCGCCTCGCGTCCCGACCAGTGCAGCAGCGGGGTGTAGTACTCGAAGAGCCAGGACAACATGGCCTGGGTGACGGTCTGGATCAGCGGGTTTCCCGTCACTTTCGCAAGTGCCACATGGAAGGCGATATCCGCTTCGATAAAGGGCAGGTCCTGCCCCAGCTTGCCGCGCTGATTCTCGACCAGCCGGTAGAGGTCTTCGATATCGGAGGATGTACAGCAGCCCGCCGCGATCCGAATCGTCCCGGTTTCGAGCACTTTGCGCAATTGCTTGAGGTTTTCCAGATTGGACGGTTCGGTCGACAGCAGCAGCTTGGCGATGTCGTCGACCTGATCCACCGCGATGCCCGCCGTCAGCTTGTTGACGCGGCTCCGCTCGCCGTGGGAGATCGTGATCAGCCCCTTTCCGGCCAGCATCTGCAGCGCTTCGCGCACCGCCGGGCGGCCGACGCGGAACCGTTCCATCAGCGCGCGTTCGGAGGGCACTTCCGCCCCCGGCGCAAGTTCGCCTGAGGCAATCATCGCCCAAAGACGATCGAAAACCTGGTCCGCCAGTTTCTGCCGCACGATGGGGGTATCAGCGCCTGTCCTGTCCACGGGGTGCATGTCTCTCCGGGTTCACGTGATCCTGTCGACGCTCGCCGCGATTTCGTCGTCGTCGAAGCAGCGCATCCAGTCGTCCTTCATGAGGACCGGAATGCCGAATTCGATGGCCTTGTTGGCGGCGTCCGAAAAGACCCCCTTGTGCTGCTCGAACATGACCGCGCCCATGATATTCATATGCCCAAGAAGGAAATCCCGAGCGCAGTCATAGGGCACGCCCTTGCGCACGACCTCGTCCATTGCCATGCGCAGCACTTTCATCAGCGATCCGTTGACCGTCTCCGACAGGCCCGGCTCCAGCAGCGCGAACTGCTTGAGCGTCACGCGGTGCGACCGCTCCACCGGGGCATAGATCGTCTTGCCCACGCGCTCCCCCAGAGCATAATGCGCCTCCGGGCCCTGAACCAGCACGTTCACAATCCCCTGCCGGGCCGCAATGCCACCGAAGTAGTCGCGTTTAGCCTCCATATCGGTTTCGTCGTTCCAGATCGGGGGATGGCAGGGGTGGGACACGAAATAGGTAATGTCCGCCCGCTCCGGCAGATGGCCCGCGAAGGGTGCCGCCCCGTCGAGGATGAAGACCATCGCACCCGGCTGGATCTTGTCCACAATCGCATGGGAAACCGTGCCGATGGCCGTATCAGGCACCGCAAGCACGATGATATCGGCCCCGTCCAGTGCTGCATCCGTGTCCACGCAATCGACACCATAGGCGTCGCGAACCCGCGCGCGGCCCTCCGGCGAGACTTCCACATGCATCGTCTCGAACTCCGCGTTCTTCGCGAGGTTCGCCCCAAGACGCATCCCCATCTTTCCACCTGCACCAAACAAAGCCAGTTTTGCCATGTG
>JBBSJO010000014.1:0-41231 GCA_038257185.1 Rhodobacterales bacterium | reverse complement strand
GAGTCGTGGCCCTTGAAGACGGGCATTTCAGGGACCCGTTCGGCCGGGACGTCGACATGCAGGCCCGCACGGCTGCCCTGCTTCGGGATTTCGAGCGGCCCCAGCGTGTGCAGATAGGCATCCGTACCGCTGTCACGGTCGTAGACAGAAAAGTCGGTGCCCCGGTCGCGGAAGGATTTGAGAACCTGCCCCAGACCCTTCATCCCCGCCTCGCGCTGGCGGCGGACCATGGAAAGGTCGATCTCGATCGGGAACATGTCCTCCTGCCCCGCCGACTGGTGCAGCACCATCGAGGTGGGATCGACCACGCAGGACTTGCCCACACCGCCCGCACCCAGACCGTTCACGTCGAAGATATAGCACTGGAACTGCGCGGCAGTCGCCCGCGCGATGGCAAGCTCCGCATCGCGGTCGGTGGTGCCGGTCAGGACCGGGTGCAGCAACACCTCGACTCCTTGCGACGTCAGCTGGCGCGTGGTTTCGGGGAACCACATGTCATAGCAGATCGACAGGCCAAAGCGGCCCACATCCGGCACGTCGAAGACGCAGAATTCAGTCCCCGCCGCGATGCCGCTCTCGTAAGGCCTGAACGGGAACATCTTGGCATAACGCCGGATGATCTCTCCCTCCGGATTGATCACGACAGAGGTGTTGTAAATGCGGCCGTCTTCGGGATTCTTGAGGAACATCGACCCCGGGATCAGCCAGACGCGGTGCTTGACGGCGGCGGCGCGAAACTGCTCAATCGCTTCGTTCTCGGGCGGCAGGGCGTAGCGGTCCAGCGGGCCGAAGGGCGCCAGTTCCGAGAACAGCACCATCTGCGTCCAGGGAAAGCGCGCCATCAGGATGTCCAGTCGCTGGATCATGCCATCGACGTTGGATTGCAGGGCGTTGACGTACATCTGCACGCCTGCGATTGCGAAAGGGGTCATAACTGCTCACTCCGTACAAGGTGGCGCGGTGGGGCGGAAACATCTCCGCCCCAAGCGCCAGGTTGCACGACCCTTACCCCCATCGGCAGGGATGTGGAACAGGTGACTTCCCGACAACCCGACCGATCAAAGACCAGTCCATATGTCCCTTCAAGGCAGATTGCGGTTACGCCGCCGCTGTCCGTCGGGTGCCGCGCCCGGTTCGGCCCCTTTGCAGGAACACCACCAGAGCCAGCAGCAACAGGGCCGGAATGAACATGAAATACTTTGAGGGTTGGCTGACAGGTTTGAGCACCCGCAGAACCTCCTGATCCCAATCCAGACCCGCCGTAGCTGCCGCACTGTCATAGGTCACGTCGTCGATAAGCATCCTGTCGCCGTCCTGACGGAAGGCGAGACCCGCATTGGTCAGCTTCTCCTCGCCCGTGGCCCCTTCGCCGATCGGCAGGACCGCCACGAAGTTCACCGGATCGCCAAGGTCGTTCACCCCCAGCACCCGCAAACGGAGATCCTGGCCGGCCGGCGTGTCCGCCGCCGCCTGTGCGATATCGGTGGGCGCTTCCTCCTGGAACGGGGGAGAAACCATGTCCATCCAGAAACCCGGACGGAAGAGGGTAAAGGCCACCAGCAGCAGGGCGATTGTCTCATAGATGCGGTTCTTGGCAAGGAACCACCCCTGCGTCGCCGCCGCGAAGAGCAGCATCGCGATGGTGGCGATGATGAAGACGAATATCCCCTGCACCCATGTCACATTGATCAGCAACAGTTCGGTGTTGAAGATGAAGAGGAACGGCAGCGCAGCGGTGCGCAGGCTGTAGAAGAACGCCACAACCCCCGTCTTGATCGGATCACCCCCCGACACGGCGGCGGCAGCGAAGCTCGCCAGACCGACCGGCGGGGTCACATCCGCCATGATGCCGAAGTAGAAGACAAAGAGGTGCACGGCGATCAGCGGCACGATGAGACCATTCTGCTGGCCCAGCGTCACGATGACCGGCGCCAGAAGTGCCGAGACCACGATATAGTTCGCCGTTGTCGGCAGGCCCATCCCGAGGATCAGTGACAGCACCGCCGTCAGCACGAGAATGGCCATCAGGTTGCCACCCGACATGACCTCGACCACATCCGCCAACGCGGAGCCTACGCCCGTCTGACTGACCGCGCCCACGATGATGCCCGCCGTCGCCGTGGCGATGCCGATACCGATCATGTTGCGCGCACCTGTCACAAGTCCATCGACGAGGTCGCTGAACCCATTCTTGATGTCCTCGACCATCTTGCTCTCGCCCCGGAAGATCGCCATCAGCGGGCGCTGCGTCAGCAGGATGAACACCATGTACATCGACGCCCAGAAGGCCGAGAGGCCGGGGCTCAGGCGGTCGACCATCAGCGCCCAGACCAGTACGACCACCGGCAGGATAAAGTGCAGACCGGAGCGTGCAGTGGGACCCGGCAGCGGCAAGGAGGTGACTTCCGCGTTCGGATCGTCCAGCTTCAGCGGCTCTTCCTTGCTGGCCACGTAAAGCAGGCCGACATAGGCCGCCGTAATCAAGGCAAAAACGATATAGGATGCCGTTGCAGGGAAAGCGGGCCGGAGCCAGCCCATGCCGTAGTAGACGGCGAAAGACAGGGCACAGATCGCGGCGATGGCAAAGACGATGCCGATCAGGCGCTGCACGATGGGCTTGGGGATATAAGCGCGGGGCAGACCCTGCATCCCGGCCTTCATGGCCTCCAGATGCACGATATAGACCAGCGCGATATAGGAGATGACAGCCGGCAGGAAGGCGTGCTTGACCACATCGAAATACGGGATGCCCACGTATTCCACCATCAGGAAGGCCGCAGCGCCCATGACGGGCGGCATGATCTGACCGTTGACGGAGGATGCGACCTCGACGGCCCCGGCCTTTTCAGAGGAAAAGCCGACCTTCTTCATCAGCGGGATCGTGAAAGTACCCGTGGTCACCACGTTGGCGATGGAGGAGCCGGAGATGAGGCCCGTCATGGCGGAGGCGACAACGGCGGCCTTGGCAGGTCCGCCGCGCATGTGGCCCATGAGGCTGAACGCCACCTGAATGAAGTAGTTGCCCGCACCTGCGCGATCCAGCAGCGAGCCGAAGAGCACGAAGAGGAAGACGAAGGACGTCGAAACCCCAAGCGCGATGCCGAAGACGCCTTCGGTCGTGATCCACTGGTGGTTCACGATCTCCGACAGGCTGTTGCCCTTGTGGGCAATGATGTTGGGCATGTTCGGCCCGAGCACCGTGTACATCAAAAAGACCGATGCGACGATCATCAGGGCGGGCCCAAGCGCGCGGCGCGTCGCCTCCAGCAGGATCAGGATGCCGGTCACGGCGACTACGTAGTCCTGAAGGATCGGTGCTCCGACACGGTCGGCGATGTCACGGTAGAACATGAAGAGGTAGAGCGCGCACAGCGCGCCCACGATGGCCAGCGCCCATTCCCAGATCGGGACGTGATCCTTGGGCGACCCCAGGACCACGGTGGCGACGACGAAAAGCGCGGGCAGCGGAATCCACCAGATCGGTGTGCCCTCCTTTGCGCTCATCATGAAGAGCGCGGCGAGGGCAATCGGGATGATGACGCCCAGCGCCACCTGGAATTTTGTGCGCGCGGCGGGGAAGGCCATCACGCCAAGGAAGATGGCAAAGCCGAGGTGGATCGACCGTGCCAGTGTGTCGTTGAACAGCCCGAAAGGCGACGCGATATAGAGCTGGAACAGGGACCAGGCCAGCGCCACCAGCATCAGCAGCGTGCCGACCATGCCCTTCGCAGAGCGTCCGCCGGTGTCAGAGGAGGCGACAAGTTCGTCGAGTTCGGCCTGGCTCAGGCCCCCACGTCCGGCGGCGGCAGCTTCGACGGCGGCAGCTTGCTGCTGGTCATTCTCTGACATTGCTTTGTCCCTTGATGGCCCGACCTTGTGGTCGGTTCTTTTTGATTATCGTCTTTCGCTTGGTGCATGGCGGCGACAGCACCGCCGCCATGAGATTTTTGCGCAGGCAGCGATTACATCAGGCCGGCTTCCTTGTAGTACTTCTCGGCACCCGGATGCAGTGGAGCGGAAAGGCCATCCTTGATCATCTCTTCCTTTGTGAGGCCTTCGAAGGCGGGGTGGAGTTTCTTGAAGCGGTCGAAGTTCTCGAACACGGCTTTCACGACTTCGTAGACTACATCATCCGAGACGTCGGCGGAGGTCACGAACGTCGCCTTCACACCGAAGGTTTCGACATCGTTGTCGGTGCCCTTGTACATGCCGCCCGGCACGATGGCCTTGGCATAAAAGGGATTGTCGGCAACCAGCTTGTCGATCTCGGGACCTGTCACCGGCACGATATGCGCGTCGATGGTGGATACCGCTTCCTGAATGGAGCCGTTGGGGTGGCCGACGGTGTAGATGATCGCGTCGACCTTGTTGTCACCCAGTGCCGCCGCCTGCTCGGCCGGCTTCAGCTCGGAGGCCAGTGCAAAATCGTCCAGTGTCCAGCCCTTGGCCGCCATCACGACTTCCATCGTCGCCCGCTGGCCCGAGCCCGGGTTGCCGATGTTGACACGCTTGCCCTTGAGGTCATCGAAAGTCTCGATGCCGCTGTCATTGCGCGCAATCACGTTGAAAGGCTCGCCGTGAACGGAGAAGACGGCCCGTTCCTTGTCAAACTTGTTGCCCTCGAACTCGGAGGTGCCGTTGTACGCGTGGTACTGCCAGTCCGACTGCGCCACGCCCATATCCATGTCCCCCGCCTTGATGGCGTTGATGTTGGCGATGGAGCCGCCGGTGGAGGGTGCAGTACACTTCAGGCCGGTGGTGCCGCTGTCGCGGTTCACCAGGCGGCAGATCGACTGGCCGACGACGAAGTATACGCCCGTCTGGCCGCCCGTGCCAATGGTGATGAACTTTTCCTGAGCCGTTGCCGCGGTGCCGACCATGAAGGCCCCCGCGATTGCCAGTGTCTTGAATATTTTCATTGTCGTCTCCCTTTTTTGTTTTGACAGGCCGACCCGAAAGGCCGGTCTGTATAGTATCAAAGGCGGTCGCTATCGGCGTCACAAGCGATTTTTCGCGATGTGCCCCACTTGCTTTTGCCTTGACCTGAAGGCCAGTCGCGTGTCGCAGCACTGATCTCCGGGGATCTGATCCTCAGGTTAGGCACGTTTGATATTATGATCAAGTAAGCTTTCTGCACCACCCAATATTTTGCATAAGGTGCTGATTATTAGACCATTTAGTAGATTTCTCCGTAGACGGGTGGCGATAAAATTGGTCAATGTGTTTAAAATAATTCACTAGATCCGCTCTTGGGTACGCCAAACCCTTGCGCGATCTCCCAATCCGGTCAAACTGCGCCGACACAAGCCCAGATGCCAGATCAACGGAGCGACAATGCCAGATTTCAGCGACTATTTCCGTTTTGCGACCTTTGCCGGGTCAGTGATCCTGACGCTGGTCTGCCTTGTGCTTGCAGTGACATGGACGGGATGGTTCGTCCTGCCGCTGGCGGTGTTTGCGGTGCTGTCGGCCATGGGAATCTACGACACCATTCAGACCAAACACTCCATCCTGCGCAACTATCCGGTGCTGGGGCACATGCGGTTCTTCTTCGAAGGCATCCGCCCCGAGATCCGCCAGTATCTCATCGAATCCGATCAGGACGAGGAACCCTTCAGTCGCGATGACCGCAGCCTTGTCTACCAGCGTGCCAAGGGGCAGGAGGACGCGCGGCCCTTCGGCACAAGGATGCGGGTCTATGACGCCGGCTATTCCTGGGTCACCCACTCGGTGCAGCCCATCCACATCACGAATTCCGACTTTCGCGTGCGGATCGGCAACAAGGACTGCAAACAGCCCTACAATGCCTCGATCTACAACATATCCGCGATGAGTTTCGGCTCGCTTTCCGCCAATGCCATTCAGGCGTTGAACACCGGGGCGAGGCTGGGTGGGTTTGCCCATGACACGGGCGAAGGATCGGTCAGCCGCTACCACAAGGCAGGGGGCGGCGACCTGATTTATCAGGTGGCGTCGGGATACTTCGGAGCAAGGTCCGCAGATGGCACCTTCGATCCCGACAAGTTTGCGGTCACCGCCTCGCTCGACCAGATCAAGATGATCGAACTGAAGTTGAGCCAAGGGGCCAAGCCCGGCCACGGCGGCCTGTTGCCCGCCCGCAAGATCAGCCCCGAGATCGCAGAGGCACGCGGCGTGCCGATGGGGATCGACTGCGTGTCTCCCGCCTCCCATTCCGCATTCTCCACCCCCGTCGAGATGATGCACTTTCTGGCAAAGCTGCGTGACCTGTCGGGTGGCAAGCCGGTGGGTTTCAAGCTCTGCATCGGGCACCAGAGGGAATTCATGTGCATGGTCAAGGCGATGCTCGAAACCGGGATCGTGCCGGACTTCATCGTCGTGGACGGGGCCGAAGGCGGCACCGGGGCGGCACCTGTCGAATTCACCAACCACGTGGGCATGCCGATGGTCGAGGGGCTGACCTTTGTGCACAACACCCTGCGCGGGGCCGGCATCCGCGAACAGGTCAAGTTGGGGGCGGCGGGCAAAGTCGTCTCGGCCTTCGATATTGCCCGCGCACTGGCGCTGGGGGCGGACTGGTGCAATTCCGCGCGCGGTTTCATGTTCGCCATCGGCTGCATACAGGCGCAGGCATGTCACACCAATCACTGCCCCGTCGGCGTGGCGACGCAGGACAAGGTCCGCCAGCGCGCGCTGGACGTGGGCCACAAGAGCGAACGCGTGGCGCGGTTCCACCGCAACACGATGGCTGCACTGGCAGAAATGACCGGGGCGGCGGGCCTGTCACACCCCAGCGAATTCCTGCCACGACACCTGATGCTGCGTCAGGGCGACAAGAGCATGGTGCAGGGCGATCAGGTCTATGCCTATCTGCCCGAGGGCTATCTGCTGGACGACGAGGCGCTCGACTACAAGGGCAACAAAACCCGATGGGCGCGTGCCCGCGCCGAGAGTTTCGCGCCGGTCGACTGAGGCGCGCGCGGAAATTTTGTAAATTTCTGGCCAATTTCTTTGAAAGAAATTGTCGCGCTCAAACGCAAAGCGCGCGCCGGGTCAGGGCGCGCGCTCTTTTTTGAACAGTTGTAGGATCAGGCTTCTTCGGCCACTGCCGCCTGAACCGCCGCTTCGAAGATCCCCAGACCTTCTTCCATTATGGCATCGGACGCCGTCAGCGGCACCATGACCCGCACCGCGTTGCCGTGGATGCCACAGCTCAGCAGCAGCAAACCGCGCTTGAGCGCATGTGCGATAACACGCTTGGTGAAATCCGCGTCCGGCTTGACGCTGTCGAAGTCGGTCACGAACTCGACCGCCACCATCGCGCCCAGGCCACGGATGTCCCAGAACCGGTAAGGAGCAGAGCGCGCACCGATCTCTGCAAAGCGCGCCTTCAACGTTTCGCCCATCGCCGTGGAGCGGGCCAGCAGCCCTTCATGCTCGATGGCGTCGATGGCTGCCAAAGCTGCGGCACAGGCCACGGGATTGCCGCCATAGGTGCCGCCCAACCCGCCGGGGATCATCGCGTCCATGATGTCGGCACGCCCGATGACACCTGCCAGCGGATAGCCACCGGCCATGGATTTCGCCACGGTGATCAGGTCGGGCACCACGCCGGAGTGTTCGATGGCGAACCATGTGCCGGTCCGGCCAAAGCCCGCCTGAACCTCGTCGGCAATCAGAAGGATACCGTGCTGGTCGCAAATCTCGCGCAGCGCCACCATCATCTCGAACGGCACGGGGGTATAGCCACCCTCTCCCAGCACCGGCTCGATGATGATCGCGGCCACACGCTCGGGCTGCGCATCGGTCAGGAACAGGTTCTTGAGGCCGGTCAGTGCATCCTGCACCGTGATGCCGTCACGCACGGAGGGGAACGGCGCGCGGAAGATGTCTGACGGGAAGGGGCCCACGTCTTTCTTGTAGGGGCTGACCTTGCCGGTCAGGCCCAGCGTCAACAGCGTGCGGCCATGGTATCCTCCGGTGAAGGCGATGACGCCGGGACGCCCGGTCGCGGCGCGCGCGATCTTGACGGCGTTCTCGACTGCCTCGGCACCGGTGGTGACCAACAGGGTCTTCTTGGGTGCGTCCCCTGGGGCAAGCGTGTTCAGCCGCTCGGCCAGCGCGATGTAGGGCTCGTAGGGGACGACCTGAAAAGAGGTGTGGGTATAATGGTCTTCCTGCGCCTTGGCGGCCGCAATGACCTTGGGGTGGCGGTGGCCAGTGTTCAGAACCCCGATACCGCCCACGAAGTCGATGTAGCGGTTGCCCTCGACGTCCCAAAGCTCGGCATTCTCGGCATATTTCGCATAGATCGGCGCGGCGGAGGCAACCCCGCGCGGCACCGCAGCATCCCGGCGCGCGATCATCTCGGCATTGGTCACCTGATCAGCCTGCACCAGCTTCGGCGCGATCGACTGCACGGCCGCCATCTGCGGCTTCTTCTTGGCGGCTGGCTTGCGGACGGGCTTGTTGTTGGTGCTGGACATGGCGTGTGTCCTCTGCTGCAAACGCGCTGTTGCGTTTAAAAAAGCGTCTTATAATGTTTAATATAATTGTCAATTGGGATAATACCACAAGATCGCCGGACGCGGTGGCGCAATTTTGCCTGTGACAAAACCCGCGCCGGACGTTAGGTAAATTAACATCGGAATTCAGGGATATAGCTATTGGACATCGGTCACAAACTCAGAACCATCCGCAAGCAGCGCGGCCTGTCCCAGCGCGAACTCGCGACGCGGGCGGGGCTGACCAACGGCACGATCTCGCTGATCGAGAAGAACCGCACGAGCCCCTCGGTTGCCTCGCTCAAGAGTCTGCTGGATGCGATTCCGATCAGCATGGCCGAATTCTTTTCGACTCTGGAAGACACCGACACGCCAAAGGTCTTCTTCACGGCCGACGAGTTCACCGAAGTTTCTCCCGCCATGCCGGGACAGGTATCGCTGCGCCAATTGGGCGATGCGGAACACCATACGCTGCAAGTGTTGCATGAAACCTATCCCGAAGGCGCTGATACCGGGCCCGAAATGCTTTCACATGACGGAGAGGAAGCCGGGATCGTGGTGCGCGGAGAAATCGAGGTGACCGTGAATGGCGATGTGGCCGTCCTGAAAAAAGGCGACGGCTATCTCTTCGACAGTTCCCTGCCCCACCGGTTTCGCAACATCGGGGATGGGGTCTGCGAAATCGTCAGCGCCTGTACGCCACCAAGTTTCTGACAAGCAAAACCCCGCAGTTTTCGGGCTGCGAGGTTTCATTCTGCGTATCGTCCGGATCGTCTAGCGATCTGACTTTGAAGACCGGGAGGAAAAACCGTTTTCCGCCCTTTTCTTGTTGTCAGAGGAATAACTATCCCCGTTCGAACTCGTCATAGCAGCAATGATCAATGCTGCCAAAGTCAGGATCGTCAAGCCACCCAGGAAGACTTCAGTGGTCATGAGGCACCCTTTCCGCGTCACGTTTCAACGGGTCAACACCACGTCTTCGCGTCGGGTTCCAAGTTTTTGCGGGCGTGCGCAGATTGTGGCCATCAGGGGGCACACGAGCAACATCCCCGCCCATTCGCTTTCAGTGAGGCCAGCCCAGAATCAAAAATCCCGCACCTCCTTGGCGCGTCGGGGCACCGGAAAACCGAGGGTCAGCTTGAAGCGATCCGCGGTCTCATCCACCTCGACGTGGCCGTTCAGCTGGCGCGTGAAGGCGAGGATCAGCCGTGACCCCAATCCGGTGCCCGGTTCCGTCACTGCCTTGCCGACGGTGTTTTCGATCACGAGCTTTGCGTTGTCGCTGCCATCGTAGCCAAGGTTGACGATGATCTCGCCCTGCTGTGCGGGGTCGGTCGCAACGTGTTTGAGCGCATTGGTCAGCGCTTCCGATACCAGCAAGGTAAGCGGAGCGGCATCGTCCGCATCGAGACTGATCGGCTCGTAATGCTGATGCACCTTGACATTCGATCCCGGCGGTTTGCCCACGGCAAGAAGCTGGTTGACCGCTTCGTGCAACAGGACGCTGGCGTCCACCCGGACCAGGTCGTCATTCTGGTAGAGGTTCTTGTGAACCGTCGCGAGACTGAGAATGCGCTCCTGAAGGCGCAGCAGCACGAACTTCGCATCCGGTGTCGCGGCCTGCCGAATCTGCATGTTCATGATCGATGAAATCAGTTGCAGGTTGTTCTTGACCCGATGATGAACCTCTTTCAGCAGGATGTTCTTCTCCCGCAGGCTGTCTTCCAGCGTCGCCTCGTCGCGCAGGATGGATTCGGCCATCCCGATGAAGGCGCTCTCCATCTCGATCAGCTCGGTTGGTACGCTGCGGTTCAGGGTGTCAGGCGGCAGCGTCCTGTTGATCGCAAACCGGCGCATCTGGCGACCCAGCTTGCGGATATGCGTGATCGCCAGCCGGTTCAGCGCCCAGAACGCGACGATCAGACTGGCGAGCCACATGAGCACCGGCAGCATCGAACTGAGCTTTGCGGAGAGGGGCGTTTCCAGGAAAGGGGTGTTGCTCGGCCAGACACTGAGGGCGAAGACGGTGTTAGGGACAATCGGAAGGATGGCATAGGCGCGTTCATTGCCATCCTTGTTATGCGCGCGAAATACTTTCGATTCGTCCCCCGTAAATACGGAAAGGGCGACGTCTTTGGGCACTTCGTTGCCCACGATGTCGAGACCGCGTTCGGTCGTCAGGATTTCGCCGTTCTGATTGAATGTCATCACCGCCAGCGGGGTCCGGCTCAGCGCTGCTTCCTCGATACTGTCGAACGTGCTGTAAGGGATGGAGATCGCCATCAACCCGATCAACTCGCCGTCCTGAATTACGGGAGAGTTCACGACGGTGACCGGTATCCGGCTGATCGTGCCACGCGCCGTCGTCGAAACGCGACGGACGCCGCCCTTGACAGCGGCCAGAAAGCCCTTATTCGCGGAAAAGTCGAAATCCATGTCCTCTGACGAACACTCCATCCGTCCACTTATATCGATGAACCCCACCAAGGAGTAGATATGGGACGCCTCCCTGTACTCCTTCAGGAACGCGGAACATTCTTCGCTGTTCCGTTGGCGGATCCGAACAATTGAACCCAACGCATCCGCAGCACCGAAGGCATCCTGCAATACCATCCTTTCCGCGGCGGTTGCCTGCTCCGTCACCGCAAGCAGGGACAGTTCGGCGTTGACGCGGCTCTGCTCGGTGATCTGGCGGGTCTGGACGACGGCGATCAGCCCGATGGGAAGCAACGCCAGGGAAAGGAAAAAGAGCATCCGGAGTGCCAGCCCGCGCAAGACGCCGCCGCTGAACAATCCGGAGGTCATCGTTAGAAGGAGGAGACTTTGGACGCAGAAAGAACCGACATCGTCGCATCATCGGTCATTTCAAGCGACTCGTTCTTGCCGTGGCCCATCAGTTCCGCGATCCGCGCCCTTGCCCGGTTCGTGCGACTCTTGATGGTGCCCACCGCGACGCCACACATTTCTGCAGCTTCCTCGTAGGAAAATCCCGACGCGCCGACGAGAAGCAGCGCCTCACGCTGTTCATCCTTCAGATGCGCAAGAGCGCGACGGAAGTCGGCCATCTGCATGTGGCCGTCATGCGCAGGTTTCTCCGCGAGATTCTCGGTGAACACGCCGTCGACATCCGACACCTCCCGCTTGGCCTTCCTCCGGGAAGAGTAATAAGTGTTCCGCAGGATCGTGAAGAGCCACGCCCGCATGTTCGTGCCAACCTCGAACTTGTCGATATTGGTCCATGCCTTCACCAGCGTGTCCTGAACCATATCATCCGCGATTGCGCCATTTCTGGTCAGGCTGATGGCAAAAGCACGCATGGCTGGCAGATGCTGCACCAGCTCGTCACGGGGATCGGGGCGTTTCATTTTTCAGATCCCGAACCGGAATCTTGATTCTTAAGCTGCTTGAGAAGATCCTTGAAGCGGTCTGGAATACCCTCTTCAAGCGTCTCGTCAAAAACTCGTTTCAGGTTCTCGTCAATCACACGCTCGCGATCGACACTGTTGTTGGGTTTCACGAAAATGACCTCTGGATTCACGAACGGGCTGCCACATATTGTAAACACACATCAGAACCAAACACGACCGATCAACGTTTAGTTCCAAGAATTGTTGAAAAAAAGGACCGCTCTACATGAACGATGCACCGAATTCGCCTAGCATCAGCGATGAACTGGGCGCAAACATACCGTTTCTGCGCAGATTTTCGCGCGCTATGACGGGAAGCCAGCAAAGTGGTGACAAGTTTGCCGCCGCCGCGCTGGAGGCGATCCTGGCGGATCGCTCGGTGCTGGATGGGAGCACCACCAAGGTTTCGCTGTTCAAGGTTCTCTACGGCATCTGGGCAAGCGCCGGTGCGCCGGTGGAACAGGGCGAGAACGGGGCCCGCGCCAAGGCACAACAGCGGCTTGAGAGCCTGACAAACAATAGCCGCGAGGCACTGCTGCTGCACACTATCGAAGGTTTTTCATTTTCTGAGATATCCGAAATAATCGGTGTCGATAAGGACGAGGCCGAGGAACTGGTAAGTGTCGCGCGGCGCGAGATGGCGGACAGCGCAACGGGCTCGGTGATGATCATCGAGGACGAGGCGATCATCGCCATGGATATCGAATCCATCGTAGCCGAAATGGGCCACCGGGTGACAGGGATCGCACGAACGCGCGACGAGGCCGTGAAACTGGGCAAGGCAGATGCGCCTGACCTCATTCTTGCGGATATCCAGCTTGCGGACAACTCGTCCGGTATCGATGCCGTGAACGACCTGCTGGCGACGCTGGGCCATCGTCCCGTCATCTTCATCACGGCTTTCCCGGAACGTCTGCTGACCGGCGACAAGCCGGAACCGGCCTTCCTGATCTCCAAACCCTATACGGTCGATCAGGTGATGTCGGCTGTGTCACAAGCAATGTTCTTCTCGTCCACCGAGACCATGACGGCCTGACAGAAACCACCAGGATATAAACGGCAAAGCCAGCCTTTCGGCTGGCTTTGGCTTATTCGTGACCAGATTTTCGGAACAATAATTGCGGCACTTCGTTTGTCTTTTGACATACTCAACCTACTTTGAAAGGAGCCAGAAAAAATGGCCACATCATCCACACCCGCCACGCTTGACGATCTGTCCAAGCAGATTTCCGTGCTGAAAAACGACATTGCATCGCTCACCTCCGCATTGGGCGAATACGGCAAGGCGAAATCGAACGAAGTCGGTAGAAATGCCAAGGCGACAGTTCATGAGCTTTCCGCAGCAGGTCGGGATCGGGCAGTGGACGCGCAAAAGCAGGCCGAGGAGTTCGTTCAGACCCAGCCGACCGCTGCCTTGGGCATTGCGGCCGGGATCGGTTTCATCGTCGGGCTGATCACGGCGCGACGCTGACATGTTCGAATTGATCGGCCAGCACCTTCAAGAGGCCGCGCGACGTAAGGCCCAGACCGCTGCAATCGGTCTGGGCGCCGCAATAGCAATGGCCGTCGGAATGGGTTTCCTGACGGCCGCAGCTTGGCTCTACCTGGTTTCCGTCACAACCCCGCTCAGCGCAGCACTCATTCTGGGCGGCATGTTTTTTGGCATCGGGCTCATGACGCTCGCGATGTTGTCCGACCGCCGCAGATCCCATGCCCGGAACCGTGCGGCCAAAGCCGCAGAGCGTTCAGCGGTGTCTGGCGATGACGGCGACCTGACCCGGCTGGTCATGGTCTTTCTCGCGGGGATCAAGGCAGGTCAGAAAGCGCGTTCCTGACCGTCGAAACCAACATCGAAGAACTGAACGGCAGAGGGAGGTCGTAGAAATGCTGGTTCGGAGAGGCTGGCAACGCGTTACGGTCACCGAGCAGAATGACCCGCACATTCTCCAATCTTGAAATGGCGGAAATTACCCTGTCGATGTCGTCCATCGTGGGATTCGAGATGATCGCCACAGCCTGCCCGGCAAGATCGGCCACGCCATTCAACAGACCGAGTACGGAATCGAACAGATGGACCGCATGATCCTGAAACGCTCCCGCAAGGGTTTCGGCAATGTCGGATTGCACGATTGGATCCGGCTCAAAGACAAGAAATGACATCACGAACCCTCAAAGTTTGAAGGACTTTTACGCAAGTACCGAAAACCCCGCACTAAACTATGACATAGCAAGAGGCTGATATTTCGATGACAACGCAATGCCGATACTGCCCCCTGCTGCGCAAGGAAGCCTTTATCCGACTGACCAAGGAAGAGCTTGAATTCATGCAGAAATTCAAGGCCGGCGAGTTGACCGTCGAACCGGGGACACCGATCCTCATGCAAGGCTCAAACGCACCACAGCTTTTCACAGTCATGTCGGGCCTGGGCATCCGTGACAAGACACTCGAGAACGGCCAGCGGCAGGTCATCAGCTTTGTCTTCCCCGGGGATTTCATTGGACTTCAGGCAGGGGTGCTGGGCAAGATGGGTCACTCTGTCGAGGCGCGCACGAACATGCGCCTATGCGTGTTCAATCGGTCCGAGTTCTGGAATTTCTTCAAAAGCCATCCCTCGCGCGCCTTCGACATCACCTGGCTTGCCGCCATCGAAGAACACTTCATGGGGGAGACGCTCGCGACACTGGGACAGCGCACTGCCCTTCAGGCCATCGCATGGGCGCTGACCAAGATCTACCAGCGCGGCAACTCTCTGGGCATGGTGACGAACAACCAGATGCAACTGCCCTACACCCAGCGGGACATGGCGGATGCCCTCGGGCTGTCGCTTGTCCATACCAACAAGACGTTGGGCAAACTCAAGGACCGGCAGTTGGCCTCATGGTCCGACAAGGTGCTCCGGATCAACGACCCTCAAGCCCTTGCCGATCTTGCCATCGTCTCGCTCGAAAAAATGGCCAAGCGTCCGCTGATGTAGCATCAGCTTTCACCTTCGACTTTGACGAGGTTATCGGCGGCATGGGCCCCGCGTCGACCCATCGGCCTGGCCCGCCCTATGGTGCTGTCCACCTTGGTGCGCAGTTCGATCTGTGCGTTCAGCGAGGCACCGAGCAGGACCAGGAAACTCGTGATCCACAGCCAGATGAGCATCGCGATAACGGCACCGATGGAACCGTAAACCTGATTGTAGTTCCCGAAGTTCGCCACGTAGTAAGAAAATCCGATCGACACCACTGCCCAGGACACCACCGCCAGCACCGCGCCGATGCTGAGCCATTGCATCCGCGCCGGCTTGCGATTGGGTCCATAGCGATAAAGCACCCCCACTCCGGCAAAAAGCACGGCCATCGCGATGGTCCAGCGTAGCAATTCGGCGACGAGGTTGCCGAAAGGCCCCAGGGGGAAATACGCCAGAACGAGAGGCGCCACCACGAGCATCAGCAGCGCGATGATCCCGACCAGCACCAGACCCACCGTCAGGAGCAACGCCCGCAGGTAATGCCGCGCCGTATTGCGGTTTCGTTCACTGTACACATTGTTCAAGCCGCTCATCAGCGCACCGACACCGGCCCGCGCTGACCACAAAGCGAAGAAGAGCGACACCAGGCCCGCCCATGTCAGCTTGTCGGCGCTGGTGGTGACCAGCGTCACGACCTGCGCGTTGATGATGTCGTAGACGTCCGTCGGGATCAGACCCCGCACATCCTCCAGCTGAGAAACCACGAACGCCGGGTCGGAGATAAGTCCGAACAATGCAATCATGGCCGCCAGTGCAGGAAACATCGAAAGCATCAGGAAAAACGCCACGCCTGCCGCGATCAGACTCAGGTCGTTCTCCGCCACATGGGTGAGGCTGGCCTTGAAGGCCTGCCAATACAGGATCGGCCGGGAGGGGAGTGAGCGCTTCATCTACGCTCTCTTTGTGCGGCATCCATGGCAGGATTGCAAAGGTCACTCCTCCCCTTCGACATCATCTCGGACCTGACCCCACGCGACCAGCGTGAAGACGATCGTGCCTCCGACGATATTGCCCGCCAGCACCGGCAGGAAAAAGCGGAAGACGGCGGGCATTATGCCCAGTTCGCCTGACAGTATCAGGAAGGCCATCTCCACCGAGCCCGCGACGATATGGGTAAAGTCCCCAGCCGCGATGAGCCAGGTGAAGGTGAGGATCAGGAAGAACGCCGTCTCATCTGCCTGCGGCAACATCCAGACGATCAGTGCCACGATCACACCCGCCGGCACCGCCCGCCAGAACCCTTCCGACGCTGACATGCCCGTGGCGTGATGCGAAAGGTCCCCCATCGCGACCAGTACCTGGGGCGCAATCGCTGGCGTGAATTCAAAGAGCGCCGCCGCAGCAAAGGCACCCACGACATTTGCACTCAACACGATGATCCACAGCCGCGCCATGCACCACAGGGAAGCCAGAGTCTTGTCGTGCATCACAGGCAGAACGGTGGTGATCGTGTTCTCGGTAAAAAGCTGCATCCGCCCCATGATCACGGCGAGGAATCCCAGCGAGTAGCCGAGGTTCTCGATCAGGAACCGATAAGGCGTGTCGGGCAGGTAGGCGCGAAAGATGGACTCCCCCAGCACCGACAGGCTGATCAGCATGCCCGCCGCGATGCCGGACCACACCAGCGACTTGGTGGTCCGCCTCATTTCCTCTTCACCTTCCCGGCGAATGACCTCGTAGATCAACCGCGGGGACAGCGCCGCCGCTTCGCTGACCGATTTCTCGTCTGCCGCCTCTTCAACGGCATCATGGTGTCTGCGTCTCTGGATCAAAGGTGCCAATAGCGAATTCCAAACCTGAGGTGTTCTGCATACTTAGTACGCCCTTCCCGCGCGCACAGCAAAATGATACCGGGCGCGGGTCGCCATTCCACTTGCGCACCCGGACACAACCACAATGATGGCGCGACATCGAAGGAAGCCACCCATGACCGCCGACACTGCCCACCTGCTGCCCGAAATCCGCAACCGCTTTGCCCATGTGGAAAGCTGCCCCTTTCAGGGACCGCGCATCTTCTTCGAGAACGCGGGCGGTGCGCTGACGCTGAAATCGGTGGTGGAAACCTCCACCACCTTCGCTGCGATCCCCGACAATCAGGGCCGCGACAACCCCGCATCGAAGGCTCTGGTCGACATCATCACCCGCGCCAAGGCCGACATGGCGACCTTCTTCAACACCGACGGCGGGCGCTTCTTCGTCGGCGAATCGGGAACGGAGCTTTCCTTCCGCCTGATCCGCACCGCGATCATGGGCAGCGCGCCGGGCGGATCGGTCATCGGCTCCTCCATCGAACACCCCGCCTCGCGCAGCGCCGCTCTGCACTGGGCCGAGGTTGCGGGCAAGCCCTATATCGACGTGCCCCATGACGATGCGACGGGCCAGGTCACTGCCGCCGCCTACGCCGCACAGATGACCCCGGACGTGCGCGTTGCCACGATCCTGCACACCTCGCCCGTCACGGGCATCGGCAACGACGTAAAGGCCATCAGCGCCGCGATCCGCGCCGTCGCACCGGAAGCCATCATCTTCGTCGACGGCATCCAGCACGCCAGCCACGGCCACATCGACATCGCCTCCTACGACATCGACGGCTACGTGATCTCTCCCTACAAGGTCTTCTCGCGGCACGGCTACGGCATCGCCTGGGCCTCCGATCGCCTCACCGCCCTGCCAATCGAGACGCTGAAGGACAGCCCCGCAGGCGGCTGGGAAATGGGCACCCGAGACACCGGCGCATACGCCACCTTCTCCGACGTGGTGAATTACTTCGACTGGCTGGGTGGCGAAGTTTCGGACGCCACCACCCCCCGTGCCCGGATCGAAGCGGCGGGTGCCGCGATCCACGCCCACGAACACAACCTGACCGAAGCGATGCTGCATGGCACCGGCAACCTGCCGGGTCTCGCCGACCTGCCCGGCGTGACAATCCTAGGTGGCGTCGACAACCCTGACCGCGAAGGACTGGTCTGCTTCGCGCTCGACCACGTCCCCGCCGCCGACATCGTCAACCGCCTCAATGATCAAGGCATCCGCACCCACGTCCGCAAGGCCGACCACTATTCCGGCAACGTCCTGCGCCCCCTGAAACTCGAAGCCGCCGTCCGCGTCTCGCTCTGCCACTACAATTCGCTGGATGAAGTCCGCACTCTCCTAGCTGCCATGAAAGACATCGCGGGGTGACACTTCCCCTCCTTCACCCTTTCTTAAATACCGAAAACCGCCCTTCGTCCCACACGCGCCCTTGCCATTGACCTGCCACCGTAGAAACATGATCCTATGACCACTCCCCTCTCCACTGCCATCACCGCGCGCCGCGACGACCTGATCGCACTGACGCAGGACCTCATCCGCATGCCCACGCTGAACCCGCCGGGCCGCGATTACCGTCTGATCTGCGAATACCTCGACACCCGCCTGAAAAAGCATGGGTTCGAGACCGAACTGATCCGCGCCCAGGGCACGCCCGGCGATTCCGACAAATACCCGCGCTGGAACATTGTCGCCCGCCGCGAGGGCACGCACAAAGGCGACTGCGTGCATTTCAATAGCCACACGGATGTGGTGGAGGTCGGCGCGGGCTGGACCTTCGACCCCTTCGGCGCGGAGATTTCCGACGGCAAGATCTACGGCCGGGGCACCTGCGACATGAAGGGCGGGCTCGCCGCCTCGATCATCGCAGCCGAAGCCTTTCTCGAAATGCATCCCGACTTCGCCGGGGCCATCGAGATTTCCGGCACGGCGGACGAGGAATCAGGAGGCTACGGCGGCGTCGCCTACCTTGCCGAACAGGGCTACTTCAACCCGACCCGCGTGCAGCATGTGATCATCCCCGAACCGCTCAACAAGGACCGCATCTGCCTCGGCCACCGCGGCGGTTGGTGGGCCGAGATCGAGACCAAGGGCGAGATCGCCCATGGTGCCATGCCCTTCCTGGGCGATTGCGCGGTGCGCCACATGGGCGCGGTGTTGCAGGAATTCGAGGACAAGCTCTTCCCCGCCATGGCTGCCCGATACACCGAGATGCCCGTGGTCCCCGAGGGCGCGCGCAACTCCACGATGAACATCAATTCCATCCACGGCGGCGAGGCGGAGCCGGAACCGGGCTACACCGGCCTTCAGGCCCATTGCGTGCCCGACAGTTGCCGCATCGTGATCGACCGCCGCTTCCTGATCGAGGAACCGCTGGACCAGGTCCGCGACGAGGTGAAGGGACTGCTCGAAGGCCTCCGCGTCACCCGCGCCAACTTCGACTACGAGATCACCGAGCGGAACTCCGTCCTACCCTCCATGACCGACAAGGACGCGCCGGTGGTTCGCACCGTCGCCAAGGCCATCGAGGACGTCATGGGGATCGCCCCGCAATACGTCGCCTCTCCGGGCAGCTACGACCAGAAGCACATCGACCGGATCGGCAAACTGAAGAACTGCATCGCCTACGGGCCGGGAATCCTCGACCTCGCGCACAAGCCGGACGAATATATCGGCATCGACGACATGGTCGACAGCGCCTGCGTCATGGGTGCCGCTCTTGAGGCGCTGCTGCTGCCCAAGGCCTAATCGAATGCGCCGGCCGAGGCGATAGCGAGACCGTCGATGATCGCCGTCAGCGCTGCCCCGCGCTGCAACTCGGCTGCCGGGAACTGCCGCCGCAGCGCCGCCTCCACCACTCCCATCAGGCCCGACCCGCCCACGAGGATCACTCGCGTCACGGCTCCGGTTTGCATCCCGGCCTGCGCCAGCGTCTCTGCCCCCGCCTCCGCGATCTGACGTGCCATGTCGGCCAGCGTGGCCGTCGCCATCGCCGCAGGCAGCGGCAGGCGCAAACCCCTTTCCAACGCATCGAGCCTGATCTCCGGCGGAGCCATGGCACCTGCATAGTTCGCAGCGATCTTGCCTGCCTCCACGGCAAAGGCGATATCGTGCCCCAACTCCTCCTCCAGCGTCGTCACAAGCCGCCCCAGCAGGTCCGGCTGCACAGCATATCGGGCGAGGTCTTCCGCCGCACGGCGGGTTTCGCGGGTGTAGAGGAAGGGGATCTTCTGCCATGTTGCCAGTTCGTCGAAGATCCCGCGCGGGGCGGGGTGCGTCTCGTTCCCGAAGACATGCCGGATGTCGCTGTCCATTCCGAGGTGCGGCATGACGTGGCGCAGGCTGAGTTCGCGATCGAAGTCGGTCCCGCCCAGACGAAGACCGTTATTCGCCAGGATCTCGATCCCTGCATCCCCTTGCTGCCGGAACAGCGTGAAATCCGACGTACCGCCCCCGATGTCCACGATCAGCCCCAAGTCGCCCGACACCAGACTGTTCCGGTTGGCAAGTGCCGCCGCCGCCGGTTCCGGCATGAAGCGCACGTCGTCGAACCCCGCCGCCAGATAGCAATCGCGCAGATCCACCTCAGCCTGCGCATCCCGCGCCGCATCGGCACTGTGGAACTTCACGGGGCGTCCCGACAGTGCCCTGTCAAAGCGCTGCCCCGTCGCCGCCTCCGCCCGCGCCCTTACCTCCGCCAGGAACCGCCCGACGATGGCGATGAAATCCATCCGCTGCCCCAGCAGCATCCGGCTTTCCCGCATCAGCGACGTGCCCAGCAGGCTTTTCAGCGCCCGCATATAGCGCCCCTCGTCCCCCGCGATCAGCGCCTCCTGCGCGGGGCTGCCGAAGACCATCCGCTTGTCGTGAAAGTCGAAGAACACCGCCGTCGGCAGCGTCATCTGCCCCGGCTCCATTTCGATCAGTCGCCCCCTCCCGCAGGCCGCGTACCCGGCAGCGGAGTTGGAGGTGCCGAAGTCGATAGCCAATGTGGAGGACGTGACCGCCATGATATCGCTGTGCCTCTGAATTTGAAGGCCGTCCAATAGCGCGGGCCACAGCGGCACGCCACCGCAAACCCTGCGCTAGTCAAACAAAATCGAAACCGCTAACCTCCGGCAAAACAATGACGGGAGTCTCACATGTTCCACCTTCGCTCACTTCTTCTCAGCGCCAGCGCCGCGTCGCTGATCGCCGGCGCGGCCTATGCCCAGCAGACCGACATCACCGTCGCGATGCAGCTTGAACCGCCGCACCTCGATCCCACCTCTGCCGCTGCCGGGGCCATCGATTCGGTGCTCTATTCCAACGTGTTCGAAGGGCTCACCCGTTTCATGAGCGACGGTTCCGTCGTGCCCGGCCTTGCGGAATCCTGGGAAATTTCAGACGACGGCCTGACCTACACCTTCAAGCTGCACGACGGCGTGACCTTCCACGACGGCTCCACCATGGATGCCGAGGACGTCAAGTTCAGCCTCGACCGCATCAACGCCCCGGACAGTGCCAACGCGCAAAAGGGTCTCTATTCCGCGATTTCCGAGGTCAACGTGATCGACCCACTGACCGTTGAGGTGAAACTGAGCGAACAGAACGGCAGCATGCTTTTCAACCTCGCCTGGGGCGACGCCGTGATCGTGGCGCCCGAATCCATCGACAACATCAAGCAGCAACCCGTCGGCACGGGTGCGTTCAAGTTCGACAGCTGGACCCAGGGCGACAAGATCGAGATCTCGAAATACGCCGACTACTGGGGCACCCCTGCCAAGCTGGAAAAGGCCACGTTCAAGTTCATCTCCGACCCCACCGCCGCCTTCGCCGCGATGATGGCCGAAGATATCGACGTCTTCAGCGGCTTCCCCGCCCCCGAGAACCTGCCGCAGTTCGAGGCGGATCCCCGTTTCCAAGTGCTCGTCGGCTCCACCGAGGGCGAGACGATCCTCGCGATGAACAACACCCGCCCCCCCTTCGACAACAAGCTGGTGCGCGAGGCCGTGGCCCATGCCATCGACCGTCAGGCAATCATCGACGGCGCGATGTTCGGCTATGGCACGCCCATCGGCACCCACTTCGCGCCGCATAATCCGGCCAATGTCGACCTGACGGAGATGAGCACATTCGACCCCGAAAAGTCCAAGGCGCTTCTGGCCGAGGCGGGCATGGCCGACGGGTTCGAGACCACGCTGGACCTGCCACCGCCCTCCTACGCCCGCCGTGGGGGAGAGATCGTCGCGGCACAGCTCGCTGCCGTGGGGATCACCGCCAAGATCAACAACGTGGAATGGGCGCAGTGGCTGGAAACCACCTTCAAGGGGGATTTCGGGCTGACGATCATCAGCCATACCGAACCCATGGACATCGGCATCTACGCCAATCCGGAGTACTACTTCCACTACGACAACCCGGATTTTCAAGCCAAGTTCGCGGAGCTGAACAAGACCACCGATCCGGAAACCCGCAAGACGATGCTGGGTGAACTGGAGCGTATCATCGCCGAGGATTACGTGAACGGCTACCTGTTCCAGCTTGCGGCACTCTCCGTGGCGAAGGCTGGTGTTCAGGGCCTCTGGGCCAACGCGCCCACGCAGGCGACGGACCTGACAGCGGTGTCCTGGTCCGAATAGACAAAATGCCGTGCACCTTCTCAGGGGCACGGCACTCACTCTGACAAAAGCGCGCGACAAATCCCTGTCGCGCGCTTTTTCTTGTTGAAACCATGAAGGCCCGACGGTGCTGGTCCCCGTCGGGTCTGGTACTGGCAGATCAGTTCGCCATGTCGTTCATGACATCCATCGTCAGCATGTCGTCGTTGCCTTCGCAACCGGTTGCCATGGCGGCCATGTCCTCTGTCATCTTGGCTTTCTCTTCGTCGGTCTTTTCTGTCGTCGCAGTGGCGTCGGCGGCCGCGGTGCCATCGGCCTTGGCTTTCGCCAACGTCATGCCATCCACCGCGGTCATCTGGCCTTCCTCGTCCATGGCCATGTACTCGGCGCAAGTGGTTTTGGAATAATCCATCTCGTGCGCCGCAGCGAAGGCGGTTGCAGCGGGGATGCTCATCAGTGCGGCAATGCTCAGGCTTTTAAGTACGGTGTTCATTTGTGTCTCCTCCCAGGAGTATCGACGCATCAGCAGCGTCGAGCAGGTACATGGAGCGCCCTTCGCACGGGTCGAGTCCGATTCCTTGTAAAAGAGACGCTGCGGCAGCATCCGGCTGAACCATCGGCCAAATTCCGCTTCAAGGATCGCCGAATTGGCTGACTGTTCGACGGTTATTGAGGATCTGTTTCCCCTCCTCGGGCAAGAAATCTGTCCTGTTGATCAGAGGCAGGTCAAATGCCTTGCTGAAAGGATAGCGACGCCCTGCTTCACCTGTTCCGAAATCATTCCCGGGCGCGGAGTGTCCCGGAGGGTGGTGAACCAGTGCTCCGGCGGATTGCGGCCCCGCCGGTTTCCGTCAAAGCGCAGCGCCCGCAGGACCGCCTCGGCGGCGGGGGGCAGACGGTCGGGGATCGCATGGCCGTTCAGGATGCCCCAAAGCCCCGTCCACAAGCGCCCCACGGACCAGGGGTTATACCCACCCCCACCCAGCACCAGCAATCGGGGCGCCAGACCCATGAGGCTGCGCAGAACGTCCCAATGCGCGTTGTTGCTCAGGGCCATATGCGACAGCGGATCCTCCTCCACCCCGTCCGCACCGCAGAGGAACACGAGGACATCTGGCCGAAATGCCGTCACATTCGGCACGATCAACGCATCGCGGACAAAAGCCATCTCGCTGTCGTTGAAGCCGCGCGCCACCGGCAGGTTAAGCGCATTGCCGCCCCCATCGTTCCCGATGGGCCCCGTGCGCGGCCACAGCCGTGCCTCGTGAACCGAGATCATCAGACAATCGGGATCGCCTCCGAAACCGACCTCCACCCCGTCGGGATGATGCGCGTCGATGTCGACATAGGCGATCCGCTGCACGCCATGGTGCCGCAGCGACAGCATCGCCAGTACCGGATCGTTGAGATAGCAGAACCCGTTGGCGCGGTCCGGCATCCCATGATGCGTCCCGCCTGCCGGGTTGAAGATAACGCCGCCCGTCCGGAGAAGTTCTCCGGCAAGGATCGACCCTCCCGCAGCCGTGGCAGGCCGACGGAAAATCTCGGGGTAGACGGGATTGGTGACGCTGCCGATCCCATGCCGGGAAAGGTCGGTGTCGGAGGCGGCCTGTTCCCGCTCCACCCGTTGCAGCGCCGCGATATAGTCAGCGGTGTGCCAGCGTTCCAGTGCTGCCGGTTTTGCCCGCGGTGAGGTGATGAACTGACCCGGCCCGAGCCATCCGAGGGACCGGACCATATCCATGACCGTCGAAACACGCGGCACCCGTAACGGATGCCAGCGCCCGTAACTGGAGCCTCGAAAAATCTCGTGGCCAATAAAAAGGGGCGGCATCATGCATCAAAAATAGACCTGTTACGAGGCAAGTCCATGCTGCCGCCCATAACAAAAAAAGGGTGCCCGCAGGCACCCTTCTTGTTGTCAGTCTGAAGGTCAAAATTACTTCGTGCCGTCAAGACCGGCTGCGGCCTCAGAAACCGTTGCGTCAAGGTTCTGGTCACAAATGGTCATGAATTTTTCCATTGCGGCTTCATCCATCGGCTCGGCAGGGGCTGCGGTATCTGCTGTGGCGGAGGGGTCATTGCCGTCCCGCACGTTGCCTTGCTCGAGCGATCCTTCGGTCGCGGGTTCATCGGCTTCCGCCTCAGTCGTTGTACCTGTGGGCGTCGTCGTCGCGGTGGGGTCGTTTTCCATGCTTCCGCCAGTCGCGCCACTGTGCACTTCCTCAATCGCCATCGAAGCAACGGTCATCTGCTCCTCGGGGGTCAGCGCCTTGTACTCTGCGCAAGTCATCGTGGCGCTCATGTGTGCCGCTGCAAAAGCAGGGGCCGAGACAGTGCCCATAAGGGCGGCGACTGCGAGCGTTTTAAGTGTCTTATTCATGATTACTCTCCAAATTTTCGTTTCCGTTGGGGACACAACACGACAGCAGCCGCATGGTTCCGCAGGCCGGATGCCTTCCTTTTCACTCTTTTCGTTCAATTCATTGATTTATATTGATTATAGCGTGATTTTATCTCTTGCGCCTAGGACAGATGAGCCAAGGAACAGCATGAAAATCGCCCCGAGTTCACAGGTTCGTTATGACACGTGAGATGAATATGGGTCGCCAGATGGTCTCTGGACGGGGCCGGTCGGCAGGCATAACGTTTCGCGGATGTTGCGCTATTCTCTCAAACGTTTCGTATCGCTGCTGGTCAGCCTTGCCGTGGCTTCACTCGTGATCTTCGCGGTGATCGAGGTTGCGCCCGGCGACCCAGCCTCCTTCATGCTGGGGATGAACGCGCAGCCCGAAACGCTGGCCGCGCTCAGGACAGAGCTGGGCCTCGATGTCTCAAAACCCGCGCGCTATCTCGCTTGGGTCGGGGGCATGGCAACAGGGGATTTCGGCACCTCCTATACCTACCGCACGCCCGTCATCGACATGGTGCGTGACCGGCTCTGGGTGTCCCTGCCGCTCGCACTCTATGCCTTGGCCCTCAGCACGCTGATCGCCTTTCCGGCAGGTATTTTCGCCGCCTCCCGCCGAGGGCAGGCGGGAGATATCGGCGTCATGGGCGCGACACAGCTGGGTGTGGCGGTACCGAACTTCTGGTTCGCCATGATGCTGGTGCTGATCTTCGCCATCAATCTGCGCTGGTTCGCGGCCGGCGGGTTCGTGGGCTGGGACAAGGGACTCTTCGCGGGCCTCAAGGCGCTGACCCTTCCCGCCATCGCATTGGCCCTGCCGCAAGCCGCCATCCTCGCCCGTGTGATGCGCTCTTCCCTGCTCGACGTGCTTGGCGAGGATTTCATGCGCACCGCCCGCGCCAAGGGCCTCTCCGCACGGCAGGCGCTCTGGCGGCACGGGCTACGCAACGCGCTCATTCCGGTGCTGACGATCATCGGTCTGCAGTTCTCCTTCCTGCTGGCCGGCTCGATCATCATCGAACAGGTATTCTACCTGCCGGGTCTCGGGCGGCTGGTGTTCCAGTCGATCTCGGCCCGTGACCTGATCGTAGTGGAATCCGTCGTCATGCTGCTGGTCTTCTCCGTGATCATGGTGAACTTCCTCGTCGACCTCGCCTATGCCGCCGTCGATCCGCGCCTGAGGTCCCGTACATGAACCGCAACCTGATCTTCGGCATCCTGCTCTCGGCGGTCTTCGTTGTCGCGGCGCTTCTCAGCTTCGTCTGGACGCCCTACGACTACGCCGCCCTCGACATCCCGAACAAGCTGCAACCCCCGAACGCCACGCACCTGCTGGGCACCGACCACTTCGGGCGCGATATCCTCAGCATGATCATGGTCGGCGCGCGTACCTCGATCGCCGTGGCGCTGGTGGCGGTGGGAATCGGCATGGGGCTGGGCGTGCCGCTGGGCCTCTGGGCGGCCGCACGCAGCGGGTCTTGGGTGGACGAGTTGATCATGCGCGGCAACGACCTCGTCTTCGCCTTCCCCAGCCTCGTCATCGCGATCCTGATCACCGCGATCTTCGGCGCAGGCGCAGTCAACGCGATCATCGCCATCGGCATCTTCAACATCCCAGTCTTCGCCCGCATCACGCGGGGGGCGGCCCTGTCGCTCTGGCAGCGCGACTTCATCCTCGCCGCACGGGTCGCGGGCAAGTCCGCCACGCGCATCTCTGCCGAACACATCCTGCCCAACGTCACCAACCTGCTGATTGTCCAAGGCACCATCCAGTTCTCGCTCGGCATCCTGGCGGAGGCGGCGCTCAGCTACGTCGGTCTTGGCGCACAACCTCCCACGCCATCCTGGGGCCGGATGCTGGCCGACGCGCAGACATTGGTCAGCATCGCGCCGCACATGGCGCTGGTGCCGGGCTTCGCGATCATCCTAACGGTGCTGGGGCTGAACCTGATGGGCGACGGGCTGCGCGATCTGCTCGATCCCCGGCTCCGCGTGGCGCGGGCATGAGCCTTCTCGACATCACCAACCTGTCGCTGGCGATCCACGACTACGACATCCTGCGCGACGTCACCCTGACCATTGAGGCCGGAGAGATCGTGGCGATCACCGGCGAGAGCGGGTCAGGCAAGTCCATGACGGCGCTGGCAACGATGCAGCTTCTGCCGAAGGGTGCGACCACCACGGGCCACATCATGCTGGGTGACCGCGATCTGACGCGGCTCACCGAGGCCGAGCTGTGCGGCATCCGCGGCAACGATATCGGCATGGTCTTCCAGGAACCCATGACCGCGCTCAACCCCGTCCAGCCCATCGGCCGGCAGGTGGCCGAAACGATCCGTGTCCACGACCCCGCCATCCCCCGCGCCACCGCCATGACCCGCGCCGCCGAAACCCTCGCCCGCGTGGGCCTGCCGCAGGACCGCTTCCCGCTCTCGCGCTACCCGCACGAGCTCAGCGGCGGCCAGCGCCAGCGCGTCGTGATCGCCATGGCCATCGCCCTGCAACCCCGCCTGCTGATCGCGGACGAACCGACCACCGCGCTCGACGTCACAACGCAGGCGCAGATTCTCGACCTGCTCAAACGCCTGGCCCGCGAGGACGGGATGGGCCTGCTGATGATCACCCACGACCTCGCCGTGGTCGCCGACATGGCCGACCGCATCGTAGTCATGCGCAAGGGAGAGGTGGTGGAGCAGGGCGAAACACAGCACCTGCTGCGCAACATGCGCCACCCCTACACCCGGATGCTCTTTGCCGCCTCCAGCCACCGCGTGACCCTTCCGCAAGCTCCCGCGCCGAAACCGCTGCTGGAGGTCGCAAACGTCAGCCGCGACTACCGCCTGCCGCGCACGACGCTCTTCGGCACGCCGGGGCACTTCCGTGCAGTGCACGACGTCTCCTTCACGATCCAGCGCGGTGAGCGGCTTGGGCTCGTGGGCGAATCGGGATGTGGCAAGTCCACCCTCACCCGCGCCCTGCTGGGGCTGGAGCAGGTGCAGGCGGGCACCATCACGCTCGACGGCGCGCCGGTCTTTACCGGCGACAAGCCCAACCTCGCCGTCCGCCGCCGCATGCAGGTCGTGTTTCAAGACCCCTTCGGCAGCTTCAACCCCCGCCACCGGGTTGACCGCCTTGTGACCGAACCCTTCCACCTGCTGCCCGACCCACCGCAGGGTGCGGTGCGTCAAAAAGCCATCGACGAGGCCCTTGCCGCCGTGGGCCTCACACCCGCCGACGCGCGAAAATACATCCACGAATTCTCCGGCGGTCAGCGCCAGCGCATCGCCATCGCCCGCGCCCTGATCATTCGCCCCGATCTCATCCTCTTCGACGAGGCGGTGAGCGCGCTCGACGTCTCCGTCCGCGCCCAGATCCTCGACCTGCTGGCAGAACTCTGCGGCGCCTACGACCTGACCTACCTCTTCATCTCCCACGACCTCAGCGTTGTGCGCACCGTGACCGACCGGGTGCTGGTGATGAAATCCGGCCAGATCGTGGAGCAGGGCCCCACAAGGGAGGTCTTCGAGAACCCCCAGCACGCCTACACCCGCAAGCTGATCGCCGCCGCGCCCCTTCTTCCCGACCTCGAAAAGGTGCCGGCATGACCGGCCACATCACCATCGCCCCGGTCCCGGAATCCCGCCGCGCCGTGCTCGACGCAATGGCGCAAACCTACTTCCGTGAAATCCTCCCCGATGGCCCGCGCTACTACCCCGCCGCCCTCGACCGCTATTGGGTCGAGCAGGGCCGCCACCCCTATCTGATCGAAAGCGACGCCGTGCCGATCGGCTTCGCTCTGGTCTGGAACCACCGCGACGGCAGCCACGAGCTGGCCGAATTCACCATCCAGCCTGCCTTCCGCCACAAAGGCGTCGGGACGCAGGCCGCAGGTCTCATCTTCACCGCGCTTGGCGGCGACTGGGTCCTGGGCGTCGCGGAGCATTCACCCGGCGGCATGGCCTTCTGGCGCCAGTGCCTGGAAGGCATCGAAGGGGTCTGCGAAATCATCGAAGGCCCACCTCGCACGAAACATCAGGTGGGCAGCTTTTCGTTTCGCGTAGGGCGTTGACGACGCCCCCCTTGGCAAGTCACACGCAACCGATCACACTCATATCAATACTGAACATCACGGAGACCATGCCATGCGACTGACCGGAAAGACCGCCATCGTGACCGGAGGTGCCTCCGGCTTTGGCGCGGGCATCGTCCGGCGCTTTCTTCAGGAGGGGGCCAGGGTCATGATCGCCGACATCAACGGCACAGCCGCCCAGCAGTTCGCCGTCGAAATGGGCGACCACGCCACCGCGCATATGGTCGACGTAGGCGACAACGACTCCGTCCAGGCCATGGCCCGCGACGCCATCGACGCCTGGGGCCACGTCGATATCCTGATCAACAACGCTGGCATCACCCACATGCCGGCCCTCATGGAAACCGTAAGCGAGGAGGACTTTGACAAGGTCTATCGCGTGAACATGAAGTCGGTTTATCTTACTGCAAAGGCGCTGGTCCCGCACATGAAGGAACGCGGCAAGGGTGCGATCCTCAACATCGCCTCCACCGCCGGGGTGTCGCCCCGCCCGCGCCTGAACTGGTACAACGCCTCCAAAGGCTGGATGATCACCGCGACCAAGGCGATGGCCGTCGAACTCGCCCCCGAGGGCATCCGCGTCAACGCGCTGAACCCCGTGGCAGGGGAAACACCGCTCCTGAAAAGCTTCATGGGCGAGGACACGCCCGAGATGCGCGCGAAGTTCCTCTCCACCATCCCGCTCGGCCGCTTCAGCCAGCCCGAAGACATGGGCAATGCCGCGCTCTTTCTCTGCTCCGACGAGGCCAGCATGATCACCGGCGTCGCCATGGAAGTGGATGGAGGCCGCTGCATATGACGCCCGTCAACCTGACGGCGAAGCTCGCACAGATCTCCACCCATTGGGACCCGCACGTCGTGGCCGATTACAACGACAACGACATCATGGTGGTGAAGTTCCAGGGCGAGTTTCCCTACCACCTGCACGAAGAAACCGACGACTTCTTCATGGTGCTCAAGGGCGAAATGGTCATGGACCTGGACGGCACCTCCCACCCGGTCAAGACAGGCGAAGTCTTCGTGGTCCCCAAGGGCATCACCCACCGCCCCCGTGCCGACGCCGAATGCGAGGTCCTGCTGATCGAGCCCAAGGGCGAACCCAACACCGGCGATCCCGCCACGGCGGCGGCCAAGCCCCGCCTATGACCTTCACCCTTCTCCAAATACCGGCTGTTCCCGCCGCGCACGATCCCGCATGATCCCGGGCCCCCGCAACCTCATCACGGATGTCTCCGGCCTGCGGGTCGGCAACGCGCAGGACGACACCCTCAAATCGGGCTGCACCGTTGTGCTGGGCGACGCGCCCTTCGCGGCCTCCGTCCACGTCATGGGCGGCGCCCCCGGTACGCGGGAAACGGACCTGCTGGCCCCCAACAAATCCGCCACCGGGGTCGATGCACTGGTGCTGTCGGGCGGTTCCGCCTACGGGCTTGATGCCTGTTCCGGCGTGGTGGATCGCCTCCGCCGCGTCGGGCGTGGGTTCCGTGTGGGATCTTCAGTCATCCCGCTGGTGCCGGGCGCGATCCTCTTCGACCTGCTCAATGGCGGACAGAAGGATTGGGCCCTCAACCCTTATCCCGCCCTCGGTGCGGCGGCCTTCGATACGGCGGCGGCGGACTTCGCCCTCGGCACCATCGGTGCAGGCACCGGTGCGCTCTCTGCGATGATGAAGGGCGGCCTCGGCTCGGCTTCCCTGCAACTCGACGACGGCACAATGGTCGGCGCGCTTGTCGCCGCCAATCCGGTCGGCGCCGTCACCACCCCCGGCGACCGCCATTTCTACGCCGCGCCCTTCGAGATCGACGCAGAGTTCGGCGGCCTTGGCCCCGATCCCGCCAGCGGGCTGGGCCGAGCGCTGGAAAGCCGCAAGATGGCAGCCATGTCCCCGCGCGAGAACACCACCATCGCCATCGTCGCCACCGACGCTGCGCTGACCAAGGCCGAATGCCACCGCGTCGCCATAGCTGCACACGATGGCATCGGTCGCGCCGTGGTGCCCGCCCACACCCCCCACGACGGCGATCTCGTCTTCGCCCTGTCCACTGCCGCAAAGCCCGCCGGAAACGTCATGCTGATCGGCCACGCCGCCTCGCTTTGTCTGTCCCGCGCCATCGCCCGCGCCATCTATGCCGCCACTCCATCCCCCGGCGACCTGCTGCCCTGCTGGAGCACCCTGAATGCCTGAACTCGCGCGAGACGACATTACCCTGCACTACGAAGTCGACGGAGACGGCCCGCCGTTACTGCTCCTCGCTGGCATGCTCAGCGACAGCGCCAGTTGGGGGGCACTGGCCCCCTTGCTGACCCCGCACTACACCGTCATCCGCCCCGATAACCGCACCACCGGACGCACCACACCCTGGGAGGCAGAAGTCTCCGTCGCGCATATGGCCCGCGACGCGCAGGCGCTGATGCGACACCTCGGGATCGACCGCTATCACCTCGCGGGCCATTCCATGGGCGGCCTGATGGCGATGGAGCTCTCAGGGCTGGAGGGCGACGTCATTGCCTCTCTCACCATCCTAGCCTCCGCGCCCGTTCGCGTGCCACGCACCATGGCGGTTTTCGACACGCTACTCGCCATCCGAAAGTCGGAGGGAGATCAGTCGCTCTGGCTCCGCGCCCTCTACCCCTGGATCTTCCGCCCTGCCTTTTTTGCCGATCCGCAGAACATGCAACTCGCCCTCGACGCCGCTCTTTCCTACCCTTACGCACAATCCACCGACGCCATGGCCCACCAGATCGAGGCTCTGCGTGGCTTTCGCCCCGCGACCCGCCCCGCCGACATCACCTGCCCCACGCAGGTGATCTTCGCCGCCGACGATCTGCTGATCCCCGAGGCAGCCGCGCGGGAGGCCTTCTCCGCCATCCCCGGTATCCAGCAACATACCATCCCCGACGCGGGCCATTCGATCCACTGGGACGCGCCGAAATCGGTGGCAGAGCGCCTGCTGGGTTTCATCGACAACAACCCGATCAAGGAGGGTTCATGACCACCGACCTCTACGGCCTGCCCGTCACGACCCAGAACCCCGATACTCTCGCGGCGATCGACGACTTCATCCACGGCTTCATCGCCTACCAGACCAAAGCCACCGGCATCCTCGCCGCCGCCGATGCCGACCCGGACTGCGCGCTCGCCAACGCCTATGCCGCGATGCTCTGGATGTTCCTCGAACACCCTGTCGCCCCCACCAAGGCCGCGCCCTATCTGGAACGCGCGCAAGCTTTCACGGAGGTAACGGACCGCGAGGCGCAGGTGACACAGGCTGTTGCCCACTGGGTGGCGGGCGACATCCCCGCCCTGCTCGCCATCTGCGACACCATAACAACCCACCACCCCCGCGATGTGACGATGCTCAAGCTCGCGCAGTACCACCTGTTCAACGCAGGCGACGCCGCGGGCATGCTGCGCATGGCCCTCAAGGGCCTGCCCGAGGCCGCCGACATCCCTTACACCCACGGCATGATCGCCTTCGGCTACGAACAATGCCACCTGCTCGACAAGGCGGAAGAGGCGGCACGGCAGGCTATGACGCTCCGCCACGACGAACCCTGGGCGCATCACGCCATTGCCCACGTCATGCTGACCCAGGGCCGCGTCGCCGAAGGCGCGCGTTTCCTCGAAGGCGTGGCGGAGACCTGGCAGCCGCTCAACTCCTTCATGCGCAGTCACAACTGGTGGCACCTCTGCCTGTTCTACCTCAGCCAAGGACGTCACGACGACGTCCGCACGGCCTACGACACCCACGTCTGGGGGCTCTCCAAGGAATACTCACAGGATCAGGTCGGTGCGGTTTCCCTGCTGGCCCGGATGGACTTTGCTGGCGTCGACGTCGGCGACCGCTGGGCCGACGTGGCCGATCACGTCGCCGCCCGGGGCCGCGACACGGTCAATCCCTTCCTGACGCTGCAATATCTCTACGCCCTCGGGCGCACCGGGCGGCCCGAAGCGGCGGACCTCATGGCCGCGATCAAGGACAAAGCCGCCGAGAGCACCGCCTTCGACCATGCCGCCTGGTCCGAAGTCGCCCTGCCCGCCGCCGAAGGCATCCTCGCCCATACTCGCGGCAACTGGCCCCTGGCGATCAAACGGCTGGGCCAGAGCCTGCCGCGCATGGCCGAATGCGGCGGCAGCCACGCGCAGCGCGACCTCTTCGAGCAGATCCACCTCGACGCGCTGGTTCAGGACAGCCGCGCCTCCGCCGCGCAGCAGGTATTGGAGATGCGCCGCACCTACGACCCCGACGGCGTGCCGTTGAACCTGATGCTGGGCGATGTCTACGACCGCAGCGGGTTGCCCGACCTCGCCGCACAGGCACGGGCGCGGGCGGAGCGGACACGCGCCGGGGCGTAAGGTGGACGCCTCGTCCACCCTGTTTGGCCCCCGATGAACCGTAAGGTGGGCGCCTCGCCCACCCCGGCTCAGACAGCGTCGGGCTGATTGGCAGGCGCTGCGTCGGCCAGCGCCGGGACGGCCATGCAATTGGCATGGATGCGCTGGATCGTCGGATACACCGCCATATCCACTTCGAAACGCGCATTGTTCAGCACCTGCGCATAAAGGCAAAGATCGGCCAGACCAACCGTATCGCCGTGACAGAATTCCCCCGTCTCGCGCTCCTGCGCCAGCCGCACTTCCAAAGCCGCCATCCCCGCCTCGGCCCATTTGCGGAACCAAGCCGCCTTGCCCGCGGCATCAACGCCGAACTCCATCTCCAGATGCTTCAGGATGCGCAGGTTGTTCACCGGATGAATGTCCAGCGCCACGATATGCGCGAGACTCCGCACCCGCGCACGACCCCAGGGGTCGGCGGGCAGCAAGGATGGCTCGGGATGCACCTCGTCCAGCCACTCGATGATTGCCAGCGATTGCGGTAACGGCCCTTGCTCCGTCATCAACGTCGGCACCAGACCGGAGGGATTGAGCGCCAGATGCTCGGGCCTCGCCTGCTCCCCCTTCAGCAGCGAATGGGGCACGTAGTCATACGCCAGCCCCTTGAGGTTCAGCGCCGCGCGGACCCGCACCGAGGTGGAGGACCGGAAGTAGTTGTGCAGGATCAGATCGCTCACGCTCGCGGCCCGATCTTCACTTCCAACTCGCCGACGCCCTCGACCCCGCCGGTGATCACGTCCCCCGCCACGACCGCGCCCACACCCGCAGGGGTGCCGGTCATCACGATGTCACCCGGCGCCAGGGTCATCGACTTGCTCAACGTCGAGATATGCTCGCGCACCGACCAGATCAGATCGGCGATGTCCGCGTCCTGCTTGGTCTCGCCGTTCACGGCCAGCCAGATGCGCCCCTTCTCCACCGACGGCACATCGGCGATGGGCACGATGGCCCCGATTGGCGCGGACTGATCGAAGGCCTTGCCCCAGTCCCAGGGGCGGCCCATGTTCTTGGCCTCGGTCTGCAGATCGCGCCGGGTCATGTCGAGGCCGACAGCAGCGCCCCAGGCGTGGTCCATCACATCCGCTTCGGCAATGTCCGACCCGCCCTTGCCGATGGCGATTACCAGCTCGATCTCGTAGTGCAGGTTCTCCGTCAGCTTCGGGTAGGCGATGGTGCAGGGCGTATCGAGTGCGGCATCCGCGGGCTTGGTGAAGAAGAACGGTGGCTCGCGGTCCGGGTCCTTGCCCATCTCGCGCGCGTGCGCCTCATAGTTGCGCCCCACGCAGAAGATGCGTCGGATCGGGAAGCGGTCGTCGGATCCCTTCACCGCAAGGCTCGCCTGCTGCGGCGCGTCGAATACGTAATCGGTCATCAGTGGTTTCCTCTGTGGTCACGGAAAAGGCCGAGCTTTTCCTGGATCGGTCGGTCGGAGTAGGAGAAGAGCACGGCATCGTCATCCGCTTCATGCAGGATTTCGTGCCAGCTTGGAACGACGAAGACGTCGCGCGGGCCCCATTCGATCACGGCGTCGCGCACCCGCGTGCGTCCCTTTCCCTCGACGCAGACATAGACGGTCGCATCGGTCGATTTGTAGGGCGCACCGTTGAACCCCCGGGGCAGCAGTTGCAGGCAGGTGCCGATGGTCGGCATCGCCCAGCCGCCGTCGACCGGGTTGATGTAGCGCATCTTGAGGCCGTGGGACGGGTCCCATTCCTCGGTCCTGCGCATTTGCTCCAGCGCGTCGCGACTGCGCGCGTAGGGGTAGTTGAAGATCGGGGACGTCGGTTTCGTCCGCTCATACCCCAGCGGCAGCATGTTCGCACCATACCGTGCCGTACTGTCATTGGTCGGCTTGGTGATCTCCTGCTGGTCCTCGCCCAACCCTTCGGCAAAGGAGGCATCGAAGAACTGCACCACGGGGATGTCCAGCCCGTCGAGCCAGAAGATCGGATCATCGGTGGTATTGCCGTGGTCGTGCCATTCCCAGTTGGGGGTGATGACAAAATCGCCGAACTGCATCTCCGTCTTCTCGCCGCCCACTGCGGTGAATCCGCCCGAGGATTCCAGCACGAAGCGCAGCGCCGATTGCGTGTGTCTATGCGCAGGCGCGACCTCTCCCGGCATCACGCATTGTACGCCGCAATAAAGGCTGGTGGTGACCTTGGACGTGCCCTTCAGGCCGGGGTTCTCGAGGATCAGCACCCGGCGTTCGGCCTCCTTGGCGGTGATCAGGCCGGCCGCCTCGATCAGGCGTGCGCGGACGCTGTCGTAGGACCACTTGAAGGGGATGCAGCCGGACTTCGGTTCCGGCGTGATGATCCCCGCCATGACGGACCATAGGGCGCGCATCGATTCAGGCTCGATGGCAGCATAGAAGGCGTCGCGTTCAGGGGTGTTGGCGGGGGCGGCTTGGCTCATGTCGGAGTCTCCATGCGTTTGAGGGCCTGGCGGTCGATCTTGTCGGTGCCGGTCTTGGGCAAGCTATCGAGAAATGCAATCTCGCGCGGGTATTTGTGCGGCAGCAGGCAGGACTTCGCGTGCCGCACAAGGTCGGCGCGCAGGGCGTCGTCTCCGGTGGCGAGCGGCACGACCCAGGCCTTGATGGTCATGCGCCCGTCTCCCAACGGCAGCGCCAGCACGCAGGCCTCGCGCACCTGCGGGTGATCGTTGAGCGCCCATTCGATCTCCAGCGGATAGACCCACTGGCCGCTGACCTTCACCAAATCGTCCGCGCGGCCCTTGAAGAAGTAGAACCCGTCGGCGTCCCGCGTGAAGCGGTCAAAGGTGTCGAGCCAGCCGTCTTTCATGGTCTCAGCGGTCTTGTCGGGGCGGTTCCAGTAGTACTCAGCACCGGAAAGGCCCATGACCTGCATGACGCCCTCTTCCCCAGTCGCCGCTTCGTCGCCTTCAGGAGTCAGCAGGCGGATGCGGTAGCCATCCACAACCCGCCCGGCCGATCCCGGTTTCTGAGTCGCGGCATCGTTGCTGAGGTAGATGTGCAGCATCTCGGTCGATCCCAACCCCTCGACGATGGGCAGGCCGAAGCGGTCCTTCCACTCGCGCGCCAGTTCGGGCGAGAGTACTTCGGCGGCGGAGACACAGAGGCGGACGGAGCCCATGTCGACGGTGGCGATGCCGGGGTCGTTCGCGAGGGCCGTGTAGAGCGTCGGCAGGCCGAAGAGGATCGTCGGGCGGTGCGTGTCGATCTGGGCAAAGCAGCGATCGGGCGTGGGGCGGTCCGTCAGCAGGACGGAAGCCGCGCCGACGGCGAAGGGGAAAGTGACGGAGTTGCCGAACCCGTAGGCGAAGAAGATCTTCGGGATGGAAAAGCAGACGTCATCCGGCGTGATCTTGAGCACGTTGCGGGCATAGGTATGAGCGGTGTAAGCCGCATCCTCGTGCTGGTGCACCACGCCCTTGGGCTTGCCGGTAGAGCCGGAGGAGTACATCCAGAACGCCATGTCGCTGCGTTTCGTGGGATGTTCGGCCAGCGTGCCGGCCCCATCGCGCCAAGGGCGCTCTTCGGCATTCAGAGTGGGGACCGTTGCCGTGGTGAACAGGGGCGCATGTCCGGCGGAGTAAATGACGGCAGTGGCACCGGAATCCGACAGATAAAAATCCACCAGTTCCTGCGTCGACAACGTGTTGATCAGCATCGGGACCAGCCCCGCCCGCATCGCCCCCATGATCGCGGCCGGGTAGACGGGATGGTCATCGAGATAGAGCAGCACGCGGTCACCCGGCGCGCAAGTCTTGAGCAGCGCGTTACCGATCCGCGCGGCCTCGGACTGTACGTCGCCGTATGTCCACGCGCCGTCGTCGTGCAGGATTGCCATGCGCGCGGGGTCGTTGTCCCACAGCAGCCGCGCGGCGTTGTAGGTTTCCGGCAGGTCGAAACCGGCTGAGGTGGCGAGCGCATGCGGCGTCATGCCGACCCCTCCAGCGCGACGCCACGCTTTTGCAGGTCTGCCGTGAACGCGGGCGCGAGGCGGGCGAGGCGGGCCGCATCCAGCCGCCCGGCGCGGCGGATGTAGCTGAGCGCGAAGGGATAGGGGTCCAGCTTCATGTGTTCCCCGAAGTCCTCGTACCATGCCGCACTGGCACGGGCGGCGGTGACAATCTTGTTCAATACCGGCTGGCGTTCGGATTGGTAGGCAGGCAACGCCGCCTCAACGTCCCATTCCGCCTCGCGCAAAGCGCGGGCCAAGGCGATCACGTCCTCCAGCGCCAGACGCGTCCCCGACCCGATGGAGAAATGCGCGGTGTGCAGCGCGTCGCCGACCAGCACGCGATTGCCATCGTGCCACTTATTGCAAGTCAGATTCGGAAACTGCCGCCAAGCGGGGTTGTTCGGGATCAGATGCGCGCCTTTGAGGTGCTCCGCAAAGAACCCCTCGCATGCGGCACGATAGTCCGGCTCCTCCATCCCTGCGAAACCGCTGCGGGCAAAGGTCTCCGGCTCCATCTCGATGATGAAGGTCGCGTGGCCGGGGGCATAGCTGTAGTGATGTGCGTTCATCGCGCCATAGGGCGTCTCGATGAATGTCTGCGTGAGCGCGTCGAATTCGCGGTTCGCGCCGTACCAGACGAAGCGGTTGTCGAGGTGGGTGATCTCGGCCCCGAAAGCCTCCGGTGCGCTTTGCCGCACGAGGGAGTTCAGACCGTCCGCCCCGATGGTCAGATCGGCTTGCGGCAGTTCCTCCAGCGACGCGACCCGCGTGTCGTACTGCGGCACCACACCCAGATCGGCGGCACGCGCCTGCAACAGCTTCAGCAGTTCCAACCGCCCGATCCCGGCGAAGCCGATACCGTCGATGGCGATGCGGGTGCCCTTGTGGTTCACAACGATGTCTGACCAGTGCTGCATGTGAGATTCGATCAGGTCTGCTGTCTCCGGATCGTCAGCGCGCAGGAAATCCAGCGCCTGATCCGAAAACACCACGCCGAAACCAAAGGTCGCGCCCGCCGGGTTCTGCTCCAAAACGGCCACCTCCAGGTCGGCGCGCATCCGCTTGAGCAGAATGGCGGCGTAGAGCCCCGCAGGCCCGGCACCCAGAATGTTGATCCGCATCGGCTCTCCCCCCTTTGCAAAATCTGCGTAACACGTTACGCTATCCGTAATCAAGGGGGTGATCAACGATGACACAGGAACGCGGCAGAGGCGTGCAATCGGTCGAGGTTTCGGTGGCCCTGTTAACGGCGCTCGCGCGGCACGGGGCGGCCATGTCGCTGTCGGATCTGGGCGAGGCGGCAGGCATGGCCCCGGCAAAAGTCCACCGCTACCTCGCCAGCTTCGTGGACAGCGGCATGGTCCGGCAGCGCAAGTCGGGCAAGTACGACCTTGGCCCCCGCGCCGCCGAGATCGGCATCGCCGCCGTCGCCCGCATCGACCCGGTCAATCGCGCTGCCGACGGGCTGTCGGGGCTGGTCGAGGAAACCGGGATGAGCGCCACACTCGCCGTCTGGGGCACCCACGGCGCCACCGTGATCCGATGGGAAAAGGCCGCGACGGCGCTGGTGACGACGCTGGGGGTCGGATCGGTTCTGCCCGTGACACGCTCCGCTACCGGGCGCATCTTCCTTGCCTATCTTCCCGACCGGTTGCTGGCCGATCTGGTGGCTGCCGAGGGCACGACACTGGCCGCAACCGAGCCCCTGCGCCGCGACATCCGCGCCCAGAGGATCGCCATCGCGGATCAGGAGTTCATCCCCGGCCTCTCCGCCCTCGCCTGCCCGGTGATGGACGTGAACGGCACGCCTGCCGCCGTGGTGACGCTGGTCGCCACCGACCGCCATGTGCTTGACCCCGCCCACCCGGCGCGGCAACGGTTATTGGCCTTTTGTGCCGCGTAGCCTAAAAGGGCGCGAAGCAAGGGCAGGACGCGCGCATGAAGAAGGCACTCATCACCGGGATCACGGGGCAGGACGGTTCCTATCTGGCCGAACTGCTGCTGGAGAAAGGCTACGAAGTCCACGGCATCAAGCGCCGCGCGTCGCTGTTCAACACCCAACGGATTGACCATATCTTTCAGGACCCGCATACCACGAACGCCAACTTCAAGCTGCACTACGGCGACCTGACCGACACCTCCAACCTGACCCGTATCCTGTCGGAAGTGGCCCCCGACGAGGTCTATAACCTTGGCGCGCAAAGCCATGTCGCGGTCAGCTTCGAGGCACCGGAATACACTGCCGACGTCGACGCCATCGGCGCGCTGCGCCTGCTGGAGGCGATCCGGTTTCTGAAGATGGACGACCGCACGCGGTTCTATCAGGCTTCGACCTCGGAACTTTACGGGTTGGTGCAGGAAACCCCGCAGACCGAAACCACGCCGTTCCACCCGCGCAGCCCCTACGCCGTCGCCAAGATGTACGCCTACTGGATCACGGTGAACTATCGCGAGGCCTACGGGATGTATGCCTGCAACGGCATCCTCTTCAATCACGAGAGCCCGCGCCGGGGTGAGACCTTCGTCACCCGCAAGATCACGCGCGGCCTCAGCAACATCGCGCAGGGGCTGGAGAGCTGCCTCTACATGGGCAACATCGACGCCCTGCGCGACTGGGGCCACACCAAGGACTACGTGCGCATGCAGTGGATGATGCTGCAGCAGGATGCACCGGATGACTTCGTCATCGCCACCGGCGTGCAGCACTCCGTACGCCAGTTCATCGAATGGTCCGCCGCCGAACTGGGCATCACCCTGCGCTTCGAAGGCAAGGGCGTGAACGAGGTCGCCATCGTCGACACGATCACCGGCGACGATGCCCCCGCGCTGAGCCCCGGCGATGTGATCCTCAAGATCGACCCACGCTATTTCCGCCCCGCGGAGGTGGAGACGTTGCTGGGCGATCCCTCCAAAGCCAAGAAAGTACTGGGCTGGGAGCCTGCGATCACCGTGCAGACCATGTGCACCGAGATGGTTGCCAATGACCTGCGCGCTGCCAAGCGGGAACGTGTTCTCAGAGACCACGGCTTCGACACAATGATGTCGAGAGAGGACTGAGATGGGCGAGACCCCAACCCTGCTGCTGACCGGAGGCGGCGGCATGGTGGGCCGCAATCTGCAAATGCACGACGCTGCGCGCGGCTGGATGGTGCTGGCACCGCGCAGTGCGGAGCTGGACCTGACGGACGCCGAGGCCGTGAGCGACTACATGGAGACCCACAAGCCCGACATGGTGATCCATGCCGCAGGCCGCGTGGGGGGCATACAGGCCAACATGGCCAACCCCGTTGCCTTCCTCGAAGAAAATATCGCCATCGGGCGCAACGTGATCATGGCCGCGCGCAAGGCGGGCATAACGAAGCTGATCAACCTCGCCTCAACCTGCATGTATCCCGCTGAAGCCCAGAACCCGCTGCGCGAGGAGATGATCCTCACCGGCCCCCTGGAGCCCACCAACGAAGGATACGCCATCGCCAAGATCATGGCGATGAAGCTTTGCGACTACGTCCGGGCCGAGGACGCGGAGGCGCAGTACAAGACGCTGATCCCCTGCAATCTCTACGGCCTATACGACAAATTTGATCCGAAGCATTCCCACCTGCTGCCCGCGATCATCCACAAGGTCCACCAGGCCAAGGTCAACGACGAGCCAACGGTCGAGATCTGGGGCGACGGCACTGCGCGGCGCGAGTTCATGTTCGCGGGCGATCTGGCCGACGCGGTGTGGAAGGCGGCGGGCGATCTCGACGCCCTGCCCGGGGCGATGAACGTCGGACTGGGCCACGACCACACCATCAACGACTACTACGCCACGGTGGCAGAGGTTATCGGCTGGCAGGGCGACTTCACCCACGATCTCGACCGCCCCGTCGGCATGAAACGCAAACTCTGCGACACCACGCGCCAGACGGCATGGGGCTGGCAGGCCCCGACCTCCCTGCGCGACGGCATCGCCGCCACCTACCGGCACTATCTGGAGCATCACGCGACATGACCTTCACCTACCCCCTCGCCACGTCCTCCTGGGACAAGGCCGAATTCGACGCCCTCGACCGCGTGATCGCCTCCG
>JBBSJO010000013.1:0-41539 GCA_038257185.1 Rhodobacterales bacterium | reverse complement strand
CTGCCGCAACGGGTGCAGCTTTTCGACGGCACCATCGCAGAAAACATCGCCCGCCTGTCCGAGGCGCCGGACGATGCCAAGGTCGTGGCGGCGGCCAGAATGGCGGCGGCGCACGATTTGATCCTGGAAATGCCGCAGGGTTACGATACCCAGATCCGGTCCGGTCAGGTCCGCCTATCGGGCGGCGAGATGCAGCGCATCGGCCTGGCCCGCGCGCTCTATGACGATCCCGTCATCGTGGTGCTGGACGAGCCCAATTCCAACCTCGACAACATGGGCTCCCAGGCCGTGAACCATGCCATCCGCCAGATGAAGGAAAGCGGGCGGTCGGTGCTGATCATGGCGCACCGACCGGCCGCAATTCAGGAATGCGACACCCTGCTGGTGCTTGAAAACGGGATGCGCATGGCCTTCGGACCCAAGGACGAAGTGCTTGCCGGGATGGTCAAGAACGCCCGACAGATACAGAATGCGCCCGCCAACTCCGGAGGCGTCACATGACGGCAGGTTCCCCCAGAAAGTGGTCCTCGAAGGGTCCGGTTCTCTTCGGTTTCTTCAGCCTGATTATTCTGTTCGGCGGCTTCGGCACCTGGGCGGTCACCACGGAGATTTCCGGCGCCATCGTGGCCTCGGGCCGGATCGAGGTGGACCGCAACCGCCAGATCGTCCAGCATGAGAAAGGCGGGGTGGTCGCGGAGATCATGGTGGACGAAGGCGACACAGTCGCGGCGGGTGACCTGCTGATCCGGTTCGACCCCGATCAGCTGACCTCGCAGCTTTCCATCGCGGAGGGGCAGCTTTACGAGCTGATGGCCCGTCGCGGCAGGCTTGAGGCCGAGCGGGACGAGACAGACGCCGTCACCTTCGAGCCGGAACTGGTCAGCGCGGGCCAGCGGAACGCCGACTTGCAGGAACTGATGGAAGGTCAGGTCAACCTTTTCGATGCCCGCAACAATTCCGTCGCCCGCGAGACGGAGCAACTAGGCAAGCGCCGCGGACAGATCGGGTCGCAGATTGGCGGGATCGAGGCACAGGAAGTCGCGCTCGGCCGCCAGCTTGAACTCATCGAGGAGGAACTGGGCAACCAGCAGTCGCTTCTGGATCGTGGGCTGGCGCAGGCCAGCACGGTGCTGAACCTGCAACGCGAACAGGCGCGCCTGCGGGGCCAGATCGGGCAACTCGTCGCCTCCAAAGCGGAGACGGAGGAGCGTGGCACCGAGATCGACATCGAAATCCTCAAGCTGGGCACCAGCGGGCGTGAGGACGCGATCACCAACCTGCGCGACCTCCGCTACCGCGAGCTTGAACTGGTGGAGCAACGCCGCGCGCTGAAGGCTGAAATCGACCGGCTGGACATCCGTGCGCCGGTATCGGGCATCATCTATGGCATGCAGGTTCAGACCCCCCGGTCCGTCGTGCGCGCCGCCGAGCCGATCATGTACCTGGTGCCGCAGGACCGTCCGCTCATTATCGCAGCGCGTGTGCAGCCCATTCACGTGGACGAGATCGACGTGGGCCAGTCCGTCAACCTGCGCCTCTCCGCGCTCGACCAGCGGACGACACCGGAACTGGTGGGGCAGGTGATGCAGATCTCAGCCGATTCGATAGAGGATCAGAACACGGGCCAGACCTATTTCCGGGCAGAGATCGCGCTGAACCCCGGCGAGATGGAGAAGCTGCCGAAAGGCACGATCCTGCTGCCCGGCATGCCCGTGGAAGCATTTATCCGCACCGGGGACCGCTCGCCACTGGCCTATCTGATCAAACCGATGGCCGATTACTTCGCCCGCGCCTTCCGCGAAAGTTGACCACGCCCCTTTTCGTTCCTGGCCATCCCGGCTAGCGTCCCGGCAAACCTGTTTGCCAAAGGATACCTGCCATGAGCATCACCGCGCGCCTTGACGAACTGGGCGTCACCCTGCCCGACGCCCCGGCCCCCGCCGCCAATTACGTGCCCTATGTCCAGACAGGCAGCACGCTCTATGTTTCGGGCCAGATTTCGAACGGACCGGAGGGGTTCATCACGGGCAAGCTGGGCGATACTATGGATATCGCCGCCGGTGCCGAGGCCGCAAAATCCTGCGCGATCAGCCTTCTGGCACAGGTCAAGGCCGCCTGTGGCGGCGACATCGAGCGTCTGGTGCGGGTGGTCAAGCTGACTGGCTTCGTAAACTCCACCGCCGATTTCACCGACCAGCCCAAGGTCATCAACGGCGCCTCCGACTTTCTCGTCGCGGCGCTGGGGGATGCGGGCCGCCACGCCCGTTCCGCTGTCTCTGCCGCCTCCCTTCCGCTGGGCGTCGCGGTCGAGATCGAAGGCATCTTCGAGATCAGATGACTCTCCCCCGCGCCTTCTACGACAAGCCACTGGCGCACCGTGCCCTGCACGACGTCAGCGACGGCCGTCCCGAAAACAGCCGCGCCGCAATCCGCGCGGCAATTGCGGCGGGTTATGGCGTCGAGATCGACGTGCAACTCAGCGTCGACGGCGCGGCGATGGTGTTTCACGACTATGCGCTCGACCGCCTCACATCCGCGACGGGACCGGTGCGGCTGCGCGCCGCCAGGGATCTTGCGGGCATCCTGCTGCGCGGTGGGGACGAAGGCGTGCCGACCTTGACCGAGGTGCTGGAACTCGTCGCGGGTCAGGTGCCGCTGCTGGTGGAGATCAAGGATCAGGATGGCGGCATGGGCCCCGACATCGGCCCGCTGGAAGAGGCGACCGCCGCTGCCCTCAAAGGCTACGAGGGCGACCTTGCCGTCATGTCTTTCAACCCCCACGCGGTGGCCCGCATGGCCGAATTGCTGCCCGAGGTGCCGCGCGGTTTGGTCACCAGCGCCTACCGCTATGAGGACTGGCCCCTGCCGAAAGCCACCTGCGACCATCTGCGCGAGATTCCCGATTTCGACCGGGTCGCTGCATCCTTCATCAGCCACGAGGTCGGCGACCTCGACCGCCCCCGCGTGGCCGAGATCAAGGCGCAGGGCGCGATGATCTGCTGCTGGACCATACGCAGCGCGGCGCAGGAGGCCGAGGCGCGGCGGCTGGCCGATAACATCACCTTTGAGGGCTATACCGCTTGATCCTGCTGCCCGGCGGCACAGATAAGGCGGGATGGCACAGCAGGACATGAGCGCGCAGGAAATCGAGATACGGGTGATTCCGCATCTGGCCGAGATCGGTCAGCCGGAGTGGGACGCCTGCGCCTGCCCTGAAGCCGTGGATGGCGCGCCGCCCCGCGATCCCTTCACCACCTACCGCTTCCTGTCTGCGCTGGAGGAAAGCCGCAGTGTCGGTGCAGGGACGGGCTGGCAACCGCAGTATCTGGCGGCCTATGTCGAGGGGCAGTTGATCGGTGTGGCTCCGATGTATGCCAAATCCCACAGCCAGGGAGAGTACATCTTCGATCATAACTGGGCCCATGCCTGGGAACGGGCGGGCGGTCGGTATTACCCCAAACTCCAGATCGCCGTGCCGCATACACCTGCCACCGGCAGGCGCTTTCTGACCCGTCCGGGGTTCGAGGAAACCGGGATGGCGGCGCTTGTGCAAGGGGCCGTGCAACTGACCGAGAACAACAAACTGTCCTCGCTGCACGTCACCTTCTGCACGGCCACAGAAGCCGAACGCGCGACGGAGATGGGCCTGATGCCCCGCAAAAGCCAGCAATTCCACTGGCACAACGACGGATACGCGGATTTCGACGCCTTCCTCGCGACGCTCAGTTCCCGCAAGCGCAAGAACATCCGCAAGGAAAGGGCCGAGGCGCAGGGCTTTGGGGGCACGATCCAGACCTTCACGGGCGACACGCTGCAACCCGAACACTGGGATGCCTTTTGGCGCTTCTACCAGGATACGGGTGCACGCAAGTGGGGTTCCCCCTACCTGACGCGCCGCTTCTTCGACATTGCGCAAGAGCGCCTGCGCGACGATATCGCACTGGTGCTGGCCGAACGCGAGGGGCGCTGGGTCGCCGGGGCGCTGAACTTCATCGGGGCGGATACGCTTTATGGCCGCTACTGGGGCTGTAGCGAACACCACCCCTGTCTGCATTTCGAACTGTGCTATTATCAGGCCATCGACATCGCCATCGCGCGGGGGTTGTCGACTGTGGAGGCGGGTGCGCAGGGCGAACACAAGCTGGCGCGCGGCTATCTGCCGACCGCCACCTGGTCCCTGCACTGGATGCGCGATCCGGGTTTCGCCCGGGCGGTGGAGGACTACCTTGAGGCAGAACGCACAGCCGTCGATCACGAGATCGAGGTCCTGACGGAGTACGGCCCTTTCAAACGGGTCCAGATGGAGGAACAGGAATGACCGAGAAACTGAGCGAAGAGACCCGCAAGACGGTGCTGAAACCACTGTTCGATACCGGCTGGAAAATGGTGGAGGATCGCGACGCGATCGCCAAGACCTTCAAATTTCCCGATTTCGCCGATGCCTTCGGGTGGATGACTCGGGTGGCCATCTGGGCCGAAAAATGGGATCACCACCCGGAATGGTTCAACGTGTACAACAAGGTCGAGGTGACCCTGACAACCCATGACGTAGAGGGTTTGAGCACGTTGGACGCCAAACTGGCCCGCAAGATGGACGGCTTGTTCCAACCGAAGAAGGACTGACGGCAAGAGTTATGGACAGTGTCATGCAAACCGAGCTTTGGCAGGGGAAGACCCTTGCCGATGTTCTCACCCTCGAATTTCTCGCAAGTACAGCCGGTTCGATCCTCGGCGCCATCGCGATTCTGCTGATCGGCTGGATCGTATCGAGTTGGCTGCAGAACCGCGTTCAGAGCCTTGGCAAGCGCAACCGTCACTTGGACGAGATGCTGTTCGACTTCCTCGCCTCCATCGTGCGCTACATCATCCTGGGCTTCACGATCCTCTTCGTGCTGAACACCTTCGGTGTGCGGACGACATCGGTCGTCGCCGTTATCGGTGCTGCGGGTCTGGCAATCGGCCTTGCGTTGCAGGGTACCCTGTCGAACGTCGCCGCCGGCGTGATGCTGATCTTCTTCCGTCCCGTGAAGACCGGCGATTTCGTCGAGATCGCGGGCAAGATGGGAACGGTCAAGCAGATCAACCTCAACTTCACAGAACTGGCGGACCTGAGCAATGTGCAGGTGATCGTGCCGAATTCCGAAGTCTGGGGCAACGTGATCACCAATTACTCCACCAATCCCACACGGCGGGCGGAGTGGACCTTCGGCGTGGGCTACGGGGCCAATCTCAAGAACGCCGAAGAGATCATTCGCGACACGATCATGGCGGATGAGCGTGCCCATGCGGACCCTGCGCCCTTCATTCAGGTCAGCAACCTTGGCGACAGTTCGGTCGATTTCCTGGTGCGGGTCTGGTGTGATGCGGGCAATTACTTTGCCTTCCGCGCCGACATGACCCGCAGGGTCAAGGAAGCGCTCGATGCAGGCGGAGTCGACATCCCGTTCCCGTCCCGGACCGTCTACCATATCGGTCAGAACGAACCAAAACCCTCCTGAGATAGGGCGTCGCGGTCAGAGGCAGGCGGCCATAATGGCAGCCTGCCCCAATGCCTTACATGTTGGCGAGAAGGGCCTCGCCGCCCGATACCTCACAGACGCCGGCGTTTTCCTCTGGCTGCCACAGCGTGACCTTGCCGTCCTCGACCAGCATCGCGTAACGCTTGGAGCGCCCCATCAGCCCGGCGGGGGCCGCGTCAAAATCCATGCCGATGGCCCTGGTGAATTCCGAAGACGCATCCGCCAGCATCGTGATGCCCGCCTCGGTGGCACCCGTCGCCTCGCCCCAGGCCTTCATCACGAAGGGGTCGTTGCAGGAGATGCAGATGATCTCGTCCACGCCCTTGGAGTCGAACTGGTCCTTGGTGCGCACGAAGCTGGGCACATGGGCCGAATGGCAGGTCGGCGTGAAGGCCCCCGGCACAGCGAAGACCACGACCTTGCGGCCTCTCAGCTTGTCGGCCATCTTGACCGGCGCGGGGCCATCGGCACCCATCTGGACCAGCGTGGCGTCGGGCAGGGTGTCCCCTTGGGAGATTGTCATGGGCGAGACCTTTCATGTCATTGCGTCCGTTGTGCGCGACCTTATAGGGTCCAACCGACGGGTAGAACAGAATTTTCGGGAGGTGCGCCATGCGCGACGTGGTCGTGATCGGGGGAGGGCAGGCGGGATCGTCATGCGTGGTCAAGTTGCGCAATGCGGGCTTCGAGGGGCGTATCACGCTGATCGCGGGCGAACCCGTGCCACCCTATCAGCGCCCCCCGTTGTCCAAGGCCTATCTCATGGGCGACATGGCGCTGGAGCGGCTCTACCTGCGGCCCGAGGCGTTCTATGGCGAGCATGGCATCGAGTTGCGGCTGGGCGCGAAAGCGGAGGCGATCGACCCCGCTGCCCGCAGTGTCAGGGTCAGCGGGGCCGAGGTGAGCTATGACGATCTCGTGCTTGCCACCGGCTCCGTCCCGCGCCGTCTGCCGGCGTCCATCGGCGGAGATCTGACGGGCGTCCATGTTGTGCGCGATCTCGCGGACGTGGATGCCATGGCCCCGCGTTTTGTGGCTGGCCAGCGGGTGCTGATCGTTGGCGGCGGCTACATCGGGCTGGAGGCCGCGTCGGTCGCGGCCAAGCTGGGGTTGAACGTGACGTTGGTGGAGATGGCCGACCGCATCCTGCAACGGGTCGCGGCCCCCGAGACCAGCGATTTCTTCCGCGTACTGCACAAGTCGCATGGGGTGGACATCCGCGAGGGCGTGGGGCTGGAGCGTCTGTTGGGCGAGGGTGCTGTCACGGGTGCGCGCCTCTCCGACGGGACGGAGATCGCGGCGGATTTCGTGATCGTCGGTGTGGGGATTGCGCCCGACATCGCCTTGGCCGAGGCGGCCGGTCTCACCATCGACAACGGCATCAAGGTCGACGCCTGGGGCCGGACTTCCGATCCCAACATCTGGGCGGCGGGCGATTGCACGTCCTTCCCTTACCGCGAGGGTCGTATTAGGTTGGAAAGCGTGCCGAACGCCATCGACCAAGCGGAATGCGTGGCCGACAACATAATGGGCGTGGGGAAAGAATACGTGGCAAAGCCGTGGTTCTGGTCGGATCAATACGACGTGAAACTCCAGATCGCGGGGTTGAACACGGGCTACGACCACGTCGTCACCCGCCGCACCGACGATGACACGGTGGCGTTCTGGTACTACCGGGGCGACGAACTGCTGGCGGTGGACGCGATGAACGACCCGCGCGGCTTCATGGTCGGCAAGCGGTTGATCGAGGCGGGCAAGTCGCCCGCGCCCGATCTGATCGCGGACCCGGCAACGGACTTGAAGGCGCTGCTGAAGGCATGAGGATCATCGCGGGCACCTATCGCGGCAGCAAGCTGGCCGAGGTCGGCGAGGGCGACGCGCAGGCACATCTGCGTCCGACCTCCGATCGGGTGCGGGAGAGTTTGTTCTCGATGTTGACCCATCTTGATGTGATCCATGGCGCGCGGGTGCTGGATCTTTTTGCCGGGACCGGGGCGCTGGGGCTGGAGGCGCTGTCGCGCGGGGCGCGGGAGGTGGTCTTTGTCGAGAACGGGCGGGCGGGGCAGAAGCTGATCACGGAGAACGTCGAGAAGCTGAAAGCGGAGGACAAGACCACCCTGATGCGCAACGATGCCACCGCTTTGGGGGCGTGGATCGCGGCACCTTTCGATCTGGTCTTTCTCGATCCGCCCTATGGCAAGGGCATGGGGCAGCAGGCGCTGGTGGCGGCCCGGGACGGCGGCTGGCTGGCACCCCGTGCGACAGTCGTCTGGGAGGAGAACGCACCGATGGCACCACCGCCAGGGTTCGAGCGGACGGACAAGCGGAAGTTCGGGGATACGCATGTGACGTTGTTGCGGCTGGCGTAAAAGGGTCACTGGCTTCCTGACCAAGCCGATCGTGGCGGCGAGAGAAGCTGCCATGGCCCGGAATCAAGCCGCAGGCGCCGGGCCATCGCCTGCCCGTCCCGGCGGGCCGGCGATTTGGTGCGGCTGGGGCTCGTCGGATAGTGCGCGCGACGACGCACCATGAAGTGGGACGGATCAACGCCTGGATCGCCACCCCACGGGCAGGAGATGCCCCTTGTGCAAGAACTCATCGTTAGATTTAGCGGGTTCTCCAGGCGGTTCCCGGCGGGATATCCTGCATACCCTCACGCCACCGCCCGGATCGCCTCGCCCAATCGCCGCACACCCTCGTCGATCTCCGCAACGTCGGCCAGCGAAAAGCTCAGCCGAAGGGAGTTTGCCCCCGACCCATCGGCAAAGAACGCCCGCCCAGGCACGAAGGCAACCCGCTGCGTTTCCAGCGATTGGCGCAGCAGATCGGCCCCGTCGAGATGCCTGGGCAGCGTCACCCAGACAAACATGCCGCCCTCGGGTCGGGTCCAGCTGACGCCATCTGGCATGTATGTTTCCAACGCGGCCAGCATCGCATCGCGCCGCCCGGCGTAGGTCTGGCGCAGCATTGCGGTGTGGCTATCGAACTGCGCCTTGGCGACATGGGCGACGGCCATCTGGTTCAACGTCGAGGAATGCAGGTCGGCGGCCTGCTTCATCAGCACCAGTTGCGAGATCACCTGCGACGCGCCGCAGACCCAGCCAACGCGCAGCCCCGGAGCCAGCGTCTTGGAAAAGCTGCCGCAGTAGAGCGTGCGGCAATCGTTGATGCCACCCTTGCGCCCGATCTCCAGCGCCAGCATCGGAGGCACGGCTTCCCCGTCGTAGCGCAGCGCCTGATAGGCTGCATCCTCGATCACCGCGATGTCGAGGTCATCCGCCAGATCGAGGATGGAATTGCGCGCAGTGAGGTCCAGCGTCTCGCCTGTGGGGTTGGCGAAATCCACGGACATATAGGCGAACTTGACGCGCCCGCCGTTGGCCTCTGCCGCTTCGGCATAGTCCGCCGCACTTCGGTTCCCGCCGGGGACCAGCCTGTCGTAGTGCGGCTCGTAGGCGTTGAAGGCCCCGAGCGCGCCGAGGTACGTAGGCCAGCCGACAAGCGCCGTGTCGCCGGGCGACAGCATAAGCTTGCCGAGGTAATCGAGCGCCTGCTGCGAGCCGGAGGTGATCAGGATGTTGTCGCGACTGCAGGGGATACCGAGGCTGCCCATGTGATCCGCCAGCCAGTCGCGCAGTGGGCCGTAGCCTTCCGAGACGGAGTACTGCAGCGCGGTGCCTTGCTTTGCGGGCGACAGCGCATCTGTCATCGCCTCCTGAAAGGCGGCGACCGGAAAGAGGTCAGGATCGGGGATGCCGCCGGCGAAGGAGATAATGTCAGGCTGGTCCAGCAGCTTCAGCAGTTCACGAATCTCGCTCGCCTTCATGCGGCCCATGCGTGTGGCGAAAATCTGGGTCCAGTTCATAGGGGTTCCTCCCTGACAATGCGCGCACAGAACCATGTTTCCCTATTTATGGCAACCTTTCTTACCTAAATACCGGGGCGCTTGAGTTTCGGTTCGCGGGGGCTATTCTGGCGGCATGACCGATGCCAGCTATACCGGGCCAATCCCTTTCAGTGTCGCACGACGCGCGATTGCCGAGCCGCTGTGTACAACCCAGCCGCAGCGGTTTCGCGCGCCGGTCTTCATCAACGACGCGGTCACACCGCTGGGCGGCGAAACCGTGCTGTCCCTGCTGATGAAGCGGATGGCCGGGGCGGATGAACCCTCTCCCTGACCGTTATCCAAAGAGGAAGCGAAGTCAGGCTTCGTAAGTGGGGTGGAACCTGCCTGCGGGGGAGAGCGTGAATATTTCCACGCCGGTCTCGGTCACGCCCACGGAATGTTCGAACTGCGCTGACAGGCTCTTGTCGCGGGTGACGGCTGTCCAGTCGTCGGCCAGCGTCTTGGTCTCCGCGCGGCCGAGGTTGACCATCGGTTCGATGGTAAAGAACATGCCGGGTTCCAGCATCGCGCCGGTGCCGGAGCGGCCGTAGTGCAGCACGTTGGGCGGCGCGTGAAAGACCTGCCCCAGACCGTGGCCGCAGAAATCGGTGACGACGCTCATCCGGTGGCTTTCCACGAAGCTCTGGATCGCGTGGCCGATGTCGCCGAAGGTATTGCCCGGCTTAACCATTTCGATTCCGCGCATCAAGGCATCGTGCGTGACCTCGATCAACCGCTCTGCCTTGCGGGGTAGCTTGCCCGCGACATACATCCGCGAGGTGTCGCCGTACCAGCCATTCACGATCACGGTGACGTCGATATTAAGGATGTCGCCATCCTTCAGCTTCTTGTCGCCGGGGATGCCGTGGCACACGACGTGGTTCACTGAGATGCAGCTGGCGTGCTGGTAGCCCTTGTAGCCGATGGTGGCGGACTTCGCACCGGCGTCGGTGACCATCTTCTCGATCAGCCGGTCCAGTTCGCCGGTGGTCTGGCCTACCTCGACATGCGCCGCGATGTCATCGAGGATCTGCGCAGCAAGACGGCCAGCCGCATGCATCCCGGCAAAATCGCCCGCGTCGTAGATGCGGATGCCATCCTTGGTCTGTCTGCCACGCTGTTCGTTGTTCAAGACATGCCTCGTCTGCTCAAATCTCTTCCCGTTCCACATAGTCAAAAAGACCTGCAAAACCAGCCCTGACGCTGCGAATTCTGGCTTGCCCGAAGGGGTTGGGACTACTTACGCTATCGAGTGTGACATGTTTTCGGGGGTAATTGCCATGCGTCCTTTTAACCGATCCGCATTTCCAGCCATCATTCTGGCGCTCGCCCCGCCGCATTTTGCCCTCGCCGACGCCTGCCGCGACAAGATCGCGGCGATGTTCTTCGGTGGTCCGCTCGACCCCGGCCAGCGCCCGCCGCACCGACAGGTGGTGACGACCGTGGATGCCAGCGGGGCGGTGATCTTTCAGCTCGAGGCGTTGTGGGAGACTCAGGACCGGACGCTGACGATCAGCGGCGGCAACTACCTGATCGCGATAGATGGCGACAGCTGGATGGCGCAGTCGGCCGATGGACCCTGGCAGAAAACGCCGACCTCCATGCTGGCGAACCGGGCCGAACTGGGCCGGGTGCAACGCACGCAGCAGGTCGCCAACATGACGGATACGCAGTGCCCGGGCACCTTCCAGATCGACGGGCTTCCGGTGGAGAAGTACGTCTACCGCATCAAGACTGACCCGGACGCGACGGGGATGTATTTCGGATCCCTGGACACCGCCTATGTCGACCCCGCGACCAATCAGGTGGTGCGTTGGGATGCGGCGGAATCTATTGCCTCCTGGGCGCCCGCCCCGGCAAACGAAGTGCAGATTTCGCAGTTGTTCTATGACCGCGCGATCCGTATCACGGCACCGGAATGATCGCGCCTTCGACCGGCAGCGGGGCACCAGGCAGGATTTCGTGTGGGGAAATGCGGGTCGAAAGCGCCATGACCTCCACCCCCGCTGCGCGGGCGGTGGAGAGTGCGCTTGCATAAGCGGGGTCGATGTCAGGGGCGACGGTGACACGGGTGCAATCGGTGCGTTGCACGAGGTAGAGCAGGATCGCGCGATGGCCGGCGTGCGCCATTCGGGCCAGTTCCCCCAGATGTTTCGCGCCGCGGGCGGTGACGCTGTCGGGAAACTCGGCGAGGCCTGGCTGGCGGCAGAGGGTGACCGATTTGACCTCCACATAGGCGTCAGGCAGGCCCGGCTGGGTCAGAAGGAAGTCGATACGGGAGTTTTCGCCGTATTTCACCTCGGCCCGGCAGGTCGTGTATGCCGCCAGACCGGCGACACTGCCCGCCTCCAGTGCGGCGCGCAAAGCACGGTTGGGGATGGAGGTGTCCACCCCGGTGAAGTGCCCATTTTCGTGATCCACCAGCCGCCAGCCGTAGTTGAGCTTCCTTTTGGGGTCGTTGTTGGGTTCCAGCCAGATGCGCGTGCCGGGGGCGGCCAGCCCCATCATCGAGCCGGGGTTGGCGCAATGGGCGGTGATCTCCTCGCCCGTCGCATCCAGCGTGCAATCCGCCAAAAAGCGCTTGTAGCGGCGGATCAGGCGGGCGGGGACAAGTTCGGTTTGAAAGCGCATGGGGGGCGGCCTATACGGGATGGGAGCCATTCTCAAGGACGCACCCCATGCCCAATCCCACTGCCGCGATGCTGGTCATCGGTGATGAAATCCTGTCCGGCCGCACCCGCGATTCCAACATGCATTACCTTGCGGGGCAGCTCAGCGAGATCGGCGTGGACCTGCGCGAGGTGCGGGTGGTGTCGGACGCGCGCGGGGCGATCATCGGGGCGGTGCAGGCGCTGTCTCAGTCCCATGACCACGTCTTCACCAGCGGAGGCATCGGGCCCACGCATGACGACATCACCGCCGATTGCATCGCGGCGGCCTTCGACCGGACGATCGGCGTGAGTGAGGATGCCCGCGCGATCCTTGCTGCGCATTACGTCAAGTCCGGGACGGAACTCAACGAGGCGCGGTTGCGCATGGCACGTATCCCGGAAGGGGCCACGCTGATCGACAACCCTGTGTCGGCGGCCCCCGGGTTCAAGATCGAGAATGTGCATGTCATGGCCGGCGTGCCATCGGTGTTTCAGGCCATGGTGGCCAGCGTCCTGCCGACGCTGACAGGAGGTAAGGCGTTGATCAGCAAGACCCTCCGTATTGAGCGCGGCGAGGGGGACATCGCGGGGCCCCTGGGGGCTTTGGCGCAGGAGTTCCCGTTGCTCGCGATGGGATCCTACCCCTTTCAGAAGGACGGCAAGTACGGCGCGCATATCGTGATCCGGGGAACGGATGATGCCGAAGTCGACGCCGCATTGGCCAAGTTGAAAGCCACCTTCGCATGACCGATCTGCTGCACCGCCTGTTTGACGCATCGGAAGCGACATGGCCCGCGGCACGACGCTGGACGGAGGGGCCTTTCACCCTGCGTGACGGCCAGGGCGGGGGCCAGCGCGTGTCGGCGGCAACGGCGACGGGTCCGGTGACACCAGCCCAGATCGCGGCGGCGGAGGACACGATGCGGACTGTGGGACAAAAGCCGCTATTCATGTTGAAGGGGGATACCCCCGATCTGGACGCGGCGCTGGAAGGTCGGGGCTATGCCATCAAGGACCCGACGCTGGTCTATGCCCTGCCCATCGAGCAGCTGACCGACACGCCGATTCCGCGCGTGACGGCCTTCAGCATCTGGGAACCGCTGGCGATCATGGATGAAATCTGGGCCACTGACGGGATCGGCCCCGCGCGGCGGGCCGTGATGGCGCGGGCCGGGGTCAAGACCGGCATCCTCGCCCGCTGGAACGAGAAACCTGCAGGGACAGCCTTTGCCGGGGTGCACGCGGACATCTGCATGGTGCACGGGGTCGTGGTGCTGCCGCACCAGCGTCGGCAGGGTGTCGCCGAATGGATGATGCGCCGCGCGGCCTTCTGGGGGCAGGCACATGGGGCGAGCAAGATCTCCGTGCTCTGCGTGGCCGCAAACGGGGGGGCGAACGCGCTTTATCAGTCTCTGGGCTTTGAGCAGGTGGGGGGCTATCATTACCGCAAATCCCCCGAGTGAAGGAAGCTCCGAATGGCCGATGACATGCCAACCGCCCTGAACCTGCCGATGGTCGACCCGCTGCCACCCGCGACGCAGAAATACTTCGACGTCTGCATGGACAAGCTCGGCATGGTGCCGAATGTGCTGCGGGCCTATGCCTTCGATATCGAGAAGCTGAACACCTTCACGGCGATGTACAACGACCTGATGCTGGGCGATTCCACTCTCAGCAAGCTGGAGCGCGAGATGATCGCGGTGGCAGTGTCGTCAGTCAACAAATGCTATTACTGCCTTGTTGCGCATGGAGCAGCAGTGCGGGAGCTGTCAGGCGATCCGGCCCTGGGCGAGGCGCTGGTAATGAATTACCGCGTTGCCAGGATCGACGCGAAGCAGCGCGCCATGCTGGATTTCTCCGTGAAGCTGACCAGGGAAAGCGCCAGTGTGGAGGAAACCGATCGTCAGGCGCTGCGGGATGTCGGCTTCAGTGACCGCGACATCTTTGACATCGCCTCGGTTGCGGCCTTCTTCAACATGACCAACCGGGTCGCCAGCGGCACTGATATGCGCCCAAACGAAGAATACCACGCGCTGGCGCGGTGATGCTGCGGGGGCTGGCCCTTTTGCTATGCCTGGCGGGTCCGGTGCAGGCACTGGAGCTGGACCTGCCTGCCAGCGCGCGCCTCACGGCGGAGCGCGACACCTCGCCCGACCGCTATATGGCTCCGGTCGGTGTCTTTGCCGATGGGCAGGTGGCGAAGATCGACATCGACGGCGAAGTGAAACGTGCGGCATGGCGATTGGAAGTGTCTGGGCTGACGCCCCTGCAGGTGATCGCGCCCCTACGAAGACAGCTTGAGGCGGCGGGGTTCGAGATTGTGCTGGATTGCGCCGCAGAGGAATGCGGCGGTTTCGATTTCCGCTTCGCGACCGAAACGCTGCCGGGGCCGAACATGTACGTGAACATCCACAATTACCATTTCATGACCGCCCTGCGCCTGGCCGATGGCACGCCCGAGGAGGTGGTGACGGTGCTCGCCAGCAGCTCTGCCAATTCCGCCTATCTGCAGATCATCCAGGCGGGCAGGCTGGACGGCGACGCCTTGGAAATTTCAGCGGAGCCGGAGGCGCCCGTGACGACGCAGCCCGTTGCCGTCGGAGATCTCGACAAGAAGCTGCTGGAGAACGGGCATGTTGTCTTGGGGGAACTGGATTTCGGGACCGGTACGTCAGAACTCGGGCCGGGGCCGTTCGATTCTCTGGAAGCGCTCGCCCGCTTCATGGAGGCAAGGCCAGGCGTCCGCGTGGCGCTGGTGGGTCATACGGATTCGGTCGGCGCGCTGGAGGGCAATATCTCGCTGTCGCGGTTGCGCGCGCGCTCGGTTCGGCAGCGGTTGATTGACGCCTACGAAGTGGCCCCTGCGCGGATGGAAGCGGAGGGGATGGGATACCTCTCTCCCGTGGCGTCGAACCTGACGGTTGCGGGCAGGGAGGCGAACCGGCGGGTCGAGGTGGTGATTCTTTCGTCGGACGAAGGCGACTGACGCACCCTATTCCACAATGTCGCCCCTGAAGAACGCATCGGTCTGCGGCGTGCCGGGGGCGTTGAAGATCTCCGGGGCCGCGCCCTGATCGTGGACCTTGCCGCGCAGCATGAACAGCACGTCGGTTGCCAGCCTGCGCGCCTGTCCCATGTCGTGGGTGGCCATGACGATGCGGGTGCCGTGGTGATGGGTGGCGATCAGCAGCGCCTCGATCTCGCGCGTGGCGCGGCCGTCGAGATTGGCGGAAGGCTCGTCGAGGAACAGCACCTTCGGGCGACGGATCAGGGCGCGGGCCAGCGCGAGCTTTTGTTTCTCGCCGCCCGAGAGGTTGGGGGCATGGCGATCCAGCGCGTCACCCAGACCGATGCGGTTGGCCCATTCGACCACCTTGATCGCGATCTCGGCCTTCGGGGTGCGGATCAGTTGCAGGGGATAGGCGAGGTTCTGCGCCACGGTGCGGCGCAGGATGGTGGGGCTTTGAAAGACATAGGCCTGCTCCGCCCGTGCCTGTGTCTCCTGTACCGCCCAATTCCGCTGGCCTTCCGTCAGACGCTCTACCCCGTGCAGGACTTTCAGCAGGGTCGTCTTGCCCGATCCGTTTGGCCCGAGGATGATCGTGAAACCGGTCGCGGCCAAGGTCAGATCCAGAGGCCCCAGAATGGCCTTGCCGCGACGGCGCACGAGTGCGCCTTCGAGGGCGGGGATGATTGACTGGCTCACCATCTTCCGTCCCTCTCGGTGCGTGACAGAGTGTGGATCGCGATGTTGACCAGCAGCGCCAGCGTGATCAGCACGAACCCCAGCCCCAGCGCCAGCGCGAAGTCGCCTTTCCCGGTCTCCAGCGCGATGGCCGTGGTCAGCACCCGCGTCGCGTGGTCGATATTGCCGCCGACGATCATGATCGCGCCGACCTCTCCGATCGCACGGCCGAACCCGGCAAGCGCCGCCGTCAACAGGTTGCGCCGCCCATCGCGGATCAGCGTCGCGATGCGCTGGCCCTTCGTCGTGTTCAGCGAGATCAGCAGGTCGTGGTACTCCGCCCAAAGCTCCCGCATCGCCTGATGGGTGATGGAGGCGATGAGAGGGGTGATGATGATCACCTGAGCCACGATCATGGCCGTGGGCGTGAAGAGCAACCCCAACACTCCGAAAGGTCCGGAGCGGGACAGCAGCAGATAGACGATGAGCCCCACGACCACGGGCGGCAGCCCCATCATGGCATTCAGCACGGCGATGGTGGCGCGTCGGAAGCGGAAACGGCGCACGGCCAGCCAGGTGCCGAGGGGCAGGGCGATGCAGCAGGCGATGACGAGCGCGGACAGGCTGACCTGTAGCGAGCGCAAGGTGATCTCGATCAGGTCCGCGTCGCCGGTGACGATCAGCCGGAAGGCGGCCAGCAACCCGGCCCAGATATCATGCATGCGATTGCCGTCCTGTCAGGCGCTTCACTCCACCACCCGCATACGGGGCGACGCAGGGAAGATCAAACCACCTGTATGTCCGGGTCCTTTGGGTTCTTGCCGAGGATGATCATGCTCAGCAGGTCGTCGTCGGTCACGTCCTTGATGTCCACGGTGCCGACCAGTTTGCCGTTCTTCATCACGCTGGCGCGGTCGCAAAGCTGCATCACGTCGTGGATGTCGTGGCTGATGAGGAAGATGCCGATGCCTTCCGCCTTGAGTTGCTGAATCAGCTCGCTCACCATCTTGGTTTCCTGCGGGCCAAGGGCTGCGGTGGGTTCGTCCATGATCAGGATGCGCGCGTTGAAATAGACGGCGCGGGCGATGGCGACCGATTGGCGCTGACCCCCCGAGAGCGCCGAAACAGGATCGGAGAATTTCTGGAAGTTCGGGTTGAGGCGCGCCATGATCTTTCGCGTCTCCGCCTCCATTGCGTCATCGTCCACCATGCCGAGGGGGGTCACGAGTTCGCGGCCCAGAAAGAGGTTGCTGGCGGCGTCGAGGTTGTCGGCCAAGGCGAGCGTCTGGTAGATCGTCTCGATGTTGTAGCGCCGCGCGTCGCGGGGGGTTGCGATGTTGGCGCGCTCCCCGTTGATGTAGATCTCGCCGCCGCTGGCGCTGTAGGCACCCGACAGGATCTTGATCAAGGTCGATTTGCCGGCGCCGTTGTGGCCCAGCAGCCCAACGACTTCGCCGGGGTAGAGGTCGACCGATACGTCATCGACGGCATGGATGCCGCCGAAGGAAATGCGGATGTTCTTCATCTCGACAAGGGGTGTGGTCATCTCTCTGTCCTCCCTCATGCGCCGGTCTTGCGGCGATAGACGATGTCGATCCAGACCGCGAAGACAAGCACTATGCCGACCACGATGGATTGCAGCGGCGCGTCGACCCCGACGGAGGCCATGCCCGATTGCAGCGATTGCATGATCAGCGCCCCGATCACCGCGCCGTAAATGGTGCCGAACCCGCCCGACAGCGCGGTCCCGCCGATCACGGCGGCGGCGATGACGCGCAATTCGTCCAGTGTGCCGAGGCCCACATCCACAGCCCCCAAACGGGCCGAGGCGATGATTGCGGCGATGCCGGTCAGCGCGCCCATCAGGGCAAAGACCTTGACCGTCAGCAGGCGCGTGTTGATGCCGGAAAGCTCCGCCGCCTCCGGGTTGCCGCCCATGGCATAGATGTAGCGGCCCAGCCGCGTACGCCGCGAGATGATCGTCATGCCGATGGTCACCAGCAGCAGGATGATCACCGGAATCGCCACGCCGTGGTGCAGGGTCATGCCTTCGGTCAGGGTGATCCCCCGCGCCTCCGCCACGCGTTCCTGTGCCCCGCCCGCGATCTCGTAGGAGTTCATGACCCAGACGAAAGCGAGGATCAGTCCGGCGGCCAGCGCGATCAGGATGCCCTCGGCCCAGACCGGTTTGACGGCGAACCCGTGATTGGCCTTGCGGCGGCGGCTGGACAACAGAAGCGCCACCGCGCAGACGGAAGCCACGATGCCGAAGATCCAGCTGAGCCGTTCACCCAGCGTGCCATCCGCCCCGCCACCCATCAGGCGGAAGCTGGGGTCGAGCGGGGCGACGGTCTGGCCTTGAGTCACCCACCACATGGCACCGCGGTACACGAGGTAACCGCCGAGTGTCACGATGAAGGCGGGCACGGTAAGGTAGCCGATGATCCAGCCCTGCATCGCGCCGATCAGCCCGCCCATGAGAATGGCGGCCAACACGGCGATGACCCAGATGGCGGGATGCCCGAGCCCAAGGTATTGCGGCAGGAAATGCACCTGCAACGCCGCGACGGTCATGCCGATGAAGCCCAGCAATGATCCGACCGACAGATCGATGTTGCGGGTGACGATGACAAAGACCATGCCCGTGGCCATGACAGCGACGGAGGCCGTCTGGACCGACAGGTTGAAGAGGTTGCGCGGGGTCAGGAAACGCCCCCCGGTGATCAGGTCGAACATCACCCAGAGTGCGATCAGCGCCCCCAGCATGCCCAGAAGACGCAGGTCGATGCCCAGACGGTCGAAGAATTTCTTGGAACTGCCGCTCATGTCCATTCCGGTCCTGTGCAGGAGGACATCGGAACCGCCGTCAGCGGCCCGAAAAAGTCAAACGGCCCTTCGGAGAGTATCCGAAGGGCCGCGTGAAAGGTACCTTACTTGCAGGTGCTGTTGTCCGAACCGGCGCAGAGCGCGTCCTTGCCGATCCAGCCTGCGTCGAGAACCACGTTCAGGTTGTCCTTGGTGACCGGCACCGGCTCGAGGAATTTTGCCTGCATGGTAGTGCCTGCGGGAGAGGTCCACTCAGCGGCACCATCGACTGTGCCGCCCTCGATCAGGGTTGCTGCGATTTCGCCCGCTGCCTTGCCCAGCTCGCGCGCGTCTTTCCAGACGGACACGGTCTGCGTGCCCACAGCGACGCGGTTCAGCGCGGCATGGTCGCCGTCCTGACCGGAGACCGGGATGCCTTCCATGCCCTGCGCCGTCAGCGCCGCGACGACTCCACCAGCGGTGCCGTCGTTGGAGGCGACGACCGCGTCGACCTTGTTGTCCTGCGCGGTCAGGATCTGCTCCATGTTGCGCTGTGCGTTCGCGGGGACCCAGCCGTCGGTATAGGCTTCGCCGACGATGGTGATGTCACCTGCATCAATGGCCGCCTGCAGCACTTCCTGCTGACCGCCACGGAGGAAATCCGCGTTCGGGTCGGTGGGCGAGCCCTTGATCATGACGTAGTTGCCCTTGGGCATGGCTTCGAGCACAGCGCGGGCCTGCATGCGACCAACCTCGACGTTGTCGAAGGTCAGGTAGAAGGCGCGGGGGTCTTCGATCAGGCGATCGTAGGCGATGACCGGAATGCCCTCGTCCGCGGCGGCCTGCACGGCGGGCCCAATGGAGGAGGCATCCTGCGCGAGGATGATCAGCGCGTCGGCGCCCTGCGCGATAAGGCTTTCGATGTCGGAAAGCTGCTTGCCCGAAGACGACTGCGCGTCAGCGGAAATATAGCCGAGCCCAGCGGCATCCAGCGCCGCCTTGATCGCGGCTTCGTCCGTTTTCCAGCGCTCTTCCTGGAAATTGGACCAGCTGACCCCGACGGTCTTGTCCTGTGCGAAGGCGGCGGTCGCGGTCGCGACGGTGAGGGCTGCGGCGGCAGCCAGTTTCAAGATATTCATGGTATCCTCCCTGTTTTCAGTTCCCTTTTGCGGTCAGTGCCGAACTTGTCCCGCAAAGGGCCTGCGGAAGGTTTAGCAGATATACTTTGAATTTCAAATTAAACGTCGTGTCAGGGAGATAGCGGTGCGTTTCCCGTTAAACGTGCTAGTCCCGCTGGGCATTGCCGAATTGCCTTGATGACCCGATTCGACTAGATATGCCCCCGAAGGAAGGCCCGTGACGATTGATCCACGCTCCCAGAGCCGACGACAGATCCTCGATGCGATTCGCAAGGCGGGGCGCATCGCCCGCATCGACCTCGCGCAGTCGCTGGGGATCAGCCAGGCGACCGTGACCACCATCACCGCTGAGATGATCCGCACCGGGCTGGTGGAGGAAGTGGCCCGCGACGAGGACAGCGGCCAGCCGCGCCGGGGCCGCCCGCGCGTGGACCTCAAACTGCGCGGGGCGGCGCATGTGGTGGCGGGGCTGAAGGTCGCGGACCGGTCGATCTCCATCGTGCTGGTGGATTTCGAAGGCAATGTGATCTCCGAACTTACGGTCGCCATGCAGAAGTCGATCCTGCCGGTGGAGCAGATGATCGGCCAGATCGGCGCGGCGCTCAAAGCCGCCTGCGACGGCATCGCGCTTCCGCCGCAGGGGTTGTCAGCGGTGGGGGTGGGCATCGCGGGCGTGGTGGATGCGGAGCGCGGCTTTGTGCACTGGTCGCCCTTCTTCAAGGAGCGCAACATCGAACTGGGCCGCAAACTGACCGAAGCGCTCGGCAAGCCCGTGTTCATCGACAACGACACCAACCTCGTCGCCGTGGCAGAGCAGTACCTGGGCCATGGGCGCGACGTGAGCAATTTCATCGTGGTCACGATCGAAACGGGCGTCGGTATGGGCGTCGTGATCAACGACCAGCTATATCGGGGCGCGCGCGGCTGCGGGGCGGAGTTCGGGCACACCAAGGTGCATCTCGACGGCGCGCTCTGCCGCTGTGGCCAGCGGGGGTGTCTGGAGGCCTATGTCGCCGACTACGCGCTGCTGCGCGAGGCGGCGATCATCGCGGGGCCGTCGGACGCGCCAGCCGACAAGCGGGTGCAGGCGCTGCTGGCGGCGGCACGGGAAGGGGACAGGACGGCGCAGAGCATCGTGAACCGTTCCAGCCGGATGTTCGCCATGGGGCTGTCCAATCTGGTAAACCTGTTCGACCCGCAATTGATCATCCTGTCGGGAGAGCGGATGCAGTTCGATCACCTCTATGCAGCGGACGTGATGGAATCGATCAGGGGCTCGATCGTGCAGGTCGACTCCGATCCACCCGAGATCGTCATTCACAAGTGGGGCGATTTCATGTGGGCCAGGGGGGCCGCCGTCTTTGCGCTGGGGGGTGTGGCGGAAGCTGCCTTGAACGGGATCGCTGAAAATGCGGCCTGAGGTCGTCCTTATCGCGCTGCTACTGGCCGCGCCGCTCCACGCCCAGCATTTCGCACCGGTAGAGGTGCCGCCCCATGCCTATCGCGGCGGCTGGGAGCATTTCGTGGGGGGCGGCGTGGCCGTCTTCGATTGCGACGGAGACGCGCTGCCGGAACTCTATGTCGCCGGGGGAACCGATCCGGCGACGCTGTTGCGAAACGCGAGCACGCGCGGGCAGGCTGTCCGTTTCGAACAGGCGACGCCGGGCGCCCTGCGGCTCACCGGTGTGACGGGTGCCTATCCGCTCGACGTGGATTCCGATGGGCTGGTCGATCTGGCTGTTCTTCGGGTGGGGGAAAACATGTTGCTGCGGGGGCTTGGCAGCTGCGCGTTTGCGCCCTTCGACCTCGGATTCACGACCCGCGACGCCTGGACGACCGCGTTTTCCGCGACATGGGAAAAGGGGCAGTCCCTCCCCACGATGGCCTTCGGAAACTACGTGGATCGGGGCGATCCCGAGGGGCCGTTCGAGGCTTGCGATACACACGATCTCTACCGACCCGAGGCGGAAAGTTATACCGCGCCCACTGCGCTCGCGCCGGGGTTCTGCGCCTTGTCGATGCTCTTTACGGATTGGGGGCGCAAAGGGAGGCAGGACCTGCGTGTGTCCAACGACCGCCATTACTACGTGCGTGGCGGGCAGGAGCAGTTGTGGGCGATGGACAACGCGCCACGGCTCTATGCTGAGGACGAGGGCTGGGTGAAGCACGAGCTATGGGGCATGGGGATCGCCAGCCGGGACGTGACCGGCGACGGTTTGCCGGACGTCTTCCTGACCTCGATGGGCGATCAGCGTTTTCAAGTGGCCGAGGGGGGCGCGCCGACCTATCGCGATGAGGCGTACGCACATGGCTTGACCGCACACCGGCCTTTCACAGGGGGCGATGGCCGCCCCTCCACCGGGTGGCACGCGGTCTTCGGCGATGTGCAGAACGACGGGCTGGACGACCTCTTCGTCGCCAAGGGAAATGTGGAGCAGATGCCGGATGCGGCATTCGACGATCCCAACAACCTGCTGATGCAGGGGCCTGCCGGAGCTTTCACCGAGAAAGCAACGGAGGCGGGTGTCGCCAGCATGGCCCGCGGCCGGGGGGCGGCGCTGGCCGATCTGGATCTTGATGGGCGGCTGGATCTGGTGGTGGTGAACCGGCGGGCCGATATGGAGGTGTACCGGAACGTGACGACGGGCACCGGGCGCTGGCTGGGTCTGAGGCTGGTACAGGACGCACCGAACCGCAATGCCGTCGGCGCCTGGACCGAGGTCCGCCTGGGCGGGCGGGTCATGGCGCGGGAGGTGACGGTGGGCGGCGGGCACGCGGGCGGGAGCCTCGGACCGGAGCACTTCGGGCTTGGTGAGGCAGTGGCGGCGGAGGTGAGGGTCATCTGGCCGGACGGCACGGTGAGCGGCTGGACCGAGGTGGCGGCGGACGGGTATTTCAATGTGACGCGGGACGGCGATGCGGTTCGCCTGTCGCCTTATTGATCCACGGGCAGGCCGCTAGGGACTGTTGCCGGAACACCCATGCGGCCCTTGAGCGCCACCGGATCGGTCAGGGTTTCGAGGAACGCGATGATATCACCGATCTGGTCGGCGTTCAGGTCTGACGGGGGCAGTTGATTGGCGGCGGCGATGGCGTCGATCTCCTCGGGGTGCGTGATCACCCAATCGTCGGTGACGCCGGGTAGATCGGGCAGGCGTGCCTGCGACATGCCCCACGCACGCAGACTGCCTTCCGGGTCGAGGTGATGGCGGATCACCCCCTCGAGGTCGGGATATGCACCGTTATGTCCGTAGGGCGCGGTATGCAGGATATTGCGCAGCGACGGGGTGCGAAAGGCGAAGGCGTCGGCAGGGTCGCCGGTGACGCGCATCCGGCCCGTGTCGCGGGCGTGATCCTCGAACCGCGCCGCCTTGCCGGGGCCGAACTGCGGCATGGCGATGGCGTGAAAGGCATGGTCGGTCTGGAACTGGCCGCTGTGGCAGGTGCTGCACCCTGCGCTCCCGTAAAACAGCGTCATGCCGCGCAGGGCGGGGGCGCCAAGCGATGCCGTGCCGCGCAGGTATCGGTCAAAGGGGCTGTCGTCGGCGCGCCATTCGGCGGCGATGAAGGCGGCGATGGCATCCGCGATGTCGGTGAAGCCGATACGGGCGCCGTCCGCCTGAAGGGTCTCAAAGGCGGCGCGATAGGCCGGGATCGATGCGACCCTCTGTGCGATGATGTCCCAGGCCCCGCCCGGCCCGGTCAGCAATCCCTGCCGCACCGCGCGGGACAGGTCGCTTTCGTCGTAATGCCCGGCCATCTCGTCCGGCGACAGTACAGGGAACATCGCCTGCGCCGACAGAACGGAGGCAAAACCAGCCACCATATCCTCGCCCAACGGGGTGCGGATACCGCCGGGACGGGTCGGGTCCGCTTCCAGCCTGCCGTCGTGGAACATCACGCTGAACTCCGCGGCGCCCAGATTGAAGAGAGCAGGGGCGTTGCGGGGAATGCGTTCTTCGGGCGGATTTGTCGTATCCGCCTGCCGGTCAGGGCCGATCCGGGTGCCACCGTCGCCGAACCCAAGCGGCAGACCGTCCCCCGTGGCGAAGCGCGGATGGTGGCAGGTCGCGCAGGAAATGCTGCGTCCGCCGGACAGGATGGGATCGTAAAAGAGCAGACGACCGAGACGGACCAGTTCCGGATCAAAGCTCTCGAAAGTCGCATCTGCGCGCGGCAGCCTGTCCGGATCTGCCCCTAGACCGGCCCCGGATACCAGGGCGAACGCGCAGGCCGCAAGGCGGACCGCCCTGCGCATCTTCACACGAACCGGTTCACGATATTTTCGAGGATTTCCTGACGCCCGGAGCGCGGATTCGGGTTGATCCCCTCGGCCAGCACGCGCTGCGCGATGCTGCCCAGATCGCTTTGCAGCATGTCCTTGGCTGTCGCACTCTGCCACCCGGCGTAGCGCTCCTGCAATGCCGCCTCCAACGCGCCATCCTGCTGCATGGCGTACGCCGCTTTCATCCCGCGCGCGCAGATGTCCATGCCGCCGACATGCGCTGCGATCAGGTCCGCCGGGTCCAGCGACTGGCGCCGCAACTTGGCGTCGAAGTTGGTGCCGCCGGTCTTGAACCCGCCACCCTTTAGGATGTGGTAATAGGCCATCGCCACTTCCGGCACATTGTTGGGAAACTGGTCGGTATCCCAGCCGGATTGGTAATCGTTGCGGTTCATGTCGATGGAGCCGAAGACCCCCAGCGCCGTGGCGGTGGCGATCTCGTGTTCAAAGGAATGGCCCGCGAGGATGGCGTGGCCTTGTTCGAGGTTCAGCTTCACCTCATTCTCCAGCCCGTACTTCTTGAGGAAACCGTAGCAGGTTGCAGCGTCGTAGTCGTATTGATGCTTGGTGGGTTCCTGCGGTTTGGGCTCGACCAGAATCGCGCCCTTGAAGCCGATCTTGTGCTTGTAGTCGACCACCATGCTGAGGAAGCGGCCCATGTGGTCCAGTTCCGCCCCCATATCGGTGTTGAGCAGGGTCTCGTACCCCTCGCGCCCGCCCCAGAGCACGTAGTTCTGGCCGCGAAGCTTGTGGGTGGCATCGAGGCAGGTCTTAACTGTGGCGGCGGCAAAGGCAAACACGTCCGGGTCGGGGTTGGTGGCGGCACCGCTCATGTAACGGCGATGCGAGAACAGGTTGGCCGTACCCCAGAGCAGACCCGTGTCAGTCTCTTCCATCTTGGTGCCGAAATAGTCGGTGATCTCATCCAGCCGCGCGGTGTTCTCGGCAAAGCTGTCGCCTTCGGGGCGGACGTCGGCGTCGTGAAAGCAGAAATAGGGCGCGCCAAGGATGCGGAACATGTCGAAGGCCACATCTGCCTTCTGTTTGGCGCGCGCCATGTCGTCCTGCGGATACCAGGGCCGGTCAAAGGTGCGCCCGCCGAAGGGATCACCGCCCTCCCAGGCGAAGGAGTGCCAGTAGGCGACGGCGAAACGGAGGTGGTCCTCCATCCGCTTGTTGCCCAGCATTTCGTCCGGGTCGTAGTGGCGGAAGGCCATCGGATCGGTGCTGTCAGGCCCCTGATAGGTGAGGGGCGCAATGCCCTTGAAAAAATCTGTGGTCATGGCTTCCCCCCTCGCGCACCCGGATTTTCCAGCGTGGCCATACCATCTAGGAGCCTTTTAATTCGGTTGTCAAATTAAAACAGGGCTGACAATTCCCTGGCTCGGGCGGCAAAAATACCCCCGAAACTGCAGGCAGTACCGGGGGTCAGATCACTGCGGGAGGTTGGTGTTCGTTACCAGTCGTTCGGACCTTTGTCGGCAAAGGTGTGGACCAGAAAATCAATGAAGGCTCGGACCTTGGGCTGCGTGAAGCGACCCGGCGGATAGACGGCAAAAATGCCCTGCGTCTCTAGTGGAAGATCGGGGATTGCATCCACGATCAGGCCCTTCTCCATGGCGTCGGAATAGAGGAAACTCGGCAGATATGCGATGCCGAGCCCGGAAATCGCGGCGTTCAGCAGGCTTTGTCCGTCGTTCACCGAAAGCCAGCCAGCAGTGCGCACCTGTCGCTTTTCGCCCGAGGGGGCGGTCAGCTTCCAGACGTTGCCGCTGGACTGGTTGGAGTAGTGCAGCAGCTTGTGATCGTTCAGGTCGTCAATCTTTTCCGGGCGGCCGTACTGCTGGAAATATTTGGGGCTGGCGATCATCCGTTTTGTGGTCTCGGTCAGCTTGCGGGCGCGCAGAGTGCTGTCCTCCAGCTCCCCGATACGCACCGCCATGTCGAATCCCTCGGAGATCAGCTCCACATAGCGGTTGTTCAGGACCATGTTCACGGTGATGTCGGGGAAGTCGTTCAGGAACTCCGACAGGGCTGGAGAGAGATGATTGACCCCGAAATCCGTCGCGACGGAGATCCGCAGCAGGCCGGAAGGGGCGGACTGCATGGACGTCACCAGCGCATCGGCTTCGCCCGCGTCGTTCAGCACCCGGCGGGCGCGATCATAGTAGGCAAGGCCGATTTCCGTCGGGCTGACGCGACGGGTTGTGCGGTTCAACAGGCGCGCCCCAAGACGCGCTTCGAGAGAGGAGACGTGCTTGGACACGGCCGATTTGGAGATTCCCATCTTCTTGGCGGCGTCGGTAAAGCCCCCTTGATCCACCACAGTGGCGAATGCTTCCATTTCTGTGAGGCGGTCCATGCCCGATCCCTTCAAATGACTTGTTTCGAGGGCCAGTGATGAAGGGCAATTCAGGCAGGAAGGGGGCAGCCCTGAGACAGTAGCAAGGTAATTGGGTTAATCGTCAAGCTCGCGGAAACAGGTGAACGCTGTGTTTCCCCGCGTTGAATCAGAACCAGCGGAGCCATTTCAGGATCAGGAAGGCGACCGCCGCAAGTCCGAACATTGAAAGGCAAAGCATTGAAAAGGCAAGGGGACTCCCGACACCTGGCATCCCGCCGACGTTGACGCCGAACAGGCCGGTCAGGAAGCCCAACGGCAGAAAGATCGCCGCGACGATGGACAGGACATAGCCGTGCTTGGCCTGCCTCTGCGTGACCAGTGCATCGTGCTCGTCCTGAATCGAAATCAGCTGATCGCGCAGCGCGTCGAGTTCCTCCACTGCGATGGTGGAGCGGTTGGCGAGTTCGCGCAGGCGGAAGCTGCTGTCGAGGGGGATGAGGGAAATGTCCATGTGCGAGAGTTCCGCCAGCGCCGCACGCTGGGGTTCCAGATAGCGGCGCAGGCGGATCACGCTGCGCCTTGTATCGGGCAGTTCGCGCGGCGTCGGCGTATCGCGGTTGTCCAGATCGGCCTCGTAGTAGTCCACCATGGACTCGATCTTGGCGAGCTGGTTCTGCACGCGGGTCGTGAGCTTGCCGATCAGGTTTTCGAGGAAGGCGGCGGGGGAGGGCGGGGCATCGCCCGCCGCGCTGCGCTGGCGGATTTCGTCGATGGCGAAGGTGCGGCGGCGGCGCACGGTGATAACAACGGCGTCATCGACCCACATGCGGACCGAGATCATCTCGTCCGCATCCGAACCTTCGTTCATGTTGATTCCACGCAGGTTCAGCATCAGGCCCGTCTCGTAGCGGTCGCAGCGCGGGCGGGTTTCCGTCTGGAGCAGTGACCCGGCGGGGATCGGCGGCAGCTTCTGGTGGACCCAGTCACGGAACACCGGGTCGGTCATGTCAAAGTGCCACCAGCGATAGATGCCGGGGCCGGTGAGATCGGTATCGGTGGGCACCGAAGTGGTGCCACCCGGCAGGATGTCGAAGACGCAGATTGGCATGGCCTGTCCCGGTTTGGCGTTTTGCACAGTCTTTCCCGGCGCGGGTGCGGATAACAAGAACCAAGCGCAGATTTTTTCCCGATCCGCACAATGATCCATCTGTGCTAGAAACCGGAGGGAGGCGCTGCTTGCGCGATACCACGAAAGGACACTGCGATGTTGAAACAGACAAGTGCGATGATTCTGGCAGGGCTGATGGCGAGTGCAGCACTGGTCGGCGGCGAAACGCCGTCAAACCCGGACGCGAAGGTCTACTTCGTCAATCTTGCTGACGGCGCGACGGTGACTTCCCCCGTTGCGGTGGTCTTCGGTCTGAGCGGTATGGGGGTGGCCCCCGCCGGGACGGAAAAGGAGATGACCGGCCATCACCACCTGCTGATCGACCGCCCGCCTCTGGGCGAGGGCCCGGATGGCGCGGATGAGCTGGAAAACGGCCTTCCGGCGGATGACAACCACAAGCATTTCGGCGGCGGTCAGACCGAGACGACGATTGACCTCGCCGCCGGTTCGCATACGCTGCAACTGGTGCTCGGCGACATGGGCCATGTGCCCCATGCCACGCCCATCGTGTCGGACGTGATCACGATCACGGTGGAGTAGCGCAAGGCAAAGGTGGGCAATGCGGCCACCTTACCTTTTTGTCACAGCGCTGCGGCGAGCCGTGTACCCTGACTGATCGCGCGCTTGGCGTCCAGCTCGGCGGCCACGTCGGCGCCGCCGATGACGTGGCAGGTCTTGCCCCTGACCTCCAGCGCGTCGGCCAGCGAGCGGTCCGAGAGCTGCCCGGCGCAGAGCACGATGGTGTCGGCCTCGATCAGCGTCGGGTTCTCCCGTGCCTCGCCAAAGCTGATGTGCAGGCCGTCCGCGTCGATCCGCTCATAGTTCACGCCGCCTATCATCTGAACGTCCATCATCGTCAGCGAGGCGCGGTGAATCCAGCCCGTCGTCTTGCCCAGCCCCTTGCCGACCTTGGAAGCCTTGCGTTGCAGCATCGTCACGGCCCGCGCGGGTTTGTGCGGTTGCGGGCCTTCCGGGGCCAGCCCGCTGCGATGTTCGGCAGGATCCGCCACGCCCCATTCGCGCAGCCATTCGGGCAGATCGAGCGTGGTGCTGGAGCCGCCCTGCACGAGGTATTCGGAGACGTCGAAGCCGATGCCCCCCGCGCCGATCACGGCGACGCGCGCGCCGACCTCCGCCGTGCCGTTCAGCACGTCGATGTAGCTGACCACGTTGCCGCCTTCCTGCCCCGGTATCCGCGGATCGCGCGGCACCACCCCGGTGGCGATGATGACCTCGTCAAAGCCGTCGAGGTCGTTGGCGGACACTTCGGTGTTCAGCTTCACCTCGATGCCGAGATGGTCAACCATGGTGCGATACCAGTCGACGAAGCCGAAGAACTCCTCCTTGCCCGCGACCTGCTTGGCGAGGTTCAACTGCCCCCCGATCTCGGATGCACGGTCGAAGAGGGTGACCTTGTGGCCACGTTCCGCCGCCGTGATCGCGGTGGAGAGCCCCGCAGGCCCGGCACCCACGACGGCGATGGTCTTGGGCGTATTGGTGGGCTCTATCTTCAGTTCGGTTTCGTAGCAGGCGCGCGGGTTCACCAGGCAGGTGGAAATCTTGCCGCCGAAGGTGTGATCCAGACAGGCCTGATTGCAGGCGATGCAGGGCGCGATCTGGTTCGAGGTGCCCGCCATGGCTTTGGCCACGAAATCTGCATCCGCCAGCATGGGCCGCGCAAGGCTGACCATGTCGGCGCACCCGTCGGCCAGCAGATCCTCGGCCACTTGCGGCGTGTTGATGCGGTTGGAGGTAATCACGGGGATGCCCACCTTGCCCATCAGCTTTTTCGTCACCCAGGCAAAGGCCGCGCGGGGGACCGAGGTGGCGATGGTGGGAATCCGCGCTTCGTGCCAGCCGATGCCGGTGTTTATGATCGTGGCACCGGCTTTTTCGACTTCTTTAGCCAGTTGCACGACTTCTTCGTGGGTGGAACCGTTCGGCACGAGGTCGATCATCGACAGGCGGTAGATGATGATGAACTCCGACCCTACGGCCGCGCGCACCCGTTTGACCACCTCGATCGGCAGCCGCATCCGGTTCTCGTAGGAGCCGCCCCAACGGTCGGTGCGCTTGTTGGTGTGGGTGACAAGGAACTGATTGAGGAAATAGCCTTCGGACCCCATGACCTCGACCCCATCGTACCCTGCGTCCTGCGCGCGCTTGGCACAGGCGGCGATGTCGGCGATCTGCTTTTCGATGCCATCCTCGTCGAGCTCCCTGGGCGCAAACATGGAAATGGGTGACTTGATCGCGGAGGGTGCGACGCAGTCAGGCGTGAAGGCATAGCGGCCTGCGTGCAGGATCTGCATGCATATCTTGCCGCCTGCCTCGTGGACGCGGTCCGTGATGACGCGGTGATTTTCCACATCCTTGTCGTTCACCATCATCGCGGCTCCATGGGCGACCGATCCTTCCGGGTTCGGCCCGATGCCGCCGGTGACCATCAGCCCGACCTCGCCCCGCGCGCGGGTGGCGTAGAATTCGGCGACGCGGTTCCAGTCCTGGGTTTCCTCCAGCCCGGTGTGCATGGACCCCATCAACACGCGGTTCTTCAGGGTGGTAAAGCCCAGGTCGAGGGGGGCGAGCATATGGGGGTAGGCGGACATGGGAACCTCCTTGTGGCTGAGTGCTTGGCTCTGCATGACCTTAGTGCGCCGTCACGTCACGCACAACGCGGCGTCAGTTTGGAATGTTGGCATCTGGCGCAGCGCCATGGCATAAGGATGCCTTGACGTACTTCCAGATACGGGACCACCCAATGACCCCCGAAGACATCGCGAAATTGCCCTATCGCCCCTGTGTGGGTGTGATGCTGATGAACGCATCGGGCGAGGTATTCGTCGGCCAGCGCCGCGACCGGGATCAGGACGCCTGGCAGATGCCGCAGGGCGGGGTTGAAAAGGGGGAGGACCCGCGCGCGGCGGCGCTGCGGGAGCTTGAGGAGGAGACGGGGGTGCCCCGCAATCTGGTCGAGGTACTGACCGAGACCGAAGGCTGGCTTCCCTACGACCTGCCGCACGATCTGGTGCCGAATATCTGGAAGGGGCGCTTTCGCGGGCAGGAGCAGAAGTGGTTCCTGATGCGCTTTCAGGGCCGCGACGATCAGGTGAACATCGCCACCGAAGAACCCGAGTTCTCCAGTTGGCGCTGGTTGCCGGTGGCAGAGCTTGTGGACGGTATCGTCCCCTTCAAGCGCGCCGTCTACGAGGCCGTTTTGGCAGAATTCAGGGAGCACCTGTGATGCGGACCTTCGTTTTCCTTCTGGCCCTTCTGTCGCCCTTTCCGGCATTGGCGCTGTCCTGCGTGCGGCCATCCGTGGAACGGACCTTTGCAGAAGTGCAGGCGGCAGATGAGGCTTACATCGTGGTGAAGGGGCGGTTGACGCTGAACGCCCGCAAGTTGCCGCGCGACGGGCCGACGACGCAGAACCCCCCCGAACTGACGCGGGTGCCTGCCAACCTGATCGGCAAATCCATGAATGCTTCCGGGTTCGTAGTGCCCTTCGACCAGACGGTGACGCTGGAAGTCAGCTGTCTTGGTCCGTGGTGCGGATCGGTCGAAAACGGTCAGCAGGTGCTGGCCTTTGTCAAACGCACCGCCGGTCAATACGCGCTGAGCGTGGCACCCTGCGGGGGACGCGCTTTTCCCAATCCCACAAAAGCCAACCTTAAAAAAGCGCTGACATGCTTCAAGGACGGGGCCTGCACAACTCGCTAGGGCCGGAAGATCGGCACATGCGGGCCTGCCGTTTCCGGCAGAATGCCGGTGAGGCGGGGATCGTCGTCGATCTCCACTTCTTGCCGGTAGGGCACGAAACCGCTGCGGATGTAGAAGGGCAGGGCCTGCGGGCTGTCGAACGTGCAGGTATGGACGTGGAGACGGGTGATCGGTTCTGCCCAGGCCAGCCGGATCGCCTCGTTCATCAGAAAGCGCCCCGCCCCCGTGCCGATCAGCGCCGGAGTCAGGCCGAAATAGGCCAGCTCGCACTGACCATCCTCGCGAAAATCAAGCTCCAGCATCGCCTCGTCCAGCCCTTCGCGGGTGAGGGTGTAGAAGGCGACGCGCGGGTCTTGCAGGATCGCGCCCAGGGTGTCGTCGGCCATCTCGCGCCTGCCGTACCAGAGCCATTCCAGCGAACCGACCCGGGTAAAGATGTCTCGATATTGCGCGACGTCAGGAGTGAGATGGCGAAAGGTGATATCTTCCGGCAGGGCAACGGGCCGCAGCGGCGCAGGCGACAGCATCTCCAGATGTGTGACCACCATCGCCACCTTGCCCGGGGGCACCGCGTGCAGACCGTCGCTCAGCATCCGTTCAAACCAGTCCCTGCGCCTTGAAGAGCGCCATGATGTCCGCCTCCGGGCGCGGCCCGACATGGCTGATCACCTCTGCCGCGCAGATGTGGCCCATGCGCCCGCAGGTCTCCAGGTCGCGGCCTGTCGCGAGGCCATAGAGGAATCCGGCTGCGAACTGGTCACCAGCCCCCGTGGCATCGACGGGCACGACCTTCTTCACCGGCACATCGACACGCTCTGATCCCCGGATGATCGTGACCCCATCGCCGGAGCGTGTGCAGACGACAAGCGGGCAAATCGCCGCTGTCTGTGCCAGCGCCGCTTCGAGGTCGTCGGTCTCGAAAAGCGATCTGATCTCGGCCTCGTTGCCGATGACGTAGTCCAGTTCCTCTCCGATCATGCGAAGGAAGTCGGAACGATGCCGGTTCACGCAGAAAGGATCGGAAATCGCGATGCCCGCCTTGCCGCCCGCCGCGCGGGTCAGCCGCGATGCTTCGAGGAACGCCTGTTTGCCCTTGTCCTTGTCGAAGAGATAGCCTTCGAGGAACATGATCTTGGCGGCACTTGCGACGTCCTGCGGCACGTCGCCTGAATCCAGCTCCGTGGAAATGCCGAGATAGGTGTTCATCGACCGCTCGCCATCCGGCGAGACGAAGATCATCGAGCGCGAGGTCGGCAGGTCGCCCCCCGCGACCGGATCGTTCACGAAGGAGGTGCCGCCGTCGATCATGGACTTGGCATAGAAGCGCCCCAATGCGTCGTCATGCACGCGCCCTATAAATGCCGTCGGCAACCCGAGAGCGCCTACGCCCGCGACGGTGTTCGCGACGGACCCGCCGGGGGTCTGGATACGCTCCTTCATCGCGGCATAAAGCACTTCGGCCCGGTCGCGTTCGATCAGCTGCATGATGCTCTTCTCGATCCCCATGTGGTCGAGAAAGCTGTCGTCGGCGTGGGAAATCACGTCGACAACGGCGTTGCCGATCCCGACCACTTCGTACTGGGTCATTCTGTTTTATCCTCATAGGGGCAGAGATCGCGGATGATGCAGGTGCGGCACAGCGGCTTGCGCGCTGTGCAGGTATAACGGCCGTGCAGGATCAGCCAATGGTGGGCGTGGTGCTGGAAATCCGCCGGAACGTGGTCCTCGATGGCGCGCTCCACGATATCGACGGTCTTGCCGGGGGCGATCCCCGTGCGGTTGCCGACGCGGAAGATGTGTGTGTCCACGGCCTGTGCCGGATGCCGCCACCACATGTTCAGCACCACGTTCGCTGTCTTGCGCCCCACGCCCGGCAGCGACTGCAGTGCAGCGCGGGAATTGGGGACCTCGCCACCGTAGTCGTCGACGAGGATCTGGCTCAGCTTCATGACGTTCTTCGCCTTCTGGCGGAAAAGGCCGATGGTCTTGATACGCTCGGTCACGCCGTCGAGCCCGAGGTCGAGCATCTTCTGCGGGGTGTCGGCGATGGCGAAGAGGGATCGTGTCGCCTTGTTCACCCCCGCATCCGTGGCCTGCGCGCTCAGCGCGACGGCAACGACGAGCGTATAGACGTTCACATGCTCCAGCTCGCCTTTCGGCTCCGGGTCCGTCGCCTGAAAGCGCGTGAAGATCTCGCGCAGGGTGTGATAGTCGAGCTGTTTGGCCATGGGCAGCGGTATGCGCAAAAGCAGGGTGCAGGGCAAGGCGGGGCAGGGCAAAAGGCGCAAGAAACGGGTCGCTTGTGCGGGCGGGCGGGCCTAGATTGGGTGCATGAGACAGATTGCCCCCATTCCCCCGACCGACGACCGCTACCACTTCAACGTGATGCGCCGCGCCATCGACGTGATCGACAGGGCCGACGACCCGCTGCAACTCGACCAGATCGCGGGTGAGATGGGCATGTCGGCGGCCCACTTCCAGCGGGTCTTCTCGCGCTGGGTCGGCGTGTCGCCCAAGCGCTATCAGCAATACCTGATGATGGGCCACGCCAAGACCCTGATGCGCGAGCATTTCACCACGCTGGACACGGCGCATTCGCTGGGCCTGTCGGGGACCGGACGGCTGCACGACCTCTTCCTGCGATGGGAGGCGATGAGCCCCGGCGAGTTTGCCCGCAAGGGGGCGGACCTGACGATCTATTGGGGCTGGTTCGAAAGCCCCTTCGGCCCCGCGCTGGTGATGGGGACGGAAAAGGGCATCTGCGGCCTTGCCCTGTCGGCCGAGACGGGGGAGGACGCGGCGATGGAGGACCTGACGGCGCGCTGGCCGCTGGCGCGTTTCGTGGAGGACCCGACGATGTTGCGTCCCTGGGTCCTGACTGCCTTTGGCGCGCAGAGCGGCAAGCTGGACAAGGCTCCGCTCTACCTCATTGGCGCGCCCTTCCAGATCAAGGTCTGGGAGGCGCTGCTCAGCATCCCCTCCGGGCAGGTCACGACCTATTCGGAGATCGCGCATGCCATCGGCACGCCCCGGGCAGTGCGTGCGGTGGGTACGGCGGTGGGGCGCAATCCGGTGTCCTGGCTGATCCCTTGCCACAGGGCATTGCGCAAGTCAGGGGGGCTGGGCGGTTATCACTGGGGTCTGCCGGTCAAGCGCGCAATGCTGGCCTTCGAGAGCGCACGGGCCGAGGCATGAGGCATCAGCTGGTGGCGGGTTATTGCCTATATTTTGCCGTCAGCGATTTTATCGGGATCCAACCGACCCTATAAGGCGTTCACACCAAAGATGCCCTGCCCGAACGGGGCCCGAAACATGAAGGCAAACCAAATGATTTCTTCGAAAATGACTCTTGTCGGCGTTTTGTCCGGCGCACTGGCGCTTGGCGCCTGTACTCAGACCGGGCAAATAGGTGCAGGTCCGAACGACCCCAACCAGAAAACCAAGAACGGCGCGATGATCGGTGCGGGTGCCGGGGCTTTGCTGGGCGCTCTCTCTGCGGGCGATGGCAATCGAGGCGATGCGGCCCTGAAAGGTGCCGTCATCGGCGGCGCGGTTGGCGCGGGCGTCGGCTATTCGCTGGACCAGCAGGAGGCCGACCTGCGGCGCCAGATGAACAGCAACGTGATCATCACCAACACCGGTGACCGGCTGATCGTGACCCTGCCGCAGGACATCTTGTTCGCAACCGACAGCACCACCGTGAAACCGGGCATCCGCTCCGACCTGCTGGCGCTCTCCAACAACGTGAACATCTACAAGAACTCGACCCTTCAGGTCATCGGTCACACCGACAGCGACGGGGAAGCGGCCTATAACCAGCAGCTTTCCGAAGGACGCGCCTACGCTGTTGCAAACATCCTGATCTCCGACGGCGTGCCGTCGTCGCGCGTGCGTGCCATCGGTCGCGGCGAAAGCCAGCCCGTGGCAAGCAACCTGAACGCGGCGGGCAAGCAGCAGAACCGCCGGGTGGAGATCGTGATCCTGCCGAACGCCTGATCGCAGGTCACCTTTTTGACAGGTTTCGAAGCCTCGCCTCATGGCGGGGCTTCTTGCTTTTCTGGCATGACGCACAACCTTCAAGTTCATTCTGAAACACAACGGAGCCTTTGAACTATGGCGGCCCCCATCCTTCTCGGCATTTCGGGCGCATTGCGTGCCGATTCCACAAATAGCAAGCTGATACGCGAGGCGGCGCGTCTGTTCGGCGACTGCACCTTCGTCGAGGGCGATCTGCGCTTTCCACTCTACGATGCGGACGAGGAGAAGATCGGTGGTATCCCCGCCGCTGTCCGCACGCTGGAACAGCAGATCGCCGGTGCCGATGCGGTGATCATCTCCACACCAGAGTACAACAAGGGACCCTCCGGGTTGCTGAAGAACGCGCTCGACTGGGTCAGCCGGGTAAAGGGCAATCCGTGGAGCGGTAAACCTGTTGCCGTCATGTCCGCCGCGTCGGGGCGCGCGGGAGGCGAGCGCGCGCAGATGATCCTGCGCGGCTTCATGGTGCCGTTCCGACCCGTGATCCTACAGGGGCCGGAGATCCATCTGGCCGCAAGCTCCAGGGAATTCGACGCCGAGGGGCGTCTGACCGGAGAGATCTACGTCAAGGAACTGACCGAACTGATGAAATCCCTGCGGGCGCTGATCTAGTCGTCCTGCATGCTGATTTCGATCAAATTGCCATCGGGATCGCGCAGGTAGATGGACATGAGCGGTCCGCGTGCTCCGCTGCGTTGCACCGGCCCGTCCTCGATCGAGATGCCGAGGGCGGTCAGGTGGCGCACCCAGTCCCCGAGGGGGGTCTCCGTGAGAAAGCAGAGATCGGCGCTGCCCGGTTGCGGGTGCGCCGCCTTGGGATCGAATTCGCGGCCCTTTTGATGCAGGTTGATCTTTGACGTGCCGAAGAGCAGCGCCCATCGGGTCGCGCCGCCTGGCGCAGAGAATTTCTGGCCCTGCATGCCGAGGACATGGATGTAGAATTTCATTGTCGTGGGGATGTCGGCGACCGTCAGCACCAGATGGTCGAGTGCCCGCAGGCGGGGGGTGGATTGCGGCATCGTCTTTCCTCGGGATAAAAGCGATGCATGGACAGTGCACAGCCCGGTAGCGCGAGTCAAAGCGATGTGATGGACCCCGCCCGTGCGGCGGCCCTGCTGGCGGTTTTGGCATTGACGGGGCGGATCGGCGCGGGCGATGCGCTCCCGCCTTTCTTCCACCAGATCTACTTCTGGACGCCTGAACCGCCCGCGCACCTTGGCCGCGACGGGCACCCGAAGGTCGGGGGGCTGATCCCGGACATGGGCCTGCCACGCCGGATGTGGGCGGGCGGGCGATTGCAGTTCCACGCGCCGCTGCGGGCGGGGGTGGAAGCGGTCAGGGTGACGGTCTGCGAACATTCCGAGCGCAAGGAAGGGAGGACCGGCCCGCTTGGCTTTGTCACGCTTCGGCACGAAGTGACGCAGGAGGGGGTGCTCTGCCTGACGGAATGGCAGGACCTCGTCTATCGCGAGGACCCGGTGCGGGACGCACCGATATTGAAGCCACCGGAGGCGCGGACCGATGAGGAAACGAGCGAAGACGTCACCTTCACCTCAACACTTCTGTTCCGTTACTCCGCGCTGACGCTCAACGGGCACCGCATCCACTACGATCTGGACTACGCCAGAGAGGTCGAGGGCTACGGCGGTCTTGTCGTCCACGGCCCCCTGCTGGCGCAGTTGCTTCTGCTGAAGGCGGAGCGTGATCTCGGACCACTCGACACCTTCACTTTTCGCGCAACGGCGCCGCTGATGCATACCGAAGGGGCCACAATCTGCCGCAAGGGCCGCGACCTTTGGGTGCGGGGACGGGACGGGCGGCAGTTCATGGTGGCCAGCGTCTAGAATGGGAGTCTAGAGGTTGTCCTCGACGCGGAAGCCCTGCGGGATTGCGTCGCGGTCCTCCAGAAGAAGGTCGGCCATGACCTCGGAGACTTTCGGGGCCATGCCAAAGCCGATCTTGAAACCTCCGTTGGCGATGAAGTGACCCGACCTCTCAGGCCAGGGCCCCAGCATCGGCGCACGGCTGCGGCTGCGGGGGCGGAGGCCGGCCCAGCGGGCGATGACGGGCGCATCCGCGAGGGCAGGCACGGCGGCGCGCGCGGCGGCGATCACGTCGTCGAGTTGCGCGTCGGTTTCATCGGGAGAGGCGAATTCGCGCTCGGTGGTGGAGCCTATGGCGACGGTGCCATCGGCGTGGGGGATGACGTGGACGCCGCCTGCGAAAAGCTGCGGCAGCCCGCGCGCATCGTGATCCAGCAACGCGGCCTGACCCTTGATGCCTGCGCCGACTTCACGGGTGTGAGTGGCGTTCATCTCCTCCAGCCCCGTGACCCCCGTGGCCCAGAGTGTGCGACCCTCGTCGGCCCCGTCCGGCAGCACCCGAACACCGGCAGCGTCGAGTGCGCGGACCAGCGCCTCGCAGGCCCGGCGCGGATGGATCAGCGCGCTCAGCGTGTCGCGGATCAGCCAGCCGCTGGGGCTGTTCGGTTGCCAGTAGGCGGCGGTGGCGCGGACAACCTCCCACCGGGCGTGATCCTGCCAGAGCGTCGCGGCGGTGTCTCTGCGCTGGCGGGCAAGCCCAAGGGCGTGATCATCGGCGATGGGTTGCAGCCGACCGTCCCTTGCGTAGCCCGACGACCCACCGCCCGCAGACTCGACCTCCGCCCAGAAGGTCCCGGCCATCAGGAGGCTTTCAAGCTGGAACGCCTTCTTGGGGTTCCAGTTTTCGGGCACATGGGGCGCCAATGCGCCGACTATGCCGCCACTGGCCCCCGACGCGGCACCATGGGGGTCGATGACCCGCACGCGCGCGCCCCGTCGGACGCAGGCCCATGCGATGGAGAGGCCGAAGATTCCCGCCCCGCGTATGGTGATTTCGGCCATTGCCATTGCCAGCCCCTTTGCGCAGTGTCCGCGCGACCCGACCCCCTTACTAGGTGCTACCGTGCAGAACCAGACCGATCAGATCACGTGGCGCGAAGGCGGCGTGCCCGTGTCGACCCGGTTCGATGACCCATTCTTCAGCCTCGATGACGGCGTCGCTGAGACGGAGCATGTCTTTCTCGCCGGAAACGACTTGCCTGCACGGTTCTGCACGGGGTTCCAGATCGCGGAACTTGGCTTCGGCACCGGGCTGAACCTGCTCGTCGCCTGGGAGGCCTGGGCGCGCGCGGGCCATGCGGGGGCTCTGCACTTCACCAGCTTCGAGGCTTTTCCGATGACGCCGGACGACATGGCGCGGGCGCACGAGAGCTTTCCCGACTTCGACGGCAGGCGCGACCTGTTGGCCGCTGCATGGCGGCAGGCCGGGGGCGTTTTTGACCTGCCGGGGCTGCGGGCCGAGGTCATCATAGGCGACGCGCGCGCGACGCTGCCCCGCTGGGACGGGCGGGCGAATGCGTGGTTTCTCGATGGGTTTTCTCCCGCCAAGAATCCGGAGCTTTGGTCCGCCGACCTCATGCGCGACGTGGCATCGCATACCGCGCCCAAAGGGACAGCGGCAACCTATACCGCCGCCGGGTTCGTGCGGCGTGGGCTGGCGGACGCGGGCTTCGAGGTGACGCGGCACGAGGGATACGGGCGCAAGCGCCATATGACACGCGCGGTCCTGCCGGAATGAGCCAGTCGAACAACATACCGTTGGGCATCGGCCTGATGGTCGCCACCACCTTCGTCTTCGCGGTGCAGGACGGGCTCTCGCGCCATCTGGCGGGGGAGTACAACGTGCTGATGGTGGTGATGATCCGCTATTGGTTCTTCGCGGCCTTCGTCATCGCGCTGGCGCGGCGCAAGGCGGGTGGCATCCGCGCTGCCGCGCGGACAGCGCAACCGGTGTTGCAGGCCGCCCGTGGTTTGCTGCTGGCCGCCGAAATCTGCGTCATGGTGGCGGCCTTCACGATCCTTGGATTGGTGGAAAGTCACGCAGTTTTCACCTGCTATCCGCTGCTGGTCGCGGCGCTGTCAGGCCCTGTTCTGGGTGAAAAGGTTGGCTGGCGCAGGTGGGCGGCGATCGGGGTGGGCTTCATCGGGGTGCTCATCATCCTGGAACCGGGCGTCACCGTCTTCGATCCTGCGGCGGCTATCCCGCTCCTGGCTGCCGCGATGTTCGCGGTCTACGGGCTGCTCACACGGTACGTGGCGCGGGACGACAGCACCGCGACGAGCTTCTTCTGGACGGGCGTGGCGGGATCGGTCGCGATGACCGCCGTGGGCCTGTGGTTCTGGGAACCGATGAGCCTGCGCGACTGGGGCTATATGGCGTGCCTCTGCATCACGGGCGTCACCGGGCATTGGCTGCTGATCCGCTGCTACGAGGTTTCGGAGGCGAGTGCCGTGCAGCCCTTCGCCTACCTGCAACTGGTGTTCGCCTCGATCATCGGCATCACGCTTTTCGGCGAGACGGTGCGCCTGAACGTGGCCATCGGGGCGGGGGTCATCGTGGCGGCGGGGCTATTTACCTTTTGGCGCGAAAGCCTTCAGCGTCGCGCCGGTTAGCTCCTCTGAGAAAGGGATCGGCAGGGGGTCCTTACCGAGCCGCGCCCGGTAGACCGGCAGGCTTTCGGTCACGCGCATGACGTAGTTCTGGGTCTCGCGGAAGGGGATCATTTCCACCCAGTCGACAATGTCGACCTCGCCCTTTCGGGGATCGCCGTAGTTCTGCATCCAGCGGATCGGGCGGCTGGGACCGGCGTTATAGGCCGCCGCCATCATGGACACGTTGCCATCGAACATCCCCGCCATCTGGGCAAGGTAGGTCGCCCCCAGACGGGCATTGTAATCCGGATCGGCGGTCAGCCGGTCGGTCGTGTGCAACGCGCTGATGCCAAGGTCGCGCGCCACGTCGTTCGCGGTGGCGGGCATGATCTGCATCAGCCCGCGGGCGCCTACGCTGCTTTGCACGACGGGGTCGAATTCGCTCTCCCGCCGCGCAATGGAGAGTGTCATCTCGGGGACCATGCCAAGGTCCAGTTGGGTCAGGGAATGCAGCGGGTAATAGGGCGCGGCAATGGTGAGACCTCGCTGTGCGGCGCGTTTGCCGATCATCACCGCCAGATGCGGCTGACCTATGTCGATCGCCGCCTGACCCAGCAGGGCCAGATCGTCGCTCAGCAACTGGTCGGCGAGGTGGGTCCAGAACCGCTCTGCCACCGACAGCTCACCGGAGGCCTGCAACAGCAGACCCGCCTCGAAGAGCGGGGCGGAGGCCAGCGGCGATGTGCGCCAGTCCCGCTTGGGGGCCTCTCCCGCGAGCGTTGCATCGAAGGGCAGACCTGCCCGTTCGGCGGCCAGCAACCCATAGAAGGATGTCTGGTACTTGGCCCCCATGGCATAGGCCTTGGCAGCGCCCTCCTTGTCCCCCATCGCCTCGCGCGCGCGCCCGCGCCAATATCCGGCGCGGCCCTGGCTGATCGGCGATTCCACCGCGCCGTCATGGGCCATGAAGTGCTGCAGCGCGAGTTCGGGGTCCTTGAGATAGCGCAGCGCGATGTAGCCGGACAACCATTCCAGGTCTGCAAAGTCGGAGCCATCGATCAGAAAATGCCGCGAGGCGAGCTTGTAGGCCGTGGCAGGATCGCCCGACCGCATCTCGTCACGCGCCATCGCACGACGGCGGTTGGACCATGCTCCCGGCTGACCCAGCGCTTCAGCACTGGTGGACCGTTCGAGCAGCAGCGCCTTGGCGTCGCCCGCGAGGTTGTTACGCAGCCGCCATTCGAAACGATCGTGGGCGAGGCCCGCATCGCCCGACTTGTTGGCGGGCAGGGCGGCGATCAGCGCGTTCACGTTGCCCGCGCGCTTGTGCAGGGCGATCCGCGCCTCGGCCAGTGCCTTGTCGTCCTTGCTGACCAGATCGAACATCTGCCGTGCAGCTTCCTGCGCGCCCTGCCACAGCATTTCATCGAGGCGCGCGCGGTGATGCGGTTTCAGCAGTTCCGCATACCCGGCCAGAAACAACGCCTGAGAGGTGGCATTCATCGGCATGGTGCGCCAGGCCAGCACCAGGTTTGCGTCCGCCTCGCCGTTCTGATCGGCGCGGATCAGGGCAGCGGCCTGTGCCAGTACGCCGCGCGGGCTCTGGGGCGGCATCTCGTCGAAGAATTTCAGGATTGCGGCGTCGTCCTGCTTGAGCACCTCCTCTTCAGCCTGCTTGCGCAGGTAGTCCTCGCCCGGCCAGTCGGGGCGGCGGTCGAGAAAGGCGCGGACCTCGGCATAGGTGCCGTGACCCGCACGCAGGCGGTGCCATTCAATCACATCCGCCGCCACCGGGCCGTCCCGCGCGGCGATCAGCGCAGCGGT